>NZ_JBIUCG010000008.1:0-294539 GCF_044548645.1 Nocardia sp. NPDC051929 | reverse complement strand
TGTTTTTATTGTTTTTTTTTTTTTTTTCGAATAACGATAAACAAACACCCCCACAACACACAAACACCCCCCCCCCCCCCCCGCCCCCGGCGCCGGGGGGGGGGGGGGGCCCCGGGGGGGGGGCCCCACCCCATCAACTACTTCGAAACACCCCCTAGGCGTCCTTGCCGCTCTCGTACGCGCTCTGACGGGCCTCGTCGAGATCTGCTTCCGCACGGGCCTTTTCGGCCTCGGCTTCCTTCTGCGCCGCCTCGCGCTGCGATTCGGCCTTGTCCTGCTGTGCGCGACCCTCTTTCTTCAGGTCCTCGTCACCGGTGACGACGCCAGCGGCTTCCTTCGCCTTCCCCTTGGCGTCCTCGACGACACCTTCGACAGCTTCCAGGGGTCCGCTCCGATGCTCGGGCATCACATACCTCCCAATTCCTTGTCGGCTGACATGGGTCGCATACCCGGGTCCGGCAGAGCCAATCACCTTGTGAGCGCTGCCACGGGTCGTCTTCCCTCGTTCCCGCGCGACCGCGACGCGAACAGCCGTACGAACCGCTGCCCGGAGCCCGCCAATTCCCGTAGGGATCCGGCCGCTCATCGAGCAATATCTTGCCGAGTCTTCGCGTTCCCCGGCAATGGCGTGCTCCGCGCGTGCGCCGCCGAATCGAATCGCGCACGCTCGCCACCATTCTTCCGGCATGTGTCAGCGCGGAGGTCAGTACCCGGAACGCGGCTCGAAACCGGGGTCTGGAAGGGAGGGCGGCTCCGCGGGCTGCTGCGGCGCGGGTCTGGGCTGCGGCGCGGCGGGCTGCGGCTGCGGCTGCGGCTGCGGCTGCGGCTGCGGGACGCGTACGCCGACAGGGGGCTCGGCCAAGGGTTCCGGCGCGTCGGGTTCCGGCAGAGCCGCCTCCGAAACAGAAGCCTCCGGAGGCGCCGAAGCGATCGGCGACACCGGCGCGGGCGCCGCGGCGGACGTCGGACTCGTGGCCGACGTCGACGCTGCCGGTGCGGCGGGCTCCGACTCCGACGGCTGCGCGCATCCGCCGATCGCGAGCGCGACGATGCCCAACGCGAGCGGCAACCGACGGGATTCGGATCGGAGAGCAGGCACGAGGCAACGCTAGTGCCGGCGCGGTACCCACGGCAGTCGGCCGTTCGACCGACAGCGGCGGGCGGCGGCCCGACGCGATACTGGAACCTCCTGTGCCGTCGAAAGATTGGGTGTGCGATGAGATCCGTCCGAGGTAGGTCGATGGCCACCGCGGCGCTCGTTGCGATCTCGTTGCTCGCCCTGCCCTCCGGCACGACCGCCACGGCCGATCCGGCCGGCGCCGCGACGCTGGTCGTCCTCGGCGACTCGTTCACCGCCACCGCGCCCGTCCTCGGCCACGCCGACGACGGGTGCGCTCGGTCACCGAACTCTTGGCCGAACAAACTCGCCATATCGACAAGACTCTCCGGCACCGCCGGATTCGTAGACGTGTCCTGCAACGGCGGCACGATCGACACCGGGAACGGCTGGACGCTCGTGCATCAGACGCGAAAGGCCCACGCGCAGGGCGCGTTCGGGTCCGATACACGTGCCGTCCTGATCCAAGCGGGCCTGAACGACATCTGGGGTGCGTCGAGCGGGACCGCGTTTCCCTCGACCGACTGCCTCCTCGACATCGTCGAGGGGTGCGGGCTCGACGCGGCTGAGCAGAACCGGCTGCCCGACTACCACGCGGTGACCGGCGCGACCTACGCGGACCGCGTACGCGAGGTCGTCACGTTCGTGCGTTACTACGCCCCGAACGCGCGGGTGGCGCTCGTCGGATACCCGGAGATCTTTCCCCCGGGGCAGCCCGCGGCATGCATGGATCTCGCCGTGGTCGGACGGGTCGTCCAGCCGCGCGCGGAAGGCTACATCGCTTATCTCGATCGCCTGCAGGACGCGCAACGTGCCGCCGCGCAGCTGCTCGGCATCGAGTTCGTCGACGTGCGCGCGATCACCGCGGGGCACGCCAGTTGCTCGGAGGAGCCGTGGATCAGCGGGCTCGCAGGCGCGGACTCGCCGTTCGACGGCGCCCCGGTGCACCCCAACGCGCAGGGCAACGGCGCCGTCGCCGTGCAGGTGCGCCAGCGGTTCGGGCTCTGAGCGCGACGCACGGCCCGCCCATGCCGTCCGACTATCGTCCGGCCGTTGAGCTGCCCGCGCTCACCGGCGCGAGGTGGTGGGCGGCTTTCGCCGTCTTCGTCCTGCACGCGTTGGTCTTCATCCCGGCCTATCCGTTCCAGAAGTCGGAGCTGTTCCGCACCATTCACACTTTTGCTCCGATGCAGCAGGGCGCTGCGGGGGTGACCTTCTTCTTCGTGCTCTCCGGCTTCGTCATCTACTGGTCGTTTCGCGAAGGTATGCCGGTGCGGTTGTTCTATCGCCGCCGAATTCTGAAGATCTACCCGACCCATCTGGTCGCTGTGCTGGTGTTCGTGGTCGCGGCAGGCGTCCCGCTCGGCCGTGCGGTGGTGTGGGCGCCGAATGTCCTGCTCGTGCACACCTGGGTGCCGAAGTGGACCACCGTGGGCGGGCTCAACGTCCCGTCCTGGTCGCTGTGCGCGGAGTTGCTGTTCTACTTCAGCTTTCCCCTGGCCTACCCGATGGTCGCGCGTATTCCGCGACGCGGGCTGTGGTGGGCGGTGGCGGCGCTGCTGGTCGCGATCCTGGCGTTGCACACCGGTTTCTACCTGTGGACTGACGGCCCCAAGGGCATCGCCAACACCTTCGCGCCGAGGCTGCTGCGCGGCGATGTCTCGCCCGAGTTCGAAATTCACGCCTCACCACAATGGTTCGCGCAGCCCGATATTCCGATCCCGACGTCATATTGGCTCAGTTACCCTTTCCCGGCATCACGACTGCCGGAGTTCTACCTCGGAGTCATCGCCGCCCGTCTCGTCGCCGAAGGTCTCTGGCGCAATACGCGGCTGACCACACCGTTGACAGCGCTGGTCCTCGCCTACGGCGCCACCTGGTTCGTCCCGGTGAACTACAAGATGTCCGCACTTCTGGTGGCGCCGATGACGGCGGTGATAGCCACCTTGGCCGCCCGGGACCTGGCGGGAATCTCCGGCCTCAATGCCAGACGGCCGCTGGTCTGGCTCGGTGACATCTCGTACGCGTTCTACATGATCCAGTTTCCGGTCATGGTGATCGTCACCCGGCTGTTCATCGGCGGGCACCGCTACTCGATCGGCGGCTGGGCGTTGTGGGCGACAGTCGTACTGGTCGTATCGATCCTCGCCGCGGCGGCCATCTACCACGGAATGGACCGGCCCATCATGCGACGCTTCGCCGGACGCCCACCTGGTGACCGGCCACGTCGTGCGGCCACCGCTGCGGATCAGCCGCCGATCAGCGTGCGCGCGAAACCGTAGGCGATCTCGTTCGCGGGCCGCCCGCCCGCGGGCCCGTCGCGCAGTGTGCACAACACGATGACGGTGATATCGGTGACCGGGTCATAGCCCATGAACGTCTGGAACCCGGGGATCGCCCCGTCGTGGCCGAGCAGCGGTCCGAACGACTCGAGTCCGAGACCGTAGTGGATGTCCGCCGGATCGCTCCGGCTCAACGGAGCCGCGCTGTCGAGGCGCTGCGCCTGGAGCGGGGGCCCGAGCAGGCGGTCGCCACCGACCAGCTCGCGCACGTAGGCAGCCAGATCCGCCGCGGTCGAGATCGCCGCGCCCGCGGCCCCGATCCACGAGGGATCCAGGTTCGTCACGTCGGTCGGCAGTAGTGATCCCGCGCGAGCCGCGGCGAGCTGGTCGTCGGGCAACCGCGGTGACGTGAGCGCGGACTCGTTGGTGCCGTAGAGGTATCCGTGCGGGGACGGCATGGGTAGGGACGCGTCGCCGAGGGCTGGGAACGACGTGTTCGTCAGGCCGAGCGGAACGAAGATGCGATTCGTCAGCAGCGAGCGGATGTCCTCACCGGTTATCTGCTCGAGCACCGAGGCCAACAGAATCGTATTGGTATTCGAATAGCGGAACTCGGCATCGGGGGCGAAATACGGCGGCGACGAGAACCCCAGCCGCAGCAGCTCTTCCGGCTCCCACGTGCGCCCCGGGTCGTCGTCCATCGCTCGTGCGAGCTGAGGTGCTTCGTTATAGCTGAACAACCCGCTGCGCATGTTCAGCAGCTCGGCGATCGTGATGCCGGCGCCGTTCGGAACGCCGCGCCGGTACTTCGACACCGGATCATCGAGGGCCAGTCTGCCCTCCCCGACCAGCTGCAGCGCGACCGTGCCGACCATCGTCTTGGTGGTGGAACCTACGCGAAAGAAGTCGTCGACGGTCACCGGATCGCTCCGCCCGACCGTTCGCGTGCCGAAAGCCTGTCGCCACACGGTGTCCCGCGTCCGCACGTAGACCACCGCGCCCGGAACGAGGTGCGCGTCGAGCACTCCGCGCACGATGGGCTCCAGCGTGCGACCGAGAGCGGTGGAGTCCCCGGCGCTCACCGGGTTGTCACGCGCCCCGGGCTCGGACCCGCCGCCCACGACCACGACGGTGGCGTATGCGACGACGACTGCCACCATGAGCCGCGGCCATCGGCTTCTTCCATGGCGGAAGCTGTGCGTCGCCATCAGTCACCGATCACGGACACTGTGCCGTCGCTGAAGTTCGTGACGTAGACGGTCCGGTTGCCCGGATCGACGACGACACCGTGCGGGCGGCTCCCCACTCGAATCGAGCTGTCGGGCTTTCCGGTCCGGGTGTCGATCAGAGAAACAGCGCTGGCAGTACGCACATCGTCGAGGCCGTGGTTGGTGACGTACACCGTCTTCCGCGGCCCGTCCACCGCCACGCCGACCGGTCCGAGCCCGACGCGCAATGTCGCGGTGACCGCGCGGGTTCGAATGTCGATTACCGATACGGTGCCGTCGGCATGATTGGTGACGTACGCGGTGCGCGTGTCGGAGTCGACCGCCACGCCCCAAGGTTGATTCCCGACATTGATCGTGGCCGCTACGACCGGTAGGGCGGGGTCGATCACCGACACCGTGTGGTCGACGGCGCCGGGCGGACCGGCGTTGGCGACGAAGACGCTGTGCGAACTCGGGTCGACGGCCACGCCGTACGGATGGCTACCGACCCGGATCGTCGCGGTGACCACCCTGGATCGGGTGTCGATCACCGACACCGTGTCGGCCTCGAAATTCGTGACGAAAGCGGTGTGAGAGGCGGAGTCGACGGCGATGCCGTACGGCCCCGCGCCCACGGGGATACTTCCCGCAAAAGACCCATTGCGCGTGTTGATCAGTAACACGGAGGCGCTTCCGGCATTCGTGACATAGGCGAGCCCCGCCGCCGAATCTATGGCGACCGCGGTCGGCTTCACCATTCCCGGTGCCGTAACCACTCCGGTGACATTCGTCTTCGTGTCGATCACCGAGACCGAATTGCCTGCGCTGTTGGTAACGAACAAGTTCGCGCTGGTCGGATCGATCGCGACGCCCCAGGGTTGCGCGCCCACGGCGATCGTGGCGGTCACCGAGGTCGGTCCGGTCGCCACGGCCGCCGCGCGGTTGCCCGCGGCGCTCGGACCGCTGTCGCCGGACATCTTGCCGGCCAGAAAGCCGACGACGACAACAAGGAGAGCGAGCGCGGAGATCACCTTTACCCGAGTCGGAATCCGAGGCGCCCACGGGCGGCGGCCAGCGGGCGGCGGCATGATCACCGGTGGTGCCGGTGTGACGATGGCGGGCGCCACCGCTCCGCGCGGCGGTGTGGTCCGTGGCGGAGGCGACGGCGCGCGGGTGGCGGCGCGCGCCGCGGCCTGGGACAACGCGGGCAACCAGTCCCCCGGCCGGGGCCGCTGCGCCGGTACGGGCGACAGGGCCGCGCCGACGAGTCCCCGCACCGGAGCGGGCACGGCGGCGGGCAGCCGGTTCGGATCGCGGGTGCTCTGGTCTCCGGCCAGCAGCCGCAGCGCGAGCAACCCGAACTTGTAGGCATCCGATCGCGCGGTCGCCAGTTCCTCTCCGGGATTGACCACCTCGACCTCCCAGTCCGGAGTCTCGACTTGCGCCGAGACCGACCGGGACCGCAGCCGCATGGCATCGCAGTCGATGAAGTACACCTTCCGATCCGGCTGTAACGAGAACAGCAGGTTCTTCGGTGACAGGTCGCCGACCGCGATGTCGTGGCGGTGCAGAATCGTCAGCGCTTCGGCGGCTTCGGCCAGCAACTCGTAGCGGTGCCGGTCGGTCAGCGGAATGCCGCGCCGCGCCAGGAAACTGTCACCGTTGAGCAGATGCTGGAACTCCGCGGTCTTCGACTGCACTGCCGAGGACATGGTCATCTTGATGAAGAACTCGTCCGGAATCGCGGGCATCACGAACCCGGTCACCTGGGCGGAGTTGTCCGCCTCGACCAGCCTGCACGGCCACGCGACCCGGGAGAGCAGGTCCATGCCCTCCGCGAAGGGCAGCGATTCGAGGTAGGCGGGCATCTCCTCCAACACGTCGACCGCCACATTCGCCAGCACGACGGGTTTGTATTCCTTGTACACCACCGCTTTCGCGTACCGCATGCGCGCGCTCGGCGCGCTGAAGACCACCCCTTGACCACCGGCCGCCAGCTTGGTCAACGGGCCGAGCTGACCCACCTTCACTCGCTGCTGCGTCACTGCCGATCCCGTCAGTTCACCCTCGGCCAGATGGCCACCAATGTCCGGTCGTCGTCGAATGTCTCCCGCGAGAAATCCAGGGTGTGCGCGAATTCCAGGTGCGACGGCACCCGCCCGGCGAGCACCGAGGCGAACAATGCCCCGACCTCGCCGTCGCCGCCGCCGAGCGGATCGCCGAATCCGTCGGTGCCGACCAGCAACACCTGGCCAGGCTCGACGGTCACCGAGATGGGCTCGACTTCGTTCGGAACTCTGGGCAGCCCGCTCACCGCGGAGGAGGTCAACCCGGAGTCCGACGACTGCTTGCCGCCGAGTACCGGGACGAAACGCTCGTCCGACAGCAACCAGGCACCGGAGTCGCCGACACCGGCCAGCACCGCGGACAACGCACCGTCGGCGTCGCTCTCACACACCACACACGTCAGCGTCGTCGCCAGCACCTGCTCGGCCTGCTCGGCATCGGCCTGCGCCAGCGACAGCACAGCGGCGGCGCGCTCGGTCAGCATCCACGCGGTGTTCTGGAACAGCGATTGCCATCCGATGTCGCCGAGCGCCTCCACTGGCTGCTCTTCCAGCCACTGGGTGGCGTAGCGCACGGCGGTGGTCGAGCCGATGTGCGAATACCGCGCCGCGGACACTCCGTCGGCCACCGCGACGATCAGTCGATCACGATCCGGCGCCGCGGTGACCGCGAAATCGTCCTGACGGGGTACGCCGTTGTATCGGTGCAGGTAACCACGCACCGATGCCGCGCGAACGGTGAACGGTCCGCGTGACCATCCGTCGATCATGGTGTCCGCGCGGTACGGATTCCTGCCGTACTCGGTGCCGATGGCCTTCGCCTCGAACGCCGGTGTGGGGGCGCCGACGACGATCGGCTCGCTCGCCGGGCGGCTCGGAAGGGTGGGTCCGATCGCCTCGTCCGCCGGTGCCGGGTTCACGATGACAGCCGGATCCGCGGGCACCGGATCATCCGGCAAGCGCTTGCCCCGCTTGCTCAGGAAGCCCATCACACCGTGTCCACGGCGAGCGAGACGAAATTATCGGGTTTCTCCACTTGCAGCGTCGCCTGTCCCGTCGCCAACGCCTGGCCCGAATTGATCACCGACTGCGTCAGCGCCGTGATGAATTTCGAGATCGCGACGCCGGTGTCGGTGCCGGCCGCGGTGATGAACGCGTACTGCGGGTTGGTCGCCACCCGCCGGATCACATCGGCGTCGGCCTGGCCGATGCCGAACGCCAGAATGTTCGGCCGGGCCGCGAAACTCGTCAGCCGCGCGTGCTCGGTCTCCCAGCCCTCGCCAGGATTCGGCGCACCGTCGGTGAGGAAGAACACGGCGGGTCGATTGACCAGGTAGCCGGCGGACTTCAGCGCGGCGATGTCGCGCGGTATCCGGTTGGTCAATTCGGCGAACGCCGCCGCGAACGACGTCGAACCGCGCGCCCGCAGTTCCGGCATGGCTTCCAGATTTCGCAGATCGGTCGGTTCCAAATGACAGACCGCGGTATCGGAGAACCCGAGCACACAGAAACGCACCTTCGCCGCGGCCATGGATTCGCCCTGCAAGGTGTCGAGCAAGCTGGACAGGCCCGCGTTCAGATCCGCCACATCGTCGACCATCGAATACGATTCGTCCGCGACGAAATATACCGGAAGAATTGTCGCCTTCGGTTCACTCATCAGGTGCCACTCCCTTTCACCCCGCCACCCGGGCGTGCCAATGCTACCGGGGCAAACGGTAATTCACTGTCGACCGTTCGACCGACAAATCCCTGCGCCCCAAAGGTTTTCCTCCGCGCCACCCGAATCGCCGGCGTCAGCGCATTTCCACTCCGCGATATCCACGCCGCCACGCCGCCGTTTGCCCGACTGCCCGCCGAGGCCGTGGTCACAGGTCATCGATGCCGATCAGCGCGTCCTGCAATGCGCGGGCCACGAGAGCGGCTTTCGTCGGCGCGGGCCGGCCGACCGCTGCGTACTTGTCCCTGATCCGGGCCAGGTGGGTGTTCACCGTTCCCAGCGAGATATACAGCCGTCGAGCGACTTCCACCTTCGAGTCCGACGCTATCCACGCCAGCAGTACCTCGATCTCCCTGCTGCTCAGCGCCGGACGCTTCCGCGGCACCAATGTCGGGGGCAGCGCATCGTCTCTGTGATCGAACGTGACACTCATGAACCATTTCCTTTACAAGAATTCATCGCACGCGCCTACCGCCGACCGAACAGATCACGCACACATACCCGCACGAGGGCAACGGTGGCGACGAAGAGCGCGAAAAATATCAACGCACGCGAGAGATCGCCGGAGTTCCCGGATTCGGCCGTGTACGCGGACTGGCCGTAGACGAAGAAGCCCACGTCGAGTAACAGCAATCCCGCGAGCACGTACCACGTCCAGACGCGTCGGCGGGGGCCTTGGTGAATATTGATGTTCTGCCGACCGCCGTTGTTGGCGTAGATGCTGCTGCCGTTGTTGGCCTGATTGATCTGATTGTTCGTGTTGGGATTGTTGTTCGGTCCCGGCGACGGGTGCATCGTCATCTCCTGTGATGGCCGCCCAGCCAGATGTTCTGGGTTCCGTTCTGATTGGCGTGTACGACACTGCCGTCCTTCGCCACGTTGATCTGATTGTTCTGCGGGCCCTGCTGCGCCGCGCGGTCCGGCCCGTCCGGCCGGATGTCGGCCCCCGGAGCAAGGTGCCGGAGCAGACCGCGGACGTCTTCCTCGACCGTTCGGTACCGAATATGCCAGTATTGCGATTGCGATAGCGCGCGAATATCCGCCGGAAGCTGGTCCGGGCTCGGCAACGACGTGTCGTCCAGCAGAACGGGGACGACCGGTATCCCGCGCGCGAACGCGGTAACGAGTTCCATACGCACCCAGTCCCGATCGTCATCGATGCGACGGAGTCCGCGTTCGTCACGTGCGTCGAGCCAATACGAGCCGATCACCGACACCATCGTGTCGCATTCCTCGAGCGCACGGCGGATCCTGCGCGCGTACAACCTACCCAGGGCCAACGAATCCACGTCCCGGAAGACACGCGCCCTGCCGAGGTGTCGTGCCATCTGCTTCGATATCTCGTTGACCGCGTAGACGCTGTCAACGATGCGGTAGTTCAGGAATATTTCCATCAGTTGACCCGATTCTCGAGGACGATTTATCGAGCGCAGTGCTGCGCGATTGCGAATAGATGCCGCGGATGACGGAGCGATTTGGATGAACCGACCAGTTCGTTGCACCCCCGAGTAACATCCTTCGGATGCCTCACGGTCGCGAATCTCGTCCTCGAGCGAAACACCACGGTTTTCAGAGAACAGTCTGCACCCGGACCGAACTCTGAGCGACTCGAACAGCAAACGTTCGGTCATATATCCGACCGCGTGTATCCCCTGACCGCCGGATCGAAAGGTTCTGGTTGGTTTATTTCCCCATTATGGTCGACTCGCCCTCCCGGCCGGCGCCGAATGTGCTCGGTTTTCGCATAAGTCGAGCGCCGTGCCGATTCACCGTAGGTCGGCACAGTCCTACCACCGTGGCCGCAACGCATCGAAGCGGCGTTCTCGTCCTCATCATTTGCCCCCGCGGCGTTTTCCTACCTCCGGGCCGCGAACTGCGGCTCGCTCTTCAGCATTCAGCGAGCAGACGGCCGGCGACAGTGGTTGTCCGTTGCCGTTCGCAGCGGCAACGGACAACCGATCACTCAACGCTTGGCGAGGACCGACATCAGCGCCGGTTGGATGTCGAGCAGCGCGGCATGTCGGCGGTAACGGCCCACCGTACGGGCGAAATCGAGGAGATCCGCGCGGATTGTCACCGAGTCCACCGCGCTGATGACGTCGAGCAACGGCGCGATCAACGCGCACGCTCGATCCAGGTCGCCGAGCGCGGCGTACACCAACGCCCGCCGGGTGCCGAACCGCGCCCGGTCACGGTCGGACTGCTGCGGATTCCGCGACATCGCTCGGTCGAACAGTACGGCGGCGTCCTCGAGGTTGCCCAAATCGTAGTGACACCAGGCCTCGATGAGGACAGAGCGCTCGTGCAGGGCCGAGGGCCCCAGCTCGTTCTCCCCAGTGCGATGTGCGACGTCGTAAAGGTTTGCGGCTTCGTCCAGCGCTCGCATGGAATTCGAGTGGTCCAAGCCGATGGCATAGCCCTGTGCCGCCCCCAGCGCGGCCAGCCAGCGGATCCGGGGATGGACGGCGTGGTCGGCGAGCACTTGCTCGGTGAGATCGGTCGTCTCGGCGGAATCGCCGCGATACAGACTCAGCACCGCCCTGCGGACCAGCGCGTAGCTGACCATGTGCTCGTCGCTGACGGCGGAAGCGTGGTCGACCGCCCGCGTCGTCCACCACAGCGCGCCGCGCTCGTCGCCGCATTCCTGGGCCATCCAGCCGGCGAATTCCGCGGTACGGGCGGCGTGCAGCAGAAGTTGCCTGCGCAGCTCACCGGCACTGCGCAGAGCGGACGCGGCCGCGGCATGTTCGTGTATCACCGCCATGGGGAAAACGAGGCTGGGACTGCTGGTCCGGCCGAGGCGTTTGATCTCCTCGAACAGCGCGCTCAAGCCGGGTAGCGAGGCGGCGGAGCTGGTGGCTGTCGCGGGGAACGCGGTCACCGGCGGCACGCCGAAGTCCCCGATCCGGAACACACCGGACCCGTCCGCGTGCAATCGAACGTTCCACTCGGCATCCGAGTAGCCGCCGACGTCGATATCGAGATCCAGGTCCGGCTGTGCCGCCGAGGGCGCCAGCACCAGCAGGTCGCCTCCCGCGGACAGGACCGCGTCGCAGGCGCGCGCCAGCGCCGAGGACGGCGACTTCTGCCCATTCTCGACCCTGCTCAGATGACTCCTGCTGTAGTGCACGAGTTCGGCGAGTTTGCCCAGGGCCAGCCCCTGTTCGAGTCGACGCTTGCGCAGTTCTCGACCGAATTCAGCACTTGCCATAAGTATTACCTCGGAATCCGTTGCCAGCCGGAAATTCTCGCGCGCGACGAATTTTCGGCGAACCTGCAACCGCCCCTATGATCCAGGGCCGACCGAACACCACACCCCTTGTCGCTGCGAGTGTACCCCCGCGACTCCGCGCCGTCAGCGAATCCAACCGCTGGGCGGGCGGCTGCGCCACCGCCGTGCCGTACTCTGGCGATTCGGCGCCGAGACACGCCGAATCAGCCTATGCCAGCCGGGAATTGGGGACAGGATGGATACGGATCATCGCATCAAGCACCTCGAGATGTTGCAGTCGATCATCGCGCGATTGAGCCAGCAGTCGTTCACGGTGCGCGGATGGTCGGTGACCCTCGTCTCCGTGATATTCGCGCTTCTCACCACACAGGCCCGGCAAGGATCGGGCCTGATATTGCTGGCACTGGCACCGGCCTGGATCTTCTGGGGTCTCGACGGTTACTACCTGAGCCTGGAACGCCGTTACCGGGAACTGTTCGCATCCGCCGCGCGGCAACTACGTGAGCCGCTGGCATCCGGGCCGCTCCCGTTCGACATGATTCCCGATTCCGACCGGCCCGCACGCGATTTCGCGCGCGCGATCGTCACTCCGAGCGTGGCCGCGATTCCCGTGGTCTTGACCGCGCTGATCATCGGCTACCGGGTAGTCGCGGTCGTCGGCGGGTGAGCGGCGCCGTCCGGACATTCCCGCCACCAGTGCCGATGTAGGAGCGTACGGCGAAGCCCCTGGCGCTGGATGCGTCCAGGGGCTTCCGTATCGAAGCGGTTCAGCGCTTGGTCAGTTCGGGAGCCGTGGTCTCCGATCCCTCGACGGACTCCACCGGGGCTGCCTCTTCGTGCGCGGCGGCCCGGTTCGGCAGCAGCACCGCCATGACGATCACGATCAGCGCCAACGCCGCCGAGACGAGGAAGGCCAGGCGCATGCCGTCGAGATGCGCGGCGACGAGGTCGCTTCCCTCGGCGGCGAGCGACGTGGCGCGCGCCGACATCACCGTCACCACGAGAGCGGTGCCGAACGCCGCGGCGACCTGCTGCAAGGTGCCGAGCATGGAGCTGCCGTGCGAGTACAGATGCTGCGGCAGCGCACCGAGACCCAGGGTGAACACCGGGGTGAACGCCGCCGCCAGCGACACCATCAGCAGGATGTGCAGGGCCAGCAGCTGCCAGTACGGCATGGTCATCGAGATCTGAGTGAACCCGGCCAGCGCTATGGCGATTCCGATCGACCCCGGGATCACCAGCAAGCGACCGCCGAACCGGTCGAACAGGCGGCCGACGGTCGGCCCGAGCAGACCCATCGCCAATCCGCCCGGCATGACCAGCAAGCCGGTGGCCAACGGGCTGAGGCCACGCAGGTTCTGCAGGTACAGCGGCAGCAGAATCATCGACCCGAGCATGGCCATGAACGCCACCGACATCAGGATCAGCGCCTTGGTGTAGGTGGCCGACAGCAGCACGCGCAGATCGAGCAGCGGGGTACCGGTGCGCTGCAAGCGCAACTGCCGCCACACGAACAGGGCGATCAGCGCCGAGCCCACGGCGACGATGCCGAGCGGGCCCGCGAAGTCGTCGCTTTCGAACCGGCTGAGCCCGAACACCAGTCCGCCGAACCCGAGCGCCGCCAGCGCCACGCTGGCCACATCGATCTGCCCGGCTTGCGGTTCACCGACGTTCTCCAGCTGCCGCAGCCCCAGCCAAGTGATGACACCCGCGATCGGCAGCACCAGCACGAAAAGCCAACGCCACGAGGCGATTTGCAGAACACCACCGGAGATCACCGGCCCCATCGCGGGCGCAACCGAAATCGCCAGGGTGACATTGCCCATCACCCTGCCGCGGTCGTGCTCGGCCACCACCGTCATCAGAGTGGTCATCAGCAGCGGCATCATCACAGCGGTGCCGAAGGCCTGCACGATCCGGCCGAGTAGCAGCACCGCGAACGACGGCGCGACCGCCGACAACGCGGTACCGGCCAGGAAGACGCCCATCGCCGCGGCATACGCCTGCCGGGTCGACACGCGCTGCAGGAACCAGCCGGTGGTCGGGATGACCGCCGCCATCGTCAGCATGAACGCCGTCGACACCCACTGCGCCGCCCGGTCGGTGATCGCCAGATCCGCCATCAGGCGCGGAATCGCGTTGATCATGATGGTCTCGTTCAGGATCACCACGAAGGTAGCGAGTACCAGCACCCGAATGACGGTCGGTGTCCGCCCTCCCGAGGCTGGAACGGATGGTGCGGCGGACATCGGATACCTCCGGAGGCATGGGTCGTTGACAGAACATGTGGCCCTTCGCCGAGTCACCGGATCGCGTCCCGGCGCCACAGCTGTAGAGACGGTGTCGACTGCTCGAACTCATCGGGCGCGGGTCAGTATTCCGCCCGGCACCGACACAAATCACCCGGTTTTCTTGCCGATACACCCAGCACCCCTACTGGAAACCGCTGGTCAGGACCCTCTACAGCCCTACGCGAATCCCAATCGTGAGCCTGGTCACTCTAGGCGATCCGCGCTCGCGGACTGTCCCGACACGGAGTCCGAGTGAAAACCTGCCCGCCGCAACCCCGAACGCGACGCTCGCGCCGGGGCCTCGGCGTGTCGGCGGCATTGCCCGGCTACCGCGGCAGGCAGCAGCTAGGGCTCGAGGTCGGCCACTCCCTTGCCGGTCGAAATATCGAACGGCACAGAAGCCTGGTCGTGCGTGATCAGCCAATCGCCGTCGATCTTCCGGAAGCAGAGAGTGACCCGGACCCACATACCGTTCGTCGGCACCCCGTTCTGCAGCGTGCCACTGAGCCGACCGAAGGCGTGGCCGAATGCCACATCGTCGCTCACGGTGAGGGCCAGGTCGCGAACCTCATAGTTCACGTCCTGGAAGAACGTGAACGCGTTCGCCCAGTTCTTCGCTTTCGCGTCGATACCGACATGCTGCAGCGGAGGCTCGACGTCGAAGGAGACGACGTCCGTTGCGTAGAGCTTCTTCACGCCCTCGAGATCCTTGGCCCCGATTCCTTCGGCCAACTTGTCGATCCGCCGCCTGATCTCGGCTTCGTCCACTGCGCGTTGCGCGGGCGCCGATACCACCGGACCAACTCCGTGATCGTTGGCAGTCATTGCATCCTCCATTCGATGAATTTCCGGCCGCCAGGCGGTCTCTTCTGCGGGATCACCCGACGGCGGCCGCGGCAGCGGCGCGCAAAGGTGCGAGGGCGACGCTCCACGCGACGACCTGATCCAGCGTTTTGCCGAGGGCGGCGGCATGGTGCTCGCCCGGTACGAAGGTGGTGTGGTTCTCGAAATCGGTGAGCACCGAGATCGCGACCTGATAGCCCACGTCGGCCATGCCCAGCGTGCTGCAGACCGTCCGCAACTGCACCACCGCGCGGGCGCCGCCGTTCACGCCGTAGGAGACGAATCCGACCGCCTTGTCGGTCCACTCCGCGAACAGGTGGTCCAAGGCGTTCTTCAGCACTCCCGGGACGCCGCCGTTGTACTCCGGGGTCACCACCACGAAACCGTCGAACGGTGCGATGCGCTCCGCCCAAGCGCGGGTATGCGTGTTGACGGACGGGCCGAACATCGGCGGCACCGCTTCGTCCAGATGCGGCAGCGGGTGGTCACGCAGATCGATCAGTTCGAACTCGGCGTCGCCGCGCTGCGATGCTACGTCCAGGACCCACTGGGCGACCTGCGAGCCGTTACGGTTGGGTCGGGTACTGCCGAGAATGATGCCGATTCTGGTCATTTCCGGAACTCCTGCTTCGCTGAAAGTGTCACGACCTTCCGACGACACAGCCGTCCGGAATGTCAGGCTGTCTCACAAATCGGGTCGCTGTCTCGTCGATTCGGTAAGGGCCCGCGTCGACCGAAGGAGCCGATACCCATGACCGACCCGCACCTGCGCTCGGTGATCAGTGAACGCCGTCAACTGATCAATCTCGCCTACCGGCTGCTCGGCTCGTTGGCCGAAGCCGAGGATGTGGTGCAGGAGACCTACCTGCGCTGGTACGCGTTGCCCGAGCGGCAGCGGCAGGAGGTGGCGGCGCCCGGCGCCTGGTTGACGACGGTCGCCAGCCGCATCTGCCTCGACCTCCTCGGCTCGGCGCGTGCCAGACGGGAACGTTATGTAGGCGAATGGATTCCCGAGCCGTTGCCCGACCGTTCCGAATGGCTCGGTGGTCCCTCCCCTGCTGATCCCGCCGACCGGGTCACCCTCGACGAGTCGATCAGTATGGCGTTCCTCGTCGTCCTCGATTCCATGACACCGGCCGAACGGGTCGCGTTCGTCCTGCACGATGTCTTCCGCTACTCCTTCGCCGAGGTCGCCGAGATCGTCGGACGCACCCCTGCGGCTTGCCGCCAGCTCGCCTCTTCCGCCCGCCGCCGCATCCGCACCGCGCAGGGGCCGTCGGGAACCCGGCACGCCGAGGTGATCAGGGACTTCAAACGTGCCTGGGAGACACAGGACATCGAAGCTCTGATCGGGCTGCTCGATCCGAACGCGACCGCGACCGCCGACAGCGGCGGCCTGGCCCCGGCCTTCCTGCACCCGATCAACGGCGGCGAGCGGATCGCCCGCGCTTGGATCGAAATCGCCGCCCGATCTCCCGAGGTGAGGTTGCTCGAGCGCACGGTGAACGGCCAACCGGGCCTGGTGGCGCAGCTCGCCGACACCATCGTGTCGGTCTACGCCTTCGACATCGCCGACAACCGGATCACCCGCATCTGGGCGATCCGGAATCCGGAGAAACTCAGCCTCTGGGCAGCGGACTGAACGACTGCTCCGGGTCGAGAGTCGGCGGATCGCCGCAGGCCTCTTGACGCTGAAGGGACGCGCGAGCACGGTACGGGCCTATTTACAGAGCAAGGCGGTGCTGCCGACGGTCGAGTCCATCACGATGTACCCAGCAGGTTCGCACACGGCCCCCCCAGAACCGACTCGGATCAGCATCGACCCGCGGCGCGGTCGTCTGCGCTACGAGTCGATGGGCGAGGTGTTGAACCGCAACGGTATGGGTTTCAGCTGCCCGCGCTGCCGGTGGAAGGTCGCGCCCTGCGCAGTTCGCAGGCCAGCCGGTCGGCGTCCGGCCGGTCCTCGCCGAAACGGGCGCAGCCCTGCGAGGTGTAGCCCCGTTCGTTGTAGCCTTGCCGGTCGTAGCCCCACCTGTCGTAACCCCAGCGATCGTAACCCCACCGGTCGTACCCCCAGACATCGAAGCCGTCCGGGCCGTAGGGATCTTCCGGCTCAACAGTTTTCGGAAATGACGGAGTCGTCACGGGCGGTTCGGTCGTGACCGGCGGCACGGTGGTGACCGGCGGCACGGTCGTCACCGGCGGCACGGTAGTGACCGGCGGCACGGTCGTCACCGGCGGCGCGGTCGTCACCGGCGGCACCGTCGTCACGGGCGCGATGGTGACAGGTGCGGTAGTAGCCGGGGGTTGATCAGGGGTTGCGAATGCCGGTAAGACCAGCGCGGCCGGAGCAAGCACCACCGTCCCGGCGACTGCGGCCAGCAGGACCGACTGTCGAACCGTGCGCGGACTTCTCCTCCACTGAGACATCGTTGACCTCCAACTCGACATAAGCGCGCTCGCCGCACCCGAGTCCCCTATCGGTCGAATGTCCGAATTTGCTACACAGCAGGGCGTTTTGCTTCCCCACCCGTGACGGGGAAACCTGCTCAACGCGTGGAGATGGCCGAGCCCCTCCCAAGGTGTGGCCTGATCAGCACCACAGAGTTCGACGCACACGATCATCGGCATGTGCGCGCGTTCGCGAGATCAACTGCTGGCCAACGTTGCGCCGTTTCGAAACGAGCCACAGTGGACGCGGCCCGTGCTCGCGCATACACGGTGAACGGGCAGTCGGTCCTCGCGGCCCTCCGAACAGAGGTCGAGGCAGCGGGCTCGGCCTCAGCTTGCCGCCGCCAGCACCCTCCATACCTTTCTGGAACGCGAGCGGGCCTGCGGAGCCGCGTATTCGATTCGCTGGCGCGCTTCGTGGGCACTGATCCGCAGCAGATCAGTCAATAGCTCCACGGTGTCCCGATAGCCGGTGTCTGCGGCGAGGCCACGACGTTCGGCTTCGGCGACGGCTGCGCGCATGGCAGCATCCAGTCGCCTCCGACGGCGTTCGGTTTCGACGAGGGTGCGCAGCAAATCGACATCGGCCAGTTCCGGCCATCCCGGTGCTGGAGCATCCGGCGCCGCCGCGATCGAATGTTTGTTCACCCGAACCAGCCTACCTCAGTGTCGAACATATGTTCGACAATTCGATACGCCGAGCCTGGCGTCACTGTCGGTGCGCTATTGGCGGCCTGGCGGCGCGGCGCATTCGCACGGATTCGGCATGAGCGTTGATTTTCGTACCGGAACCTCGGCCCATCACACTCGGCGTAGACAGCATCGATCTCACACCGAGGCTCACTGTTCGGAATCATCATGGTGACGCCGTTGGACGACTCGGTCAGGTTTCGACACGACCGGTCGACGAAACGTTCGGTGGCGAATCTTGGCGTTTTCTTGGTGAGGTCCGATCAGTGGACCAAACGAATGAAGCCCCTGACCATATTTCCTGGTCAGAGGCCTATTCTTGCTCCCCCATCTGGACTCGAACCAGAAACCTGCCGTGACCGAACGAGCGTTCGATGATACTTCCCGACACTTCTCAAAACTCCCCATGAGCTGCGCAGATACTCGAGTTCGATCCCCCGACACTTCTCACTGAATCCCGACAGTTCGTAGTGAATCCGTGTCGTTTCCGTGTCGTTCGTCGAATGAGCGCAGCGGTCGACACAGATGCCCCACTCAGGCGAGAAAGAGGTCAGGCAGCAACGAGCAAGTCGGCGTGTCGCAAGGCGGCGCGCCGACAATCTTCCCGGTCAGCTACTCATTGGCAATCAATACCGGTTGCAGGATCCGGGCCGAGCTCGCATGCGCTCAGCGCACTGGCGTAGACAGTGCAGTGCTGACCGCGCGGGAAACCAGCGACGCCACCCACCTTTCCACCGCGTCCACCAAACCAGCTACGGACCGACGTCCATGTGGTGCTCGACTGGTTCATCAAAGAGATCGACCAGGCACGCTCGGCTGTCGTGACAGTCTGAACCACTGCGAGACAATAGGTTTGATCCGGACGGGGAATCCGCGTCTCGGCGTCGATTCACCTCGGACGCGACAGCACTTGTGAGCTGTCCATGCCCGCGCCCCGACAGGAACCGGCTAGGATTCGCGTCATGAGTGATGGGGGGACGCCAGCCTCTGGCCCGAATCTCTCTGTGGTACCCGACGAGGTGTGGGAACTCGGCAAGTACGTCTACGAGTTGGCAGATGCGCTGCGCGCTGCGCTGGATTCCGCCGCGAAGGACGTCGCCTCGCTTACCGACGGCAGCTGGACGGGGGATGCGGCCAACGAGTTCTCTGCGGGCTGGACCGATGTCCGTGATGGTGGCTCCCAGATCATGAACGCCCTGACAGGTATGGCGGAAAAGCTCGGAGTCACCGCCGATACCTATCGGGCACGTGATGAGAGCAACGCCGCGTCCTTGAACACATCGAGCTTGGATCTGCCATGAACTCACGATTTTCGGTCGATCTCGACCACCTCGAGGAGGTCGTCGCTCGCCTGTCAGGGCTCGCCGGCTTCATCGGCGAACATCTCGATGAAATCGATGGCCGGGTCGCCACGTTGACCGGCACTGGCTGGGAGAGCGTCGCCGCTCGGGCGTATGCCGAGGCCCACACTCAATGGGTCACCGGCGCACGCGAATTCGTTGAAGGCGTCAGGGATATGAGCGACGCAGCGAAGGCTGCACACACGCGCTATACCCGTGCCGTCGATACCAATTACAAGATGTTCAACGGGGGGTAACCCACCATGGGCGTACTGGTCATCGATTGGCAGACCTACTACGACGCCGCCAAGAAGTGCCACAGTCTCGCGACCGACCTCCGTACCGCCGACAAGCCGGTCCACGATGCCGTCAAAGGTGAGTGCGCTGGCATGGCCGGTGACGCACCGGGCTGTGAGCAATGGGGTAAAGCCTACGATCGCGCCGCCCAGGAAACGATGCAGACCTGCACGAACCTGGCCGACGCACTCACAAACTTCGGCAACATGCTCTACGCCGCCGGATACAACTGGGCACTGGCCAACAAGTCCAACCCGATGCCCGACCGCCCCACCGCCACGGCGATGTCGGAATACAAGGTGTCGATCCCGACATCAGTGGGAAGCAACGGCGACGGCGTCACCGAGGGCAACGGCAGCATCCCAGGCTTCTACGACGCCCTGGTCCGCAAGATCCAGGACGAGTTCGGCAGCAAGCTACCCAACGGCAACAAGGACAAGCTCGCCAAAGCCGCATCCACCTGGAAGACCTTCGCCGAACACCCCACCATCACCGGCGCCCCCGCCCGAATCACCGCAATCAGCAGCCTCTTCGACAACATCCAGGACAAGAAGGGCCTCGAAGCCCTCCTCGGACACCTCACCACACTGAACAGCGGTGCCACACAACTCGCCGCCGCATCCGTCAACCTCGCCGCGCCCGTCGGCGAATACAGCGAAGCCACCGCCGATGTCCGCGACAAATTCAAAGAAGCGGTCACCAACGCCCTGGTAGCGGCCGGAGCCACAGTCGTCATCGGGGTCGCGGCCTCCTGGATCACCGCCGCTCTCAGCAACGTCGCCGCGGGCGTCGGCGTTCTGGCGATCGCCGGCAACACCGCCCGAGTGCTCAAAAGCACCTACGACATCAGCAAACTCATCAGGATCATTGGCGCCGCAGCCGCGGCAACAGGCACTGCTGCCTTCGTCGTCACAGCGTTCGACAAAGTCCCCAGCCTCACCGATATCGCCGTCAAACTCGGCGCCATCATCGCCATGAAGGTGTACATCGATGACGACGGAAACCCCGTCAGCGAAGGTGACACCTCCGGCGCTCCTTCGAGCGCGGTCACCGACGAGATGGCAAGAATGCTGCGAGAGGGCATCCATCCAGGCGAAGACTGTTCCGAGATCGCAGAACACTTGAAGAAGGTTGCCGCTGGAGCAGGAGAGATACTCAGAGTGGATCCCGCTCCCGGGCAAGAGGTAACCGTCGAAGAATATGGACAACGTGAACAATTCCTATACCACGAGGTCTATACCGACGGAAAATATGTGTACGATCCCAGACACAGTCCAAACCCCATCCCTATCGAGCAATGGCGGAAGACTATTATGGGAGATAACCCCGGCGCCACAGTCAAGAAGGTAGGGTAATGAATTCTGGCGACTTCATCACTCGATTGAAGCGGTACGGAGACCTGGAGTGGTACCGCCATGCGGGCGGCACCGGCGACGACGGTACTCCCACTCCACCACTTGTTGTCTGGCGCTTTCCCGAACCTCAGCCGGCTCGCCTCGCTGAACTCTTGCACGAGGCCGCCTCCGCCGCGAATCGAGAGATCGACTGGCTGTTCGACACCACCCGACGAAACTGGGTACTCGTACCTTCACGAGTGATGGCAGAGAAAGAACGCCACGGACTGGCCACCGAAGCACAAGCTGTCGACCTACTGGTGCGGACAGACCCAGATTTCTGCCACCGGTCGGTACGTGATCTCGAGAGAATCATCGCGGTATTGGACCGATATTCCGGCGGCTGACGCGTCAAATTCACGCCACTAAAGACGGTGAGCAGCCTAATGGCGTACGTGTCATGCTGAAACGGACTGACCTCTCACCTGGTAATTGGCGACCCTGGCGGTAACCCGCAACCATGCATCCCGGCTCAGCCTAGCCTGCCAGACCTCGCAATTTTCCACAACCGCCAGCGCCACAACACGCCCCCCGCTCAGATAGGTGGGCAACCGAGCATCCGACTCGTGTCCTGAATCGAGTATTCGGACGCACGAAACCAGCGGAACATCAGAGCCCTTCAAGGAAGGGGGGAACCTTAGCGCACCGTTGTATACCAACTGGTGCTGGCCCCTGCCTCACGTGCTAGCGCATCAGCAACTGCACCGACCGTGGCGTGTACACGGCACCCCATCGGGATCTGGACTGGCGCCATCCTCGACGTTGGAACTCGCGGCAAGTTCACAATATCTTGGAGAACCCCAAAAATACGTCCGGCAACCCTGTATCCAGAGGCGCTCGCTAATACGTCACAAAGGAAATCTGCTGATACAACGTAAGAATAGCTGTTGCTGGATGAATTACATTGGAACTGGCAATCGACGTGGCCGAGCCAAAGAAGTACGCCTTTGTTGCCGGCCAATGGTGAGGTCTACACCAATATACCGCTCCGTAGCCCATGGGTCATGCCTTTGGCAAAAAGCGGCAAGATTTGTAGGGGTAAGTGCACCACCGCGACGACGGGGTGCCACAAATATTTCTGAATTTGCAAGTCGGGCTGAGCATCCGGTGGGACTCTCGCATCTCCCACGCGTTGCTACAAATCTCAACACCCACAAGGGCTGAGGAATAGCGACTACCCCAAGAGTCGGATGGTTGATTTTTCCAAGGGCCCATGAGGTCGTATCGAATAAGTTAGTGTGACTACTTTTGACTCGGTTACACCAACCGCATGCGAGTCTCAAGTTTTCCACCTCATTGTTGCCGCCTGCGGCCAGCGGTGTCACATGATCGATCTCAATGCACAGATCGCGGGATGTACGGCCACGCGGCCTCACGAAATCCACCAGTGCCAACGGTTCCGGTCGATCGATTGGGCGACCAAGGAATCGATCGCGGGCCGAATCTTTAAAGCAGTATCCACAAAGGTAGCAACGAGGCTCTGGCTCATTCATCGCCCATATATATTCATGCCATTGGAGCCCAAATGTGGGTCGCGGAACCCCCCTTCGCCCCTTAACCTCACCCCAAGCAAGATTCGTCAATTCTCGAGAGACCGATCGCAATTCGTCCTCAGGAGCTCGCGGCGCATCCTCGCGAAGTCTTCGAGAAATTTCACGGTAGAGGTGCGCGAACCGCATGTTTGAGTCTTCCGAATATCGACTCAGGTCTACTAATCCATCCACGTACCACCTTGCGAGCGTGCCGGAGAAATCGGCGGCCAACAACCATCCATTTTCCCCTAGCACGTGATCCGATGGCGCATGTGAAGCAAGTCTACGTAATGCGCTTTCAGACCATGCAGAGCCCCATGTGCTCGCTGCGACACGCAGAAAAGAGCTGAACTTGTCGACATCCATGTTACTTCGGCCTGTACTCGGTCCACTTGGGAAGCGATTCGGGATTCATCCTATATTCTCGCCAGACCTTGGCCCATTGCTTTCTGGTCGCGATGGCATCTTTCTTCACGCCATCGAGATGCCAATTTTTGTTGAAATAGTTACTACTCACACCTTCAAGCCAAGCATTGAAAGTTGTGTCAACGTCTTGTGTGGAATTTATCGTTGTACGCTGCGAGCGTAGATATGAGAAGTAGTCAGCAGCAAGTATCGTCAAACTGACCTTATTGAAGAGATTACTACTATCAGTACTTCCCCAAGCGTTATACTCGCCCATATCGGTCGCATTTCCGAAATAGTTACGCACATTCCAATAAAAGCTGATAAAGACATCTCTCCAAGGGCCATCAGGGCGACTCCACAGCTCATATTCTCTGCCTTCATCCGCCCCCGCAACAAGATCGCTCGACAGAAGATGATGCTCTCGCCAAACTCGAGCCCAGTCAGTCTTCTCACCGTAGAGACGTCCACCTCTAAGTTCACGAAATATAGTCACGAGACCTTTGAACACTGGCCACTGGAGGTGCACGGACTTATCGCCAGATATCCCCCGCTGAACTAGTCCACAGAATGGGCTCTTCTCAGACCTAGTAAGATACGCGACCGCCCGGGAGTCATCCAGCTTTATTCCGGCATGACGAAGACGGTCGGCGACCGGCTCCAACTCGTCGCGACTCAAGCTGGTTGCGACAATAGTACCGAGGAGAGCCTTGTTGAGTGGTGTAGCCTTTTGATTGACAACGACGAACTGAAATACGTGTTCGCTAGGACTCGAATTCATAAGTAGGGAGACCGGCAACTTCCGACTCGATTCCTCCAGAAGGCGATCTGTGGCCATATCCGCATCGCCTAGAGCGTCAGTGAGATCCATAATCCGCTGTCGCCCCTCGGGGCGGTCGAGCGAATCTAATGCGGCTTGCACAGCACCCCTGAGACGGTGTTGGCCATCAACCAGGACTATCGGATTCAGGTAGCTGATCATCACTTCTCGGGTGAATCCAAGGAAGTCTTCTGTATCATAGGCGGGCCCAAGACGATCGAGTACATCTATGCGTGCTTGTAATTCCTTGTAGAAATCCACAAGTTGCGTTTCCTCGGACAGAACCACACCCGCGACTTCCCCCGGCTCGTCATCCGGCGCAGACTCCTCATCGTCCAACAATTCGGCGGCATCGCCATTGTCGTTCGACTCACTATCTTCACTAACTAATCCATCGAGTTCCGCTACTCTACTATTGAGCTCGGCTATCCGCTCAATATCAGGAAGGACAGATTTCAACTCTGGCACTCTACTCTCGAACCTGTGCGCAACTTCACGCATCAAGTCAGCCAGACTGAACTCGGAATAATCCTCCGCGTCGATATATACTATACCGAACTCGGGAGACTCCGGCGATGATTCAAATCTCACTGATGCCTCGTCTTGCACAGCAGCCAGCAGTGGATTCTGAACAATGTTCCTATGATCCTTGTAGAATGCTGTCAGTTCACGTATTCTGCTGCGGTCTTCTCCTCTTTGAAACCCGATCGACTCTCGCTCATCCAGCCGTCGTCGTTGGGGTATACCAGACCATCGCTCAATCTGCGTTGCTGGCGACGAGAAGAATACTAGTGGTGCCCCTTCAGGTGTCTGACGCGTTATGTAAGCCGGATACTGAAAACTGTGGGTCCCCATGCCACTCCTTCACCGGGGACGACCATCGCGATCGTCCGCTTCGCGTGAACATATCACTTGCGATCATCGTACTTCTGGCCAAGTGACTGAATGGCACTGCGTGCCAGCAAGTCTCGCCGACTGTTAGACATGCGACGGCTGAGACCGTGTCACACGGCGTCGAGCTCACTAGTTCCTTACCGCTGGTGAGGGTGGTAGCGCGGGCGCATCCCGCTACGACCGCAAAGCAACCCACTCCTTCGCCTTGGTTGAGCCGGTGATAGCCGGTCAGCCACACGACTGTGGGTGCTCGATGGTCAAACGGTCGCGCTGAGGTGCTCGGACGATTCGACATCTTCGCGGCCGATATGGACGGCAACACCGCGGTCGCGCACCTATTGCCCCAGCTCGACGACTATTGATACCCGGCCTTTTCGGCGTGCCGCCGCTTGTCGGATTTGCATCGACGCGACCACGTCGCGATCCGATCGCCGGAACTGCTTGCATGAGCGGTTTCCATGCCTTGGCCTCGCTGGTGGGGCCGCTGCTCCCACGGTTTCCGACGCGGCCGGACCAGTACGTGGGCCTTCGAGCCAGCACATGCCGCGGTCGCCTGGCCTGGTCCGATCAACCTTGGGGGTCGTATGGACGCCGCAGGCGACCCCAAATCAGCCTGCGTCATGCGCCGCGCGATGCAGCCGCCGCAGACGGACCCAATCTATGCGGTATCGCCAATGCACCGTCGCACGGTGATCCCGGACAGCCGCCCATGACGACACCATCGCGTGACTCGCGAAGTCCACAAGCTTCGAAGCGCGGTGATGGCATGCTTACGCGACATCATCCGTCAAACCACGCCGCTCGTCTACATTTCGAGCGGCATCAAGGCGCACAGCCTGGCTGCGATCTCGCTAGCCGGCACGGTGCCAATGCCCGTCGATGCATCCCATGACAGTCGTATCGCTCCGGCGACTTGGCTCTCCGAGATTCCTGCTGCATGGAGGACGTGGCTCGGTCCGTAATTCTGTGAAGTACAAGCTGATCCGTTGGATACTGCAACCAAATCCTTCAGCGCAACGACCGCGGCCTCCGAGTCGACGCCCGGGACGGAGAAGTTCAGGACGCTGGGTACTGTTCGATCTGGATCACCGTTCATGGTGATGCCCAGAGGCATAAGCGCATCCAGTAACTCGTTCTTAATAGCTTCGCAGACCTTCTTCCTCTCATCGGCCTCATCTAGAGCCAGCGCCGAAGCGAGGCCGAGGCCAGCGATCAAGGCAACCGGCAACGTACCAGGACGAAGGCCGCGCTCCTGACCACCTCCATGCATCAGCGGCTGAAGGGGCGGCCTCTTGTAGCGACGGCGGCGCGCGATCAGCGCGCCCACCCCTTTGGGTCCCGCGATTTTGTGACCAGATACCGACAACAAATCAATACGCGGCAGACGGAGCGGTTCGATTAGTTTGCCGAAAGCCTGCGCGGCGTCAACGTGAAAGTATGCGTCGTGCTGAGCGAGCGTGTCCGCAATGCCCTCGATAGGTTGAATGACGCCGGTCTCGTTGTTGACCGCCATGACGGACACCAGAAGCGTGTCGGGACGCAGCGCTTCAGCCACAGCCTCAGGCTCGACCCAGCCGCCAGCAGTAGGTGCAAGGAAGGTGACCTCGAAACCTCGCTGGGCCAGTGCCTCAAGTGGTTCCAGCACAGCCTTGTGCTCGATCTGCGTCGAGATGATGTGCCGCTTGCCAGCATCTACCCCATGGGCCTCCAGACCGAGGATCGCTAAATTGTTGCTCTCAGTAGCCCCGCTGGTAAAGATCACATCGTCGGGTTGCGCGCCAACCACCGTCGCTACTTCCCCACGAGCACGGAGGACCCGCTCTTTGGCGACTTGTCCATAGCTATGTGTCCGGCTCCCGGCGTTGCCGAACTCGTGGGCCATGTAGGTCAGCACTTCATCGGCGACTCGGGGATCAACCGGAGCAGTCGCGTTGTAGTCGAGGTAGACCGGTCGCCGCCGACCGTCGGGCGCCCCGCCAGGGTAACCGGCGGTAGAGGTCACTACTGTCATGCCGGAAGCGTACCCGCCCATACGGACCATCGTTCGGATCGAGGCGTCGTGTTGTTCGGACCGACACATCCGAACTGTGGTAGAAATCTTGGCGTGGCGCAGTCAACGATCTACGAACCTCGGAGTGGCACAAGCGCCCCGCCGCGGTCCCATGAGTTCGAGTATGTCTTTCCCGCGATACGCGGCGTCCAAGCCGGGCGCGAGTACTACGTGACGATGTGCCCGCTCCGGCTCATTCCGCGCCTCTTCCTGTTCGACGAGGAGGAGCTGCCGCCTGAGATGCGCGCGCAGCGAACTTTGAACAAGGCGCGGGTGCCGGAGATGGCTCGCTATATCGTCGGAAATCCGGATAGCTACATATTTTCCGCCCTGACAGCTTCAGTCAACGCCGAGGTACGGTTTACGTCCTTCGTCACCACCAGTAGCTCATCGGAACGTGTCGGTACACTGACCATTCCAATGTCTGCGAAGTTCGTTATCAACGATGGGCAGCACCGCCGGGCTGCGATCCAGCAAGCTCTTACTGAGAATCCTGAACTGGGCGACGAGAGCATTGCGATCGTTATGTTCATTGATGTTGGTCTCAGCCGCTGTCAGCAGATGTTCGCCGATCTGAACCGCTACGCTATCCGTCCCGCGAAATCGATCGGGGTTCTCTATGACCACCGCGACCCGATGTCGGCGATTTCGAAGCTGGTGGTGATGCAGTCATCGTTGTTCAGAGATTTAACCGAGATGGAAACGAGCAATCTCGCCGCTCGTTCGCGCAAGTTGTTCACTCTGTCGGCGCTGTACACAGCCAACCGGGCATTGCTTGACGAGATCGAGCCGGGGTCCATGGAACGCCGGGTGGATCTCGCTACCACGTACTGGCACACCGTTGCCGATCAATTTTCCTCATGGCAGCAGGTATATCGGGGCGAGGTGAGCGCGGGAGAGATCCGACGAGACTTCATCCACAGCCACGGAATTGTGTTACATGCACTCGGTAAAGTTGGCAACACGCTCTTACGTAAGTCAACCGACCCTTCTGCCTGGAAGTTGCAGCTGCAGAAGCTCCGACACATCGACTGGCACCGTTCCAACTCAGCCGCTTGGGAAGGACGGGCCATCGTTGGCGGCAAGGTGACCAAAGGAGCTGCCAATGTCCTTCTGACAACTGCCCTGATCCGAAGTGTTTTGAGCCTCCCCCTGACTCCAGAGGAGCAGCGTGCCGAGGATGCCTTCAAGCGAGGAGACAAATGACAGCGAGCCTGCCGATCCGCCCACGCTCAGCATTCGATGATACGGGCTTCGCCGCAACAATCGCTGCGCTCGTTACTCAGACGCAGCAGCTGTACTTGGCGGACAGTGTGCCCTGGGTTGTCGGCTATTCAGGCGGCAAGGACTCGACGGCGGTCCTCCAGCTAGTATGGTTGGCGCTCACAGGGCTTGAGCCCGATCAGCGAACAAAGCCGGTCCACGTCATCAGCACCGACACGCTGGTCGAGAACCCTGTCGTGGCCGCTTGGGTGACGCATTCGCTTGAGGTCCTAGAGGAAGCGGCCAACCGTCAAGGATTGCCAATCACGCCTCATCGCCTAACACCCGCAGTGACCGACACCTTCTGGGTCAATCTCATCGGTCGCGGCTACCCAGCACCACGGCCCAAGTTCCGGTGGTGCACAGAGCGATTGAAGATAAAGCCGTCGAACTCATTTATCCGCGAGGTGGTACGCTCCCACGGCGAAGCCATTCTTGTACTGGGCACCCGCAAAGCCGAAAGTTCGGGGCGATCACGCCGAATGACAGATCTAGAGACTCGTCGTGTCCGCGACCTGTTGAGTCCTAACGCGACATTGCCGAACTGCCTTGTTTACTCGCCTGTGGAGAACTGGTCGAACGACGATGTCTGGACCTTTCTGATGCAGACGTCAAACCCGTGGGGTTATTCCAACAAAGAGCTATTAACCATGTATCAGGGCGCGTCGGCCGATGGTGAGTGCCCACTCGTCGTGGATGCCAGCACGCCGAGCTGCGGGGACAGTCGTTTCGGTTGTTGGACTTGCACTTTGGTCGAGAAGGACAAGTCTATGGCGGCCATGATCCAAAATGACGAGCAGAAGGAATGGATGCTGCCTCTGCTGGAGCTGCGCAATGCACTGGATGTGGCAGACGACCGGCACTTACGCGACTTCCGGCGAATGAACGGCTCTGTTCAGCTCTTCCACGACAAGCCAATTCCAGGCCCTTACACTCAAACAGCTCGCAAGGACTGGCTGAAACGGCTGCTTGATGCTCAAGCATGGGTCCGTCAGAACGGCCCAGACTATGTGCGATCACTAGAACTTGTCACGATCGCTGAGCTGGAGGAGATTCGGCGTATATGGGTCGTGGACAAGCATGAGTTCGAGGACGAACTGCCTGCTATCTATGAGGCGGCCACCGGACAGTCGTACCCCGGTCGGCCACTCGACGAGCATCTACCACTTGGATCGGACATGATCGACTCTCTCAAAGAGGTTGCTGGTGCAGACCGGTTGCATTTTGAGCTGGTGCGCGATTTGCTCGATATCGAGCAGCGTCACCGAGCCCAGGTTCGCCGTGCCGGACTGTTCGAGCAGCTTGAGAAGGCGCTGCGGCGCGGCTTCTACGACGATGAGGAAGACGCCACCGCCCGGGCACAGACCCGTAAGGCAGCCATGGAGCGGAAACGTCCGGAACCAGACACCGCACCGCCAGATCCACTTGACGTCGCCGACGGCTATGTGCAGATCACCACGGAATCGGAACCTGCTCAGTGATCCTCAAAGAACTCGTCCTCCACAACGTCGGAACTTTCGCCGGCCGCCACGCAATAAATTTGGCGCCTCCCTCGCCAAGTAAACCGATCGTGCTTGTGGGTGGGTTGAACGGCGCAGGAAAGTCGACCATCCTTGAATCAATCCAGCTGGCTTTCTATGGCTCCCTGACACACACGTCAAGCCGCAGGCAGGGAAGCTATGAGGCCTACCTGCGCGGCCTCATTCATCGGGGCGTTCCACATAATGAAGGTGCCGCCATCGAGCTGACGTTCAAGTCGCACCGAGAGGGGGTCGAGCACACTTATTCGGTGCATCGCAGCTGGCGTAGCACCGGCGCGTCCATCCGTGAAAGCCTGCACGTCTCAGAGGACGATTGGCATAGTGAGGCTCTAACATCGACGTGGAGTGAGCACGTCGAAACCTTCCTTCCACGTGGCATTGCAGGACTCTTCTTCTTCGACGGTGAGCAGATCGAAGCCCTAGCCGACATGGACCGTTCGCGCCAGGTGCTCGGCTCGGCGTTGGCAGCGCTGCTTGGCCTTGATCTAGTCGAGCAGTTGGGAACTGACCTCGCGGTCCTCCGTCGCCGCCAGAAGGGACTCCAGGTACCCGACACGCTGCGCCACACAGTCGAGGAACAACGACAGCTCGTCACTGCCTACCGCCAGGCCGAGGAGGCGGCGATTGAGGCTGAAGCCTCAAGGCGTAACGAGGACGAGCTTTGCCAAAAGGTGCTTTTTGAAGCCACTGAGCGATACCGCGCTGCGGGTGGTGATCTACTTGAGCAACGCGAGGCTGCCGAAGCGACGGCGGCCACGGTACGGGCAACTCTAGGCCGCTGCGAAGAGGAACTTCGCCATGAGCTCGGCGGTAGTGCACCACTTCTGCAACTCGGCGCCCTACTCACGCAGCTCTCACAACAGACGCGCCTCGAAGCCGTAGCCAAGCGTGAAGCGCTGCTGGTCGAGGCTTTTATGGTTCGCGACGGTGAATTGCTCCAGCAGCTCCGAACCGCTGAAGTCGATGCAACCACCATCAAAGTAGTCAATGAACTGCTTACTCAAGACCGGGCTCGTCGGCAGACAGTAATAACAACCGAGGAAATCGCTGGGCTTGCCAACACGGCGAATATGGACGCTTTGCTGGCAACAACGCTTCCCAACGCCAAGAACCGCCTTCAGGCACTCGTAGATCAGCGGGCGAGTCTACGGGCGGAGTTAGACCAAGCTGAGCGAGTCTTAGCTGCCATGCCGGATCCAGAGGCGCTGGAGCATTTGCGGCAGCAGCGCGAGGACGCCCGCGCCGCCAGCCTGCGATCGAGTGCCGCGCTGGCTGTTGCTACCGAACTGTTGCGGACGGCACGTGCCGACCGGGCGAAGGCCCAGGCCGCCTACGAGGCTGCCCTCGATAGAGCAGCGCATGCCAACCTAGCCGCTGACGACGACCGACGTCTCATCGAGCACATCGACAGGGTTCGTGCCACTTTGGAAGGTCTGCGTGTCAATGCAACTCACCGCCATGTGAACCGGATCTCGCAACTGATCTTGGAAGCACTTGGCAAGCTTTTCCGCAAAGAGCACCTGGTCACCGACGTCCAGATCGACCCTGAAAGCTATGCCGTATCTCTAACTGGTGTCGACGGCCGTCCTCTGCCAGCTACTGCTCTGTCGGCCGGTGAGCGGCAGCTTCTCGCCATCGCGTTGCTGTGGGGGCTAGCTCGGGCATCAGGTCAACCTCTACCAGTAGTAATCGACACCCCACTTGGGCGTCTCGATCGCTCTCACCGCGGGCATCTGCTGGAACGATATTTTCCGCAAGCCAGTCACCAGGTCATCCTGCTCTCCACCGACACCGAGATCGATCGAGATGCCTTCGAACGCATTGCGCCATACATCGGTCGCGCTTACCGCCTGGAGTTTGACCCTTCCAGGAACGCTACCGCTGTTGAAGACGGCTATTTCCGGGAGTGAGTATGGCTATCGAACACATCCGTCTATCACAGACGGCCCGCGACCAACTGATCACCCTCAAGCGTCGCACCGGTATCGCACATTGGAACATCCTGTGCCGATGGGCTTTGTGCCGCTCTCTCGCAGAACCCGGTCCGCCGCCAATCGTCAAGCTGACTCTCGACAGCAACGTCGAGATGAACTGGCGAACCTTCGGCGGCGACATCGGCGATGTCCTTTGGTCGCTGGTGCGGCTGCGCTGTCATCGGGACGGTCTGGATTTGGCCGAGGAGACAGTGGCACAGCAGTTCCGCCTGCATCTGCACCGAGGCATAGGTTACCTAGTCGGCGATCCTCGAGTAACAGATGCGGCCGGCCTGGCTAGCGTTGGGCTATCTGGATTTCCCGCTGCATGAGTCATCACCCCGTCGCCCGCCACAAAACGGCGATGACACGCTCCGGGTTGTCTCGTCCCATCGCAACGGCGGTAGGGGACGGATTACTCGCCCCGACCAGTTCAATCTTCGACTACGGATGCGGGCGTGGCGACGATATCCGTCATCTCCGAGCGCTCGGGTATGCAATCGATGGCTGGGATCCGGCTCACCGCCCAGGAGCTGAAAAGCACGTGGCCGACGTGGTAAACCTCGGCTATGTGGTAAATGTCATTGAGCGACCGTCAGAGCGGGCGGACACCCTGCGGTCCGCCTGGTCTCTCACAGACAAGCTCCTCATCGTCTCGGCGCGTTTGACCTGGGATGCCCGAGGCCTAGTGGGGCGTCCTTTGGGAGACGGCCTGATCACGCGCGCAGGCACATTTCAAAAGTTCTATGAGCAGGCAGAACTCGCCAAGTGGATCGAGCAAATCCTCGGTGTTCACCCCCAGGCAGCGGCACCGGGTATCTTCTACGTCTTCCGCGAACAAGCTGCTGCTCAGCGCTTCTTAGCATCGCGGGTCTACACCTACCGGCCCAGAGTGGCAATCGATCCTCAAAGTCAGTACGAAGCGAACCATGAGACGCTAGCACCACTGTTCGATTTCATGCGTGACCATGCCCGTCCGCCACGAGCAGGGGAGCTCCCAGACGAGTCTCGTGCCGCTATTCAGGAGGCGCTCGGCAGCCTTGATAAGGCTCATCGCCTGATACGCCAAGTAACACACGAAAGCTTCTGGGAGCAGGTGACCGTCCAACGCCGAGCTGAGCTGTTGATCTACGTCGCGTTGTCACGGTGTGGCCGGCGTCCCCGCTTCTCTCAACTCGACGCACTACTTGCCGCGGACATACGGGCACTATTTGGCACATACCGCGAAGTTTGTGTCCAAGCCGACCGTCTGCTGCTTGCCTGTGGTGACCGCGCAATGCTCTATGTCAACGCGCGAGGCTCACGTATCGGAAAGCAGACGCCGAGCGCACTCTATATCCATCGCAGTGCGATAGCCGACATTTCTCCACTGCTACAGGTATATGAGGGGTGTGCCCGAGTCCTTGCGGGCACTGTTGAGCATGCCAACATGATCAAACTATCTATAACGCAGCCCCAGGTATCTTATCTCGAATACCCCCACTTTGATCGAGATCCGCACCCGACGCTCCGCTCAGCATTGACGGTAAACCTGCACAATCTGACCGTTGAGTGGCGCGACTACAGCCGGGCGGACAATCCTCCGATCCTTCATCGAAAAGAGGAATTTCTCGGTCCAGATCACCCAAGGCGCCCACTCTATGAACGGCTGACGCGCTCCGAAGTACGTGCCGGTCTATACAAGCATCCGGAGAAGATTGGGACATTGAAAGGCTGGCACGCGATCCTCACGGCTGGCGCTGTCTCCCTACGAGGCCATCGCTTGGTTCGGGCTAGCGCGTCAGGCGGGTCACCTCCAGGTGACACCGCTCAGTAGCTCGTCGACAGAAGCTGCCTTAGCCCCTCCGCTTTCAGTGAATGCCTCCGTCACCAGGTCAATGATGACATGCGCAGCGGGTTGGTGACGGACATTGACTTGCTCCTGGAGGAACTCCAGTCCGCCATTCGCATGCTCCTCGAAAATTGTGATCCGTTCCTCAATACGCAATGCATCCATAATTTCCGGATCATCAGTCACGACGTTGGCTGCGATCATGTTGACGAGGGTTTCGCTGAAACCAGGCGATGTCAGCGTCTCATAGCGGATCGGGTCACCCGAAGCAGCCGTGAACGATACCCGACGACGCTTATGGAAGCCGATAGCCGCCGCGAACAGCAGAATGTCTCGAAATGTGGCAAAATGCGCTTCATTTTGCAGTTCTAGCATGAGGGGTTCGTGTTGCCGCGGACGGCGAATGCGGACGTCGCCAGGTGTGACTGTCACTTGATCACCTTTAGTTCTGAGTGGTCGGACTCTGCTGGCCGAATATATGGGTAGGACATGCCCTCAAGTTCTATGTCGTCGGTTGCGCTACCCGGCGCAGAGGTGTGTGTCTCGATGACGCCGAGGTGGCTGACATAGGGCATCAGCTCAGTGACGACATCGCCAAGCCCTTGGCTCTTACTCACCAAGACCACCAGCTGCGGCGCCATCTTCGCTAGAGCACGGGCGACGGTCTGCTGGTAGTCCTGATCGAGTGATCCGAATGCAGCATCCATCACAATGGGATAGGTTCCGGCGTCCTCGGCGGAGCGCCCCTCGGCACGACGCTTCTTTCGGGTCTCGCGTGCCAACTTTGATACCGCAGCCACAAAGCTGAGGCTCAGTATCTGATTCTCTCCAGTTGACTTGGGCACAGGTAGTTTCACGCCGTTCACGTCCTTATGAAGCGTAAGTTCGAAGCCCTTGTCAAGCGTCGGAACGTGGTTCTGATGTGTGATGCTGCGAAACACCGTCTTAAGCTCAGCATCGAGACGCTTCCGCATGTCTTCTTCTCGGAAGGCTAAAATCTCCTTAAGCGCCCGCAGGACCGACTGCACAAGGTCAGAGCGGGCCCGCGCTTTTGCAGCGAGCTCATCAGTTACCTCGGCACGACTGCGCTCCTTGGTCTGCCGCTCGATATCCTTGGCGATGCGCTCCAATTCTGCTTGAACTGAACCAATCTGCCGCTGCTTAGTGTCGATGCGATTGTTGAGGTCCATCCGTTTGGTTTCAAGCGCCTGAACATCCTCCAAGGCGCTATCACGCAGCTTGCCATCAAGTTCGGACTTGTCCTCCACCAAACGGGCCACCCGCTCGCGCTGGTCTCCGATACGCTTCATGAGGGTCATGAGATCGTTGTGCAGTTTCGTGCGTGCGGCCGTGAGCGGCGCCAGCTGCCCACTTAGCTTTTGCCATGCGGTCTCGACAGCTTGCAGGCCTGCCCGCTGACGCCAGTCCTTGACCTCCTCCCACGGTCCGGTGTGCTCAGCGAGCGGTGTACCACAGATACAGGCGCCCTGTTCAAGTAGCTGGTCAACGAACTCGCGCTTTAGCGGTGCCGGCAGTGCGCCCTTCTCATACAGGTTGTCTGCCATGGCTTGCGTCTTTTCCCCGAGGCTCCCGGTGAAAGCCAAGAAACCTTGTGTGGCAACTAGCGTTGCACGCTCGGCGACTGCCTCTTCGTAAGCAGCGTGAGCCTCCTCAAGTTCCTTCGTGACCGCGTCGCGTCGTTCCTGGATTGGCGCCGCGGCAGCATGCTGGCGGAGCAGATTGGTGGCGCTCTCGCGCTCCTCACTGAGAATCGCGAGCTCGCCTTCGAGCACCCTCAGCTGCTCGCGGACGACCGTGTCTTGCTCTTGCAGCTCATCGATTGCGGTCTGGATTTCGCTGGCTCTGTCGCCTCCACGGTTTTTAAGGTCCTGTGTCAAGCGTCTATCGACTGCGGGCAGGTCGGCAATCGCCCGTTCTACATGCTCCCAATCCAGGAGCACCTTAATGTCCTTCTGAACCTCCGCGTAAGCACCCTTTTTGACTAAGTTTTCTATGCGCTCACCGTTGAAAAAGAAAAAGCGGCTGACACCTCGCGGAAGTATCGTATGAATTTTCTCTTGCGGCGCGCCAACAATTTCCGAAGAGCCGTCGGTTCTGGTTGTCCATAGCTTCACCTCATGGGAAGGCATTGACTGCTCGTATGATTCTTTTCGCAGTGTCGCCGATCGAAGCAGCCGGTAGTTTTGCGCCTCATGATCGAACCACACCTCGACTGCGACCTCGACCGAATCGCCGATCGGAAGAAGTTGCCAGACACTGTCGGTCACCATGCGTTCCTGCTGTTCTACATCGTCAGACATAACGCCGTAGAGTGCCCAAGTGAAGGCATTCAGGAAGGTTGTTTTGCCAGCACCGTTAGCTCCGAAAAGCATGGAAACGGTGCGGAAAGAATCGGGCCGGAGGTCGAACGATTGGACGCCACGAAACTGGCGGAAGTTCGTCAAGGTGATCGAATGAAGTATCACGGAATAATCTCCTTCACTGCAGCAAGAAGGTCGTCTGTCGCCCTGTGGGCGCGCAGATGGAGTTTCGCCCGTTCGATCTCAAGCACACGTTTTAGGAACGCTCTCTGCTCATCACTCAGATCTGCAATCACCTGCGTCTCCGTCCGACCCACACTTGCCAATTGGCGCCCATCCTCGATATCGCTCACACCTATTCCGTTCCTACATATCCATCAATTGATAGCGCTCTTTGAGTGGTCGTAATATCTTCAGCGTTGTCTCGTAATTCTCTGAGAGCCGACTGAACTCGTTGGCGCGTTCCAGCTCTCTAGCAAGGAGGCTTCGTTCGACATCGAAGTTGATCGGTGTGCCTGACGGAGGCACTGCCAAGTAATCGAGGATCTCTGCCTGCTCCTTGCCCTCGGCTCGGCGCAACAAGCGCCCTCTACGTTGGATGAACTGCCGGGGGTTGCTACTACTCGCTAGTAGGTAGCCGACACGAGCGTCTGGTATATCGACTCCTTCATCGAGGCAGCGCATGGCGACCAACACTTGCAGGTCGTGGCCAGTGCCGAAGCGACGCAGCAGCACTCTGCGTTCCTCGCGTAGCGTTTCGGAGACATATAAGTGCGTCGGCATGCGAAGCTGATTGCCGACCAGATTCAAGACATCTTTGAGCTGGTTTGGCCCTCGTAGATCCTCGGGGGCAGTTGGGCGACGACCTTCTGCACAGTAGACAAGCTGGAACCACGAGTCGCTGCGAGCTGCTAAGTCGGATCGGAGCTGTCTAAGCTTGCCCTCAGCGTGGCCGAGGATGCCAGCTCGCTGGCGCAACAGGAACCCGATAGGTGAGTCTGGGTTGTCGTCGTCAAGGCTGTCGCCCGCAGCAAGGCGCTTGGCAATCTGACCGGTAAGGTCGACATACAGGCTAGTCTCGTATTCGTTCAACTCGACTAGGCGGGGAACATAGGTGTAGCGACAAAGTGCACCCATCTTGATAGCGCTGCCGAGGCCAAGCTCAAACACGATCGGGCCGAAATAATCGATGAGGGCATCTGTACCGTGGTCGTCGAACCATCGTTCCGGTGTGGCAGATAGCGCTAAACGGTAAGTGGCGTTCTGGGGCAGCGACAAGCGGAAATTCGACGAGCCGAGATTGTGGGCCTCATCGGCGACGATAAGCAGAGGCTGCGTGATTCGGGATAGCACGGACTGGAACTTTTTACCAGCGAACGAGGAATTGGTCGCGACCATAGCGACCACTGGGCGCTGGCCAAGCCGGGCTTCATTGAGCTGATCATCGACCACCGGAAGCCACTTCCGGCTCGACTCGTAGACCGCAACCGCCCGAACACCAAAAGATTCGATCTCCCCAATCCACTGGTCGACGAGATGTTGTAAAGGGGCGAGGACCAGAAGTATCAGTGGCTCTTCGCGGTGGTGCAGGACACCTGCAAGCTGCACGGCCGCGATCAAGGCCGTCTTGGTCTTTCCTGTACCGGTTGCCATCTTGAGGATGCCTCGGCCGCGCTGCCTGAGCCAAGACTCGACTGCTTCACGTTGGTAGTCACGGATAGTCAGCCAGTCGGGGATGGCGAGCCGTGCCGGCCCGAAGGCCACGACCGGTGCAGGGGTGAGTGCGTCATCCCGTCCCGGTAGCGAGGCGGTCGGGCGGTCATTTGCCAGCGTAAGCAGGCGCTCCCGGGCGACATCGGGGAAGCGCTCGACGCTGAGGTGCAGCGTCTGATTGGACCACAGCGCCTGGAAATCAGCCTCGAGGCGCCGGGCTCTAGCGCCATCGCCAGCTACCCAGCCGCGATAGACCTCGACTGACTCGAAGTTGGCCATAAGTCCGCCGTATGTCTCGTTGCTGCTGCCGGTGAAAGCAACAAGGTCACCGAACGCATCTCGAAAGATACCGATCTTTTCGTGGTAGACGCCGACGCGCCCTTCCTGGGCAACGAATGCCAGCTTGATGTCAAGCCGCCCCTCAGCGATAAGGCGTCCGAGCAGTCCCAATCCGTCCAGCACAGTTTCGCGTTGCTCGAGATCGAGCGCCCGCAGCGTGGCCCGCTCCACGACCTCACGGACGTCGTAACCGCGCTCAATATCGATGACATCTTCCTCGTTGAGTTGCGGCGACGCTACCAGTCGCATGTTGCCGCCCCTGGCAGCGAACGCCTCGATGCCTCGAGCGAACAGCGCCATGCTCGTCGAGGTGAAGTAACCAACAGCACGGCTGTAACTTGTTGCCGCAGAGAAAGCTGGCATGTAGAAGCTTGCGACAACATCCTCTTTGTCGCTGCGGAAGCGGTCGCCAAGAGATAGTGAACGGAGGCCGGATTCAGTTGCGATCATAGTAGATCCAAGATGTCTTCAACGTGGGTTGTGTGTGATTGCCGTTGCGGGTGAGAGCCTGTCTGCAGGATCTCACGAATGCTCGTAAGTAGATCGGCAATGTCGCTGTCATCCCTTTCTCGGTAGCCGCCGATGATAGTGGCCACCGAGGAACCATCTGGCAGGCCAATCGCAGCCGCCAGCGCTTGGAGGGCTGCGGGTACGTCAAGCCCCAACGGGGCACCGATCAGTGCCATCGCATCGGCCATTGAATCGCCGGTTAGCTCTCGAACTGGCTCGAATGCGAAGCTGCCGTCGTCGCCGATGATCAGGAACGCTTCGGTGTCAGCCGCCACATCACCATCCATCAAAAAGCGACGGATCGTGCCGAAAGACGGCTGTGGCCCGTTCCAAGCAACGGTCTGCGGACCGAGCGGCGATTCGAGTTGGCGGCTCTGTCCAAATTGCAGACCGACAATCTTGGCGATCGCCATCGGGGCTACCGAGCCACTGCCACGGAGATGGTCCTTGGTGATTCGGATGCGGTGGCACCAGGCCGCTTGACGGCGGAAGAGGCGCCGGGTTCGTTCGGGCGACTTCCGAATCTCTCGATCAGCACCGGCCATCCGAACGAACCCATCCTTCGCCTCGAACGGCAACGAGCTGGCATATGCGATGACGCTGCTAGCGGTGACACTGTAGGTACGGGTAATCGAATCGACAAGATCGTTGATTTTCACCCTTCCTCCGCCACGCACTACCTGCTCGCGGATCAAGGAACGGATCCCAACGTAGGCCTCCATCCCCCACTCACTAAGCGCCCAACGATCGCGGTCGACGCGCTCGAAGCGATCGTCTTGGCTCATGGCGTTACGCAACGACCCGGCGGTGCGCAATAGGACGAAGCGGTCCACGATCTCCTGGGTACTCAGCGGCGAGCCCGTGATCGAGAGCATGGCCGCGCCGTAGTCGCCGACGGACTGGGTACGTGTGAGGACAAAGTCGCCATCGACGACGTAGCCACAGTGGGTCAGCCACGCCGCCGTCAACTCCGGCAAACGTTCCGGTTCACTGGATTCGATGATCTCCAAGTTGTCTAGGCGGACGACACCATATCGGTCGGCGTGCTCCTGCAGAAGGGTTTGAGTCATCGTCTGCGCCGCGGTCATCGTCGGCGCCATACACCAGCCGTTTTCGATTTCATATGCGTCCTCAAGCCGACCAAGGATGCGCCAAACAGGTTTTCCAGCCGAATCGACGGTCCTGCCGAAGCCTGGGACAAGCTTGAGCAGGTCGTCAAGCGGGCGCACCTTACTGACCAAGTTTCGTACTGTCTCGGCGAGGAGTCCAAGCGGCCCCCCATCGCTCAGGAGACCAAGCACCGCGCTGCGGGCACTGCCTTCGATCTGACGCGCCCGCTCGCGGCTGATGCCGAACTCCTTGCCCACCCGGTCCAGCGTGATCGGATCTTCGGCAAGAAGGCGTGCGGACAAGATCTGAACGGCACGCGGGTCAAGCGCACGCAGAGCTTCGTCGATATGACCTGCTGCATCGATCGCCGACCAGCCTTCGACAAGGACGTCATCTGCTGTGAGAGCCATAATCCGTTGGCGGGCCTTGACAATTTCTTCAGGTGTTCCGAGCGCCGCCTCTGTCCTGAGCATGGGCTCACAAGGCAATCCGACAGCGGCGTACCAGGTGGCGATTCGGGACAGGTCGTCGACTACCGACATCATCCGCTCGGAGACACGTACTTGCTCAAGTTGCAGTTCCAGCTGGGCTGGTACTGCGGATGTATGCTCGGCAATGGCCACAGGTGATGCAACCGCCGTTGAGGCGTTAGCGAGCGCCTGCAGGATGGTGTCAATCGTGCCGACACCCACCTGCCGCCAGTCCAGCATCTCGTCGAGCGTGAGGCCCACGAGGTCACCGGACCGGAAGCACTGATGATTATTGAGCGCGTTGACGGCACGAGCTGGTAACCGAAGGCGCCGCAGATTGATGCTGGCTGGCAATCCGGGGAAGATTTCCCCGATCGTGCACATAGTCAGGTGCGCCATTGCCAACTCGCACACCTTGGCCAGTCGCTGCGAGCGTATGACCGCGTCCACGTCGTCGATCGCGTCAGCGCACCAAACGGCCGTAGCCGAATCTGCGGCACTTACCAGCCACGGGAAGGCATCGAACCAGCTGCGCGCGCGCAGGTCTGTGGAGTCGGCGGTCATGTGGTGCTCTTCCTTCCAGCATCGCGTCCTGTATATCGGTGGACACCGACGTCGACATCTCGTCCTGAACGATCCTCGCCTGCCAACAGCAGTGAGAGCGGTGGCTGCGCTGGTGGCGAACAAGACATGCACGATTTTCCGCTGTGACAGTGAGACTCTCGCCCCAGAGAACGGCTGATTCCAAGACTTTGCGTGTATGGCAGCTTGCCTCGCCGAGTTGGCGTACCCCCCAAGCATCCTCATTCGAGCCTCCGCCAGAACTCCGGGATGCACACCCGGCCGCCCTGATGTTACCGCTTCTTGTTCGGGCGCGACCCTGTGCTGCAACTCGCGGCACGCGCATGCGAAACTAGCGAATCATCCCGACAGTCACCGTATGTCGGCCGGAACTCCCCCGCCACGGAGGTTTTGAGTTGGTCAGGTGCGCGGGTGACAGGCCGGTGCCTTTGGGCTTGTCGAGGCGGGTCGCAGGTGCCGACGATATCGGTCCCATGGACCCGTCGATGAACGAAGGGTACGAACCCGTGGAGGCTGTTGGTTCGACGAGGTTCAGAGAGCCTGGGGTAGACCTCGTCACCGTGGTCGACCACGACTCCGAAGGATCGGCCATGGTGAGTTCGTACATGGCTGCCCATGATCAATGGTCACGGCATGGCGCGAGGTAGGACGGTGACATAGGCGACCGGGACCGAGCGCGCTTGGTCAGGACAGCGTTTGCCGACCGCGCGTTCGCGGTCTCCGCCAGCTGGGTAAGCGCCGCGGTCTTGCCGGTCTCCGACACCCATGGACAAGTTCGACCCCGCCGCGCCAAGACCAGGATGCCGATGCGCTCCGCCGACAAACCGTAGACCCACAAGAGAAATCTTGCGACGATCCGTCAAGTTCCACCCCGTACCTCCGCAAGAGGCTGACACTCGCGCGCCGACCCAGGCCGCTCGCCGAGCTGTGCCGCGCATACCGCGCTCTCGACACTTTGCTGGCCCCGGACCGAAGACAGCGCCGCCACAACCGCCCGCGAGATCGCCGACCACGCACGGGCGGCGGCCGAACGCCCGCCGGTATCAACACCGGACACCCGACCCCCCGAAGAATCTGCAAACTACGTACGACTCCGTAACGATTACCGCGAAGTATCCCCTAGCACCGCAACCTGTATTGAAGCGCAACAACACTTCTCATCATCCTCTATCCCTTCCTCGCTCCATTTCTTCTAGCCCCCACACCTCTTTCATCCAGGGTAACGATATGATAACGATCAGGTGTTTCTGTGAATTCTGCCCGGATTCAGGTAGGGAGCCCACTTGTCGAAGCGGGCGGTATCGTTGCTTGATGGAGGTATGACTGCGACGATTCAGAAAGTCGTGGCAGGCAACGGTTATCAGTATTACCTGCGGAGTGTGGCTGCCCATGACACCAGCTCCCGTGGCCGTTCCAGCCTGGCCGACTACTACTCCGCGCATGGTGAAGCACCCGGAGTCTGGCACGGCTCCGGCCTGAACGCGCTCGACATCGCCACCAGTGATCAAGTGACCGAGGAACAGATGAAGTCCCTGTTTGGACTGGGTCGTCATCCGAACGCCGATCTGGTCGAAACCGCTGTCTACGACGAGCAGATCCGGTTGGGTGCCAACCACAAGGATGCGTCACGCGCGGCGGATAAAGCCTCACGGCTGGGCAACCCGTTTCGCATCTATCGCGAAGATTCCGAATTCCGAAATCGATGCGCGGACGCGTTCGAGGCGCACAATATTGCCCACGGATTCGACGCCCGCGACGCTATTGCCGACACGGCACGGGCGCGTACTCGAACTGCGGTGGCGACGGAGATGTTCACCGAAGACTACGGACGCGCACCGATGGATGCGCGCGAGTTGTCCGGCTGGATAGCGAAGAACTCGCGCCCGAACACCGCCGCCGTGGCAGGTTTCGACATCACATTCTCGCCAGTGAAGTCGGTGTCGGCGCTGTGGGCGGTCTCGCCCCAGCCGGTCGCGGAGAAGATCGAGGCCGCCCACCGCGCTGCGACCGATGACGCTCTCGCATGGTTGGAGCAGCATGCGATCTTCACCCGCCTGGGGCGCAACGGGGTGCGTCAAGTGGACGTCGAGGGCATCGTCGCTGCCCGGTTCACTCACCGCGAGTCCCGCGCTGGCGACCCTGACCTGCATACCCATGTGCTGATCGCCAACCGGGTCCGCACGCTGGATGGGCGTTGGCGCACCCTCTACGGTGGCGCGATCTATCAGTCCGTGGTCACCGTTTCGGAGATCTACAACACCCGCCTGGAGCACCACCTCGCCGAACTCGTGGGCGTCGAATTCGCCGAACACCCCACCGCCGACGCGACAAAACGCCCTGTGCGCGAAATCGTCGGCGTCTCAACTGGGTTGATCGACGCGTGGTCGCGCCGGGAAGCCGACATTCGACTGCGATTGGGCCAGCTCGCGGCGGACTTTCAGCAGCGTTTCGGACGCGAACCCGTCGCTGGCGAGATGTACGACCTGGCACAGCAGGCCACCCTCGAAACGCGTCCCATCAAGCACGCACTCCGGTCACTGGCCGAACAGCGCGCCGCCTGGCGTGTCGAGGCGGTAGCGCTGCTCGGCGGCCGGGATGCCGTGATACGACTGGTCACCACAGCACTGAATCCCAGACAGACACAGCGGATTACTCCATCGCCACAGTGGATCGCGCGCACAGCCGAGCAGGTGCTGGAAGTGGTGGCCGAGCACCGCTCGACATGGCGGGCCACCAACGTGCGTGCTGAAACCGAGCGACAGCTACGCGGAAAAGTCACGCCCACAGATTGGGAATGGGTCGCCGACGCTGTCGTTGCGGAGGCGTTGTCGCCTGCGCGGTCGATCTCGCGCGGGGATCCCGACGTGATTGATGAACCCCGAGTGAGCACGGCTCCGCATGTATTACGCCGCCGCGATGGAACCAACGTCTACACGAATCCGACAACACAGCTCTACACTTCGGCGCGCGTGTTGTCGGTGGAGCGGCGACTGATCGAGCTGTCGGTCCAGCCGGGCGGACGGCAACTGACACCGGAAACGGTCCACGCCGCGGTCCTCAATTACAACACCACTCACCCGGATCGGGCCTTGAATGCCGGACAAGTCGGTGTCATCGAAGGCTTCGCCACCTCCGGATTGCGCCTGCAGACTGCGAACGCAGCGGCCGGATCGGGCAAGACTACCGCGATGCGCGTGCTCACCACCGCCTGGCACACCAGCGGCGGCAAAGTCCTCGGCCTCGCCCCCACCGCGTCCGCCGCCGCGGTACTCGCGGAGTCGATCGGCGCGCGCGTGGAAACCGTCGACAAACTCCTCCATACTCTGCCCCACCACACCCAGCGCGCGGACATCTCCTCGCCCGAGCACGAGAAGCCACCTTTTCCACTACCGGAATGGGTATCCGTGATCGGCCGCGATACGTTGGTGATTGTCGATGAGCACGTCAGGCTCGGTAATCTCAAACGCCTCCACCTGCTCGAATTCTTGACAGAGCGTGGCGCGACGATTCGCTGCGTCGGCGACGACCAGCAGCTGCCAGCGATCGAAGCAGGCGGCGCCGACGCCGACATGCACACAGCCGCGCCCGACCACACCCTCACCCTCGCCCACGTCGTGCGGTTCGCCTCCCCTGGCGAAGCGACCGCCAGTCTGCAGTTACGTGACGGCGACCCGGCCGCGCTCGGCTGGTATCTCGACAACGGCCGCGTGCGCGCCGGGCCCCACGACGACGCCTACACCGCATGGATGACCGACCATTCCGCCGGCCGCAACACCATCATGCTCGCGGCCACCCACGACGTGGTGAACGCACTCAACGCCCGCGCACGCGCCGATCGAATTGCACACGCAGGGGCGAATGTCGGCGCCGAATGTGCACTCGCCGACGGCCTCACCGCGTCAGCGGGTGACACTATCCGTACCCGCCGCAACAGCCCACGACTACGCCTCGGCGAGCACGACTGGGTACGCAACGGCTACACCTGGACCATCACCGCCATCCACGATGACGGCAGCATCACCGCCACACACCACTCCACCGATAACGAAAACCGTGGCGGAACGGTGCGGCTTCCAGCCGACTATGTCCGCGCACACGTGCGTCTCGGATACGCCGCGACGATCGATTCCGTGCAAGGAATCACCGCCGACACCTGCCACGTCGCTCTCACCGGAACCGAATCACGCCAGCAGTTGTACGTCGCGATGACGCGCGGTGTCCACAGCAACCACCTCTATATCCCTACCGAACTGGACGGCAGCGAAGCCTCCTTCTGGAGCGAACCCGCCGTCTTACCACGCACCGCGATCGAGTTTCTCGTGTCCATGCTTGAACGCGATGGCGCACAGAAATCCGCACACACGCAACTGCGAGACGCGCTCGATCCCTACGCCCGTATCGGGCACGCACTCGACATCTACCTCGACGCGATCGGTGTCGCGGCCGAAGAAGCGCTCGGCCCGGACACGCTGCACCGCATCGATACCGCCGCCGAAGCCCTGCGCCCGCATCTCACCGACAGTCCCGCCTACCCCGTCCTCCGTCAACACCTTGCAGTTATCGCGATGACCGGCCGCGACCCCGTTACCGCCCTCCAGACAGCGGCCGCCGTACGCGAACTCGACACCGCCAATGACCCCGCCGCCGTCCTCGACTGGCGCCTCGACCCCACCAACACACACTCCACCGCCACCGGACCCCTCCCCTGGGCACGCGGGCTACCACACACACTCGACGACCATCCCCTCGCCGAAGAACTGCACGCCCGCCACCGCATCGTCACCAATATCGCCCAACAAATCCGCGACGACACCCTCACCTGGACACCCACCACCGCACCACACTGGGCGCACACACTCCTCCAGTCCGACCCGCAACTGGTGGCCGACCTCGCGGTGTGGCGCGCCAGCCTCCACATCCCCGACCACGACCAACGCCCCACCGGACCGCCCCGATACACCACGATCGAACGCGAGCACCAGAAGCGACTCGACGACCAACTAACCAACGCGCTCAAAGACCGCAGCGCCTTGGCGGTCAACAAATGGGCGCCGGTAGTCCAACACCTCGACCCACGCATAACCGCCGACCCATACTGGCCCACCCTCGCCGCCAAGATCGAGGCCGCCGACCGCGCCGGAATCGGAATCATGCAGATACTCACCGACGCGGCGAACCAACGACCGCTGCCCGACGAGATGCCCGCCGCCGCACTGTGGTCGCGAGTACAACACCACAAACTCCCACCCGACCAAGCTCTCGTCGACCATCCGATACTTAACGACGACACCGCAACTCCCGTGTCCACAGGGCCTACGATGCAGTCTGAAACGAACGCCTTGATGCTATTGACCGACGGGGAACTCGACGAGCACATCGGCGAGCTTCAACTACAACTTGCGCTGGTCGACACCGACACATTCATCTTCAATCCTGGCGCCTACCAGCACGATGAACCTGGTCCCGAGGACATCATCAGCCAGCATCGCGCCGCACAGGATGCGATCCGCAACGCCCGCCACGCCGACAAACAACTCCAAGCAGCGATCGAAGCCACACAGGTCACTGCCGCCGAACTACACAACACCCTCACCGAGCTCGCGGCAACTCCGCGATACCGGCGTGGCCCACGCCGCCAACTACAAGCGCACATCGACACGCTGATCATCGAGCGCAACAACCGCGATCGGCAGCACGACTCGGCCCGCGCCACCGCACGCAACACTCACCGCGACGCAGTGCTACTCGCCGGACCCGAACAAGACTGGGACCACATACTCACCAGCCATCCCGCCGCCATCCCACCCCAACCCCTCACCAGGGTGGAGATCCAAGACTCCGCTGACGAAGAAGCGAGCGAACGAATCGCTTGTATCCAACATGAACTTAACCAATCTCGCGCCGAGCAGCACCGCCGCAGCACGCTGACCCCGGCTCAGCGTGCGATACAAAACCGACTTCACCAAGCCACCGTCATGCCAAGCGAAAACGGCTTCGACATCGACGAATCTTTGGACTTCTTCGATCCGCCGTTCGATGCCGATCTAGGACTGTGACATCGCGAGCACACGGTCGCCGGATCACGAGACCACCTGCCACACCACGGCTCTATCGTCCGCTCGCAACGACAGGAGGCGATGTCGTAGTTCTTCGGCCGCCGCGGGCTTGGTCGGCGCGAGACGGATGTAGGCACCGAGGGAATGCAGTTCGGTGATGTCGCGCAGCAGGGCCCATCCGGGCCAGTCGAGAAGGTCGTAGCCGTAAGCCGCTGCGAAGCGTGCCCGCTCATGTTGTGGTTGGTGGAAGTGATCGGGCAACCCGTTCACCAGGTCGAGTTCGCGTGGTCCGATGCTGCATTGGTCCCAGTCGATCAGTACCCAGTCACCGTGATCGCAGACGGCGTTCTCGCTGTGGACGTCGACATGCACCAGGCCCTCCCCGAGCGGGAATTCGGTCTGGGTGAACTGGCCGACCAGTGCCTCGGCGCGGGCGCGCAGCCACGCGCGGTCAGAGTCGGTGAGTGCGGGTGTCGTCCGCTCGTCTTCAAGGGCCAGGGCTTCGAACAGCCGCCGCAGCGGCTGGTATCGCGGCACGGGGAACGGCGGCCGCGCCACCGAGTGCAGGCGCCGCACAAGTGTGCCGAGGTCGGCCGGGCCCGGCCGACCTGGTGAGGGGCGGTAGGGCCAGAACGTGGCGATCGCGCCGCTGACGGTGACTGGCTGGGTTCCCGACGCTGGAGTGAGGGCGATGCGTTGGGCTTCGGCTGCCAGCCACCGGGTGACGGCGACGGTGGTGTGAGCGCGCTCGCGCCGGTATGCGGTATCGGGTGCCAGGCGCACGACGAGGTCAGCGTGCGGTAGCAACCACACTGCGTTCGACCGATGATGCAGCAGTTGCGCGTCGCGGTCGTCGACGCCGAACTCCTGACAGGCGGCGCGCACGGCTGCGCGGCCGGGAAGCTGGCTGTCGGTGGTCATGAGGCGGCAGAGGCGAGGACTGCCCGCAGATCGCTGCGCAATTCAGCGACGATCGGATTGCTGTCGTGCTGGGTGGCGATGGTGTCCAGGTCGCGGAGGCGGACGTAGCAGCGGGGTGACGACAGCTCCGTGATCGCCGTGATCGCCTCGCGCCCGTGTCGGATGGCTGATTCGAAATCACCCGCTTGCAGACAAGCGCCGGCAAGGGTGGGCAAGGCCACGGCGCGGCTGCGCGCATGTTCGCTGGCGTGTCCAGGTATCGCGGTCGACAGACGCTCGACCGCCGATAGCGCGAATCTGGGGTCGGAGAGCGACAGCAAATACATCGCATGGCCGTGTTGAGCGGCGATCTCCGCGGGCGTCACGAACCATGCCCAGGAGGGAGTGGTATCGGGTTGGGCTGCGGCGTATCGGTCTTCGGACAGTCCTAGGGCGCGCTGGGTGGCTGCGGAGTCGTTCAGGGATCCCCAGCACCACCCCATTACCGTGGCGATGTACCCGGCGGTGATGGTGCTGACCGGATTGCGCCTGCTGGCGGCGGTCGATGAGGCGAGCTGCACGAATTTCAGGGCTTCGTCAGGTCGTTTCAGGTGCAGGGACTGGTGGGCCATGTCGAGCAGAATGCTGACGGTCAGGTCGGTGCTGCGCGGATGGTCTTGGCCGCGGTGCGCGGTTTGCAGGGCGTATGTCCAAAGTTTGCGGGCCGAGTCGTGTTCTTCGATGTCGTAGGCCAGCCAGCCGGCCATGCTCGCCAGGTCAGCAGTAGCGATCCACAGACGTGTTCGAACGTCGGCGGCGCATGCGGCGCCTTCCAAGGCGCGGACTTGGTGCAGTTGGGTGAGTGCCGCGGTCCGGCAGAGTCCGCCGCCGTGCGCGAGGTCCCATCGCCGGAATCCTTCGGTGATGGCTTCGATGGCGTCGATGTCGGCGGATCCGATGTGGGGTCGAGTGACTGGCTCGAGTCGGTCAGGGAGGATGCTGCCCAGCCGGTCGAGTTGCGGGTGAAGATGGGAACCGAGGGCGGCTGCGGTTGCCAGGGTGATGAAGTCTCTGCGTTCCACCCACGTCACCTCCTCGCGGGCCAGATTACTCGCAGTTCCGGAGCCGAACCCGAGTAGCGAGGCGGGGATCGCGAAGGTCTCGGCGATTCTGGCGACCAGCTTGGCGCTGGTGAGACGGCGTTCTCCGCGTTCGACGGCTGAGATTCTGGACTGTGTGAGGTCGAGCAACGCGGCCAGCTGAAGTTGTGAGAGGCCGGTTGCTTCGCGAATCAAGGTGAACACGACGCTGAAGTCGTGGTCTGCCAGCGCCGCGCGGATCGTGGGATCGTCGAAGAAGTCGGCGGTGAGTGCGTGCTTGAACCCGGCAGCGCAGGCGCAGTCGGCGCAGAGGTTTCCGGCGTGATTTGCGGGCAGTGCCGTGCGGCATGTGCGGCAGATACGTCCCCCAGTATTCATATCTCACCTCAGTCGGTTGACCGCAGTTTGTCTCACAGTATGCGGTGGATGGCTTCTACGTGCACAAATGATCCTTTCGCCTGATCGCAGCCAGTTATTGACGATGCGCAAGCCCCAGTGGGGCTAGTCCCGTCGGGCGTTGGGACGGCAAGCCGCGGCCGCGAATCTGGGACCAGCACCCGATGCCGGGGCATGCGGTCGACTCCCTTCCGCCCTTCGTAAGTAATCAGCAACGGGCGGAGCCGGATTCGGACGCTGTGCGACTGGGCCCGGCATCGGCGTGCCCACCCACCGACTGTCAGGGAGCTGTCGTGAGAATTTCGCAGAACACACGGGATCTGTGGGCCGTGCAGTATCACGACTGTGCGGTCGAACCTATCGATTTGGACCTGGACCGCGCCCGCTTCATTCTCCACGCTCACGCTGCCCACGGCGGCCGATGCCTGCCCTACCTCACGGCGATGGCCTACTCGTTCGGAACCGAGGCGTAGCCCGAGCATGCCCACCGAACACCACACATCCATACTGACGCGTTCATCGCAGATGACAGCGGCTGTGCGACAGGGTGTCTCGCTTTCCGGGCCGGATTCTCAGCTTCCTCGGATTCCGGACTGGCACCAGCTCTGCGCGGCGTTCCGCGGCGTGACGGGCCACAACCCGGGCGACCATCTGATCACGCGGTGGGCGCAGGCGCTGGCGCATCTGCACCGCACCCGCCGCGTCATCCCCGAACGCGCGGCCGAAGTCGACCGACGCCGAGACGATGTGGTCACGTTGATCGACAACTGGGTCAGCACCCACATTCAGCCACGACGCGGCACCGAACGCATAGGACCGGCAGTGGATGCCCTGGCCGCCGCGTACGTCGATGCCGAACTGACGCTGGCGGCCGCCGAGCACGCCTTCGAACCCGCCGTGCATGAGGCATGGATCCACGTCAGTGCCCTGGCCGTCGACTGGGCTGACCTGATTACCGAAGTCGTCGACGGCCAACCGCCCGCTCCGCGGCCTGCCGGGCCCACTACTCCGATACGTCCCTGATCGAAAGGACACGCCAATGGTCACCCTCGCAACAGATCCCCAGTTCATCGCCACCTGTCTGGCCGAAGACCTCGACCCTGACACCGCCGCCCGCCGGGTCGAAAGCGGCACCCTGGTGTTCCTGCGGTCGCACGCGAGCCGGCACATGACGGCCTTCAAACCGCTGCTCGTTGGTGAGGACACCCGCCGGAAAGTCGCCGCTCTCGTCGGACTGGGGCCGCGTGACCGCGACAGGCAGACCATCGTGGAAAGCATGGCGGTCATCCTCGCCGCTGGACCCGACGCTGTCATGGACCTGACCACCAACCCCGAAGGTGTGGCGCTGCGCGCGGATCTGAAGGAAGTCATGGGCGTACCGCTCGGCGCATGCCTGACATACGACCTGTTCGCTGACCCGCGGAAGAAACTGAGCCGCAACGAATTCCTGGACCGATTCGAGCTCGGGTTGGCCGCCGGCGTCGACTTCGTCCTCATCCACGCAGGCATCAACCCCGCCCTCGCGCAGATGAGCGAGAAATCCGACCGAATCATGCCCACGACCTCACGAGGCGGCGGGTTGCTGGCCCGCTACATGCGCATCCACCACTGCGACAACCCTCTGATCGAGTACTTCGACGGAATCCTCGACATCTGCCGCCGCCACGAAGTCGTCCTCGACCTCGGCGACATCTTCCGCCCCGGCGCCACCGCCGATGCGGGCGACGACCTGAAATGGCGCGAGATCCACCTGCTGGCCGAACTCCGCAAAGACGCGTTGAACGCCGGAGTACAGGTGTTGTGCGAAAGCGGCGGGCACATGCCGCTGCACCGCATTCCCGACCTGATCCCCGCCTACAAAGAAGCGCTCGGCGGTGCGCCGCTGTGGCTGGCCGGACCGATGGTCATCGACAACGGCGTCACCCTCGACGACACCGTCAACGCCCTCGGTGTCGCGACGGCCGGACAGTGCGGCGGCGACATGTTCGCCTCCATCACCCACAACGAGCACTACGCCATGCCCACCGCGCCCGACACCGCCACCTCCATCCGCATGGTCCGTGTCGCCATCACAGCGCTCGACCTCATACGCGGCTGGGAACCCGAAATCGCACGGCAACGCGCGATCAGCGTGGCCCGCCGCGCCAACGACTGGGACATCCAGCAAGGTCACGCCCTCTACCCCGGCCTGGCGGGCAACGCGTTCATCACCCACGGCCTGCGCAAAGGCGCGCCCTGCACCATCTGCGGATCACTGTGCCCACACATCACCGCGAAAAAAGCGCACGAGGAAACACCCGTCCCCGCCTACCAGCCCGGACCCGTTCTGCTGCCCATGCCCGCGCCTTCCATCGAACCGGAGGCATGAAGTGGACACCACCGCCTTGGCCGAACGCATCATCTCCCGACTCCCCCACGCCACCGCCGTCGCCCGGGAAGCCCTCGATATCGCCAAAGACCTCCGCACGCTCGGGCACTGCGTACCCGCCGACGACTGGCTTATCGTCGGCGGCTCCCTCGCCCGCGGCGAACCCGCCTTCATCCGCCATGGCGGCAAGCCGCTGCTGATCAGCGACGTCGACCTCCTGTACGTCCACTACGGAGACCATCCCTCAACCCAGATCCACGAACTCGTGGCCCTCGCCGAGAAACACTTCACCACAGTGGATTTGATGACGTTGTCGCTCGGCGACTACCGCGCCATCCAAACCTCTCTCGGGCACGACTTCAAAAACCTCGGCCTACCCGTCACCGATCGCGGCCTACCCGACCACCACCCCGTCACACTCGACGTCCGCGACGCTTACGAAATCCTGCTCTTCTACACCCAGGCCTACTTCTGGCTCGGCCTCCACGACCAATGGTCCGCCGGAACGGCTTCCACGCACTCTCACCTGCTCGTCAGCCGACTGTGCGTAAAGATCCTGCGAGCCACCGGCATGCTCGACGGCGCCTACGCCCACCACGACTTCGGTCACATGGCACCGCACCTCGCCGAACAGATGCGCGCCGAGCTGCGCTGGCGCGCTGACCCCACCCAGCCGCCGATGGACCCAGGACGATTCTGGACCTACCTCCACCACGCCTTCACCCGGTTCGACGCCGAGTTCGGACAACCACGCTCCGACGCGGTCAACTACACCCGTTACGCCGTGACCAGCAGCGGCCGAATCGTGGCCCGACACCACCAAACCGTCCACGCCCTCGCACGCGCCATGGCCGACGCATGGCACACAACACCCGACCCGGTCGCGTTGACTACGGTGAAGCAGCGCGCCTGGGAACGGATCACCTGCTGGACCGGCAGCGCACGCCGAGAAAGCCCCGAGGACCACTTCCGGACGCACAAACAAACCATCCACGACCACCTACTCGCCATGAAAGTGCAGGTCAGATGAAAATCCTGGTCACCGGGGGTGCAGGATTCGTCGGAGCCACAGTCACACGACTGCTCCTCGACGCCGGACACGACGTCACCGTCATCGACGACCTCTCCCGCAACGACGACCGCCAAATCCCCCTCGACGCCGAATTCATCGAACTCCGCGTCCACGACATCGCCCAAATCCTCACCCCCACAGCCGGCTACGACGCCGTCCTGCACTTCGCCGGCCTCATCGCCGCAGGCGAATCCATGCACCACCCCGAATGGCACTGGGACAACAACACCCGCGCCTCCCTCGCCCTGCTCGACGCCATGCACACCGCCCACGTCAGCCGACTCGTCTTCTCCTCCACCGCCGCCGTCTACGGCGAACCCACCCACCTGCCCCTGGTCGAAACCTCACCCACCAACCCGGTCAACACCTACGGCGACACCAAACTCGCCATCGACAAAGCCATCACCACCTACACCCGCGTCTCCACGCTCGGCGCGATCTCCCTGCGCTACTTCAACGTCGCAGGCGCCCACGACTGCGGCGACGGCACCATGATCGGCGAACGCCACAACCCCGAAACCCACCTCATCCCCCTCGCCCTCGACACCGCCCTCGGCCACCGCGACAAACTCACCCTCTACGGCGACGACTACCCCACCCCCGACGGCACCTGCATCCGCGACTACATCCACATCACCGACCTCGCCCACGCCCACCTCCTCGCCCTCAACAACATCCACCCCGGCGAACACAAGATCTACAACCTCGGCAACGGCATCGGCTACTCCAATCTCCAAGTCATCCAAGCCATCCAAGAAGTCACCGGAATCTCGTTCGACATCGAGACCGCACCACGACGACCAGGCGACCCCGCAACCCTCTACGCCTCCTCCCAACTCGCACAACGCGAACTCGGCTGGACACCACAAAAACCGGCCATCACCGACATCGTGCGCGATGCGTGGCGATTCCATAGCGAGCCACGGTAGGCAGCCGAAATTCCAGCGTAAGCAAAGAGCCCGGTACCTCTCCTGGCGAATCACTACAATGCGGACATGAAGTGTCCGGAGTGGACTGATACAGACTGGAGGCTTGCGCACGAAGCCTTATGCCGAAACTTTCCGGGAGGCCGAGGCATGGGCGTCTGGACAGCCGCAGCCGACACCGATCGAGAGTGGGCGGGTACGAGTCGGGGACTATCAAGTTTGGACACTCGCATCCAGTTCAAGAACAACACCGAATATCACGGCATGGAACGGTATGCGTGGCAGTACCTGGTTACCGTCCAGTACATTGAGGCGAGCAACCACTTCTACGCTGCAGCGTTGCATAGAGAGGTTGACGCCGAAGCCATCCAGGGCAGCAATCCCGACCTACCTGGCGATCCTGGGCACCACAAGGCTATCAGCATATGTATCCGGATGGGCAGGTACTGCCGCGCGCTCGCCGAATATCAGGAGCCAATAACAGGCCAACCACAACCCGGTGAATTCGGACTTGATCCGCGGTGGATTGAAGAGCGTGAAGCTAGAGCCCGACATCAGATGGACGTCGCCTTCGGGCAGAGGCATCGCATAGACCGCCGAGCTGCAGCGGGAGACCGAGCACGTAGCCAGAAGATCTGCTCTGGTCTCCACTGCAGCTGCAGGTGCTGCTAGAGGATGAACTTTCTCAGCTGCGCTTCTATCCGAACTTGTCGGGCTTGAGGTGTCGGCGCCGTTGTTCGGCACGGCGACGCGCCACATGTGCCCGGAAGGCTCGCAAGACAACCTGGCGGTGCACAAAACACCCGTCCACGGCATGGTCGGGAAGTGGGGGTCAACGGCAGAACAGGCCCCCGGTGGCTCAACGCGTAACGAAGCTGATCCCTCCGGCTATAACCCGATTGCCGCTGGCTCCGAGCATCAGGTAACCGCGCCGGTGTCGGCCATAGCCAGAGCACGGCCAATCCCCATGCGGCATCAGGATTACGAAGTATCGACCGCAGCATCGTCTCCGGAACCGCAGCGCTGTCGCCCGAGTCGAGCATTGCCATCAACTCGCTCCGGACTCCAGCCGTAGATACACACCAGCGTGTCCCACCCGGGGGATGAACCGTCGTTGCCGGACGCATTCCCTTGTGGTAATAACGAAACAGCTTCTCGAGGCGGATCAGTCCCACCACAGCGCTTTCACGCGCTCAAAGCCACCCGAGAAGGAGGACTCCGTTGAGTCGGAATCCTGTTCGATACCAACACCGCAACCTCGTGCACGTGATCCCGGGCCGTGCACTACTCCCCAACTCACGGAGAGTCACCCGCACCGCATCGGTGCGACGACCGCCACCCACAGCGAGCCGCTCAGAGCCTCACGTCCAGGGCTGCACAAACAACAGCTTCTCTTCCCGGGAGCCGGCGTGAACCCCGATGACGTGTGGCTCAGCACGGAAGAAGTAGCAGCACGTCTCAAAATTCCGAAGAAGACGCTCGCAGTCTGGGCCTCCACCAAGCGAGGTCCCCGATACGCGCGGATCGGCCGGTATCGACGGTACCGACTCAGCGACCTACTCCGATGGGAACAAGAGCAACTCGACAAGAGCGGACACCCAGGACCCGAAGAGCCGAACACCACAGCCCAAGATTCTCGACGTCGGCCACCCACACAACCACAACGCCGCCGCAGCCGGGACCGCTGACCGAACATCACTCCAGCCGCCAAGTCGGCTATTTTTTGGCAATCTCTGTGATCTTGACGCATATTACTGCCATAGGGCAGTTTTCTGGCTCGTCGACACCCCATACGAGCCAGTCAGCAATCTCCCAGTCGGCCGCCGATATTCGCCGCGCAGCCCGCGACCGAGCACCGCCCTACCATCCAGGCGGGATCGGCGGCCCATGACCATCCGACGGACTCCTCGAAAGGACAGTGATGCCCAGACAATCGCTTCCGATCGGCACCTACGGCCGGATCACCACCAAGCGGCAGCCGAACGGAAGGTGGCGCGCAACCACGCGCTACCGCGACGAAGACGGCATCACCCGTACTGTCCACAAATTCGGCCCCACCAAGGGCCGCGCCGAAGAAATCCTCCGCGAGTCGCTCACCCAGCGCACCGGAAGCCGGGGAGGACTGATCACCCGGGACACGAAGCTCGCCGATCTGGCCGACCTGTGGCTCGCAGAGAAAGTGCTGCAAGAAGGCATCGCCCAACAGACGCTCGACCTGTACTGGATGGAGATCGAGGTCTCCACCGACTGCCGGGCGACCAAGGGCACCATCAAGATCAAATCAGCGCTCGGCGGCCTGCGCGTATGGGAAGCCACGACCTCCCGCATCGACGCACACCTCAAGCGCATCGTGCTCAACGGACACCGCGAGAAGGCGCGCCGACAGCGGGTCATCCTCTCGGAGATGATGAGCATGGCCGTCCGCCACGACGCCATCGACCGCAATCCCGTCCGCGAAGTCGCCGACCTGCCCCGCAAGCGCCAGAAACCGCGCGCAGCCGACCTGGAGACCCTCGCCGAGCTGCGGACCCAACTCCAGGATTGGGTGGACGGAAAGCCCCTCGATGGAGCGCCCGGCTACACGTACGGCCCCAGACGCAACCCTCGGGTCCTCGACGTCGCCGACGTCGAACTCGGCACCGGCCCGCGCCCCGGCGAAGCACTCGCCCTGCGCTGGTGTGATGTCGATCTGCACGCCCAACCGCCGCGAATCACTCTCTCCGGCACGATCGTCCGCATCAAAGGCAAGGGCCTGATCCGCCAGGAATGGACCAAGACCGACTCCGGCTACCGGACCGTCGTCCTACCTCAGTTCGTTGTCGACACCCTCCGCCGCGTCAAAGCAGAGGCCATCGAGAACGAACTGGACCTCGTCTTCCCCAACCGCGACGGCGGCATCTGGGACCCCCACAATTTCAACCGGCTGTGGCGTCAAGCACGCGGAGAGAAGTTCGCATGGGTCACCCCCAAAACCTTCCGCAAGACCGTCGCATCCCTCATCGCCGACCAATACGGCCCCCAAGCCGCCGCCCAGCAACTCGGCCACGCCAACGACTCCGTCACCAAACGCCACTACATCGACCAACCGACCGAAGCACCCGACTTCACCGCAGCCCTGGGACGCCTCGCGGGATGAAAACGTGTCGTTTCCGTGTCGTTCGACCCCCGAAACGGACAAGACCAGGGTCGAACTAATACGTTCGCCCTGGTCACAGCTCCCCCATCTGGACTCGAACCAGAAACCTGCCGATTAACAGTCGGCTGCTCTGCCAATTGAGCTATAGGGGATTGCCCTTGGCTCGTCCGGTTGGTATCGGGCGGGCCGAGGAGAAACTCTAGCGTATCGCTGGGCGGAGGCCCAAATCGCGGCGCTACCTGCTGAGTTGTCACTGAGAGCGGGGGTGTCGCTACCGAGTGTCCGGATCGACAGGCGTGTGGGGTGTCGGGCAGGATGGGGGCGGCGAACTGGCAACTGGGAGGAGCACATCGAGATGCTGCGGTTGATCATCGGCGTGGCGGCCGGCTACGTACTCGGCAGTAAGGCCGGGCGGGCTCGCTACGAACAGATCAGCGCCGCTACCCGCGCGCTGACCGAGAGCCCGGTGACCCGCAAGCTCGTGCTCGTCGGCAGGCAGAAACTGGCGGACAAGCTCAGCACCCGCCCCCGCCTCGAACCGATGGAGCCGATCGATGAGCGGACCACCCTCCTGGTACCGCACGACCAGCTGCGCCGCTGACCCCGCACATGCTGTGACCGATCCTCGCACCAGTCGGACTGTGTGCGAGGAATCACGGATCTGATCGACCCTAGGCCCCGGTGGCGAAGTCCCCGTGGTTGCCCATCGCCTGGGTGAGCAGGCTCTTGCGGTACTGCTCGAGAGCGACGAGGTCGCCGAAGAGGGCGAAGTAGGCCTCCGGCTGTTCGGTCGAGGAGACCCGCTGGAGCTTGGACTTGAGTTCGGCGATCTGCCTGCCTACCCAGGCCTCCTGGGTGCGCGCAAGGACACCGGCGACGAAGCGCGGGATGTCGGACTCCGATTTCACCGGCAGCGGCTCGTTGGCGAGCTCCGACAGCAGGGCGCGCACGGTCAGATCCTCGGTGCGGTCGGCGACGGCGTTGACCCATTCGGCGCCGCCGAGCCCGGCGGCCGTGCCGCCCGCCTCGGCGATCAGGCCGCGAAGGACCGAGTAGGCGGGGTGGGTGAAGGCTTCGGCCTCGAGCGCGTCGAAACCCGCTCCGGCCATCGCCGGGTACTGGAGTGCGGCGGCGAGTACCTGCCGTTGCGGCAGCAGGGTGGGATCGTTCGGATTCGGCCGTGCCGCAGGATGTTCCGCGACCACCTGGCGCGGCGCGGGCGCACGCCCCGCGCCCGCCTGCCCGCCGCCGTTGCGGTTCCGCTTGGCTTCCTCGCCGACGCGGCGCACCACGGTCTGGATGTCGTCCCAGCCGACCCACCCGGCCAGTTTGGTGGCGTAGGCCTTGCGCAGGGCGTTGTCCTTGATCTGCGCGACCACCGGCACCGCCCGGCGCAGCGCCTCCACCTGGCCCTCCGCGGTGTCCAGGTTGTGGTCGGCCAGTAGACCGCGAATCACGAACTCGTACAGCGGGGTTCGGCGGGCGACCAGATCGCGCACTGCGGCGTCACCGGAGTGCTGCCGCAGTTCGCACGGGTCCTGCCCGTCCGGCGCGATCGCGATGTAGGTCTGACCGGCCAGCTTCTGATCACCAGAGAAGGCTTTCAGGGCCGCCGCCTGGCCCGCGGCATCGCCGTCGAAGGTGTAGATGATCTCGCCGCGCCAGAAATTGTCGTCCATCATCAGGCGGCGCAACAGGGCGAGGTGGTCGTCGCCGAATGCGGTGCCGCACGAGGCCACGGCGGTCTTTATCCCGGCCAGGTGCATCGCCATGACGTCGGTGTAGCCCTCGACCACGACCGCCTGGTGCCCCTTGGCGATCTCGCGCTTGGCGTGATCCAGGCCGAAGAGCACCTGGGATTTCTTGTACAGCAACGTTTCCGGGGTGTTGATGTACTTACCGGGCATGGTGTCGTCGTCGAAGAGCTTGCGGGCGCCGAAGCCGATGACATCACCGGACAGGTTGCGGATCGGCCACAGCAGCCGTCGGTGGAAACGGTCGATCGGGCCGCGCTGACCCTGCCGGGACAGCCCGGCCGCCTCCAGCTCCTTGAAGTCGAACCCCTTGCGAAGCAGGTGTTTGGTGAGCGTGTCCCACCCCGCCGGGGCGTAGCCGCAGCCGAAATGGTGCGCGGCCGCGGCGTCGAAGTTGCGATCGGTGAGATATTTGCGCGCGGTCTCGGCTTCCGGCTCGCGCAGCTGGGCGACGTAGAACTCGTGCGCGGCCGCGTTCGCCGCGACGAGCCGGGACCGGGTGCCGCGATCGCGCTGCACCGAGGTGCCGCCGCCCTCGTAGTTGATCTGGTAGCCGATCCGGTCGGCCAACTGCTCGACCGACTCGACGAACCCGACGTGCTCGATCTTCTGCAGGAAGGCGAACACGTCGCCGCCCTCGCCGCAGCCGAAGCAATGGAACAGGCCGTGATTGGGTCGCACGTGGAACGACGGCGACTTCTCGTCGTGGAACGGGCACAGGCCCTTCATGGAGTCCGCTCCGGCGCGCTTGAGCGCGACGTACTCGCCCACCACGTCTTCGATCCGGACGCGCTCGCGTATTGCCGCGATATCGCGATCAGGAAGTCGTCCGGCCACGGCAGAGAGTCTAGGCGAAGCCGGGGCCGACGCGCCCGGGCGGCTCGGCACCGCGAGTTCCGGGCGAAGGCGCCCTCGCGGGGAATCACGAGCGATCCAGTTCCGCGCGGATCGCCGCGACCGTTTCGGCCAGACGTGACTGGTGGGAACCCTGCCAGTAGATCCGGCCGCAATCGCGGCACTGCCGGAAAATGTCGTAGTAGCGGCGGGTGAGCGGTTCGAGGCGATCCTCGACCTCGGCTTTGTCGACCTCGGCGACGACGCCGCCGCAGCGCAGGCAGCGGGTGAACGGATCCAGGCACGCGACGAGGTCGAGCCGCCGGATCACCTCCACGACCTGCTCGATCGGCTGCTCCGACCAGATGTATACGCCGTGTGTGACGTTGCGGCGCTTCAACAGGCCTCGGTCACGGGTGAGCAGGATCCGGTGCTCGGCCGCGGACGCCTCGGCGAGTTCGGCGTCCTCGGCCTCCCACCGGCAGTGCACGTCGAGACCCAGCAGCCGCATCAGCTTGGCGAGACCGCCCAGATTCACGTCGGCGAGGAAGCGCGGCTCACGCAGCGGATGCGGGCGGACCAGCGTCACCCGGCCGATGTCGAGTGTCTCGAACACGGGATACGCGGTGATCCGCCCGCCGAGGCGCGGGTGATGATCGAAGTCGACCGGTTCTCCGTCGACCAGGACCAGGTCCACTTCGGTGTGCGGAATGCCCGCTGCCTCGATGACGTCCTTGACGGTCTGGTGCGGGCGGCACGGCCGACGCAGCACGGTGTATCGCTCGCCGGGCCGCAGGAAATCGTTCAGCTCGGCGTAGACCCGGAGATCGACGCTCATTCGACGAACAGCGCCATCGATGCGGTGAATCCGTGCAGCGCGTTGCGGCCCGCGATGGGCCCGATCTCACCGGCGGCGAAGAAACCCGCGAGCGGGATGCCGTCGAGCAAGTCCTCGATGGTCGTGGCGTCGTGGTCCGCAACACCGAACATCCGGCGGCCGCGTCCGTTGCACGTGAACAGCAACGCACCGGCCGGACGGACGGAAAGGTCGGTGCGCGCACGCGCCAGCGCGTTCCGCAGGTCGTGGTCGGCTCCGATCGCGTCGCGGACCTGGAATTGGACGGTGGTGCCGACTTCCACGACCTCACCCACCTCGATCGCGCCGCTGGACGGATCGGCGCCGAGCAGACCGCGGATCAGGAAGTCGCCCTGCCCGGGCTCGGCCAGGTGCTCGTCGACGACGAACCCGATCTGCAGGCCGCGCGCGAGCTCTTCCTGCTGGTCGGGTGGCAGCACGGCGACGATCTGACGCAACCGCTCGATCGGGGACAGACCGCCGAGTCCGGTGATCACCGTGCCGTCCGCGCCGGTGACCGTGTAGGGGTTGCCGATCGGACGGCAGCCCTGAGACACGATCGGCACGTTGTGCAGTCCGGGAAGACGCACGCCGACCGCGCCCGAGGTCACCACGGCGTGGTCGCGGAACAGGCGGCTGCCTTCCGGGCCGTGGCCGCCGCTGACCAACCCGCCCATCACGACGGTGCCGGGCAGATCCGTGTTCACGTACTCCAGCAGCAGATCGGCCGGAAAGGAGTAAGGGTCGGGCAGCAGCAGGTGGAAGTCACGTGCGGCCTTGTCGAAGCGATAGCCGGCGAGGAGCCCGCCGCTGGCCGTGCGAAGGAAGTCCAATTGGAAGGTTTCGGCTGCGGGCAGTCCGGAGGCCAGCCACACCGCCACCGCGGGTTCGTCCTCGATTTCACGGCGACCCGCCACCACCGCCTGCGCCACGCATCCGATCAGGGCGGGCACCCGGACCGTCCGGTGGACACCGGAGAGCACCTCGACGGCGTCGTCGGTATGCACGCGGGACGCGAGCAGCACAGCGAGCGACGGCGCTTCGCCCGCGATCTGGTCGCGGGCGCGCGCTGCGGCCTCCATGCCCGCTCGCCGCGCTTCGGGCGCGGTGGAGAGCCCTACTCCGATCCGCACCCTTCCATGGTAGCCAACCTGTGGCTTCAGTGAATTCACCTGTCGCGCAGTGCTTTTCATCGGCATTGCCGAGCCGGTACCGCCAAGTGGCCCGATGCGCGGGGCGGGCCGGAGATTCCTCGGCTCCACGAGCGAAGCGACAAGGGCGACGAACAGGTTGCGAATCGATAGCTGTTCGGCGCAGCGACGCACAATCGATCTTCCCAGCCCGGGGAGGTCCGGCGGATTTGAGCGACAATAGCCGCGACCACAGTCTGTTTTCGGTCACCCGGGACCAGAGTGTCGGCGCGGGCCGGGCGCACCGCGGCAAGACCTGATGAGGACAGGCGGGAGACATTGTGAGTCAGCCGTCGCGGATCGACACGGGCGAGCTGCGCGCGATGGTATCCACCTTGGAGCGGCTCATTGCCGACGCTTCCCGGACGGTCGGCGAACTGAAGGCGGCCATCGCCTCCGCGGAAGGGCTCGTCGACGGCGACCGGCTCGATCATGCCGAAGCATTGCCTGTCCTGGCGCCCGCACCGGAGAGCCGGGTGCTTCCGCCGGAGTCATCGGCCGAGCCCGCGCCGAAGGCGATGCCGACGCCATGGTCTCGGAAGACCCAGGAGACGCCCTGGTCCAAGCGGGTGGTCCGGCCATACCCGGCGGTGCCGGGCACACCGGTTCGCGTATCCGCGGGCCGCGAGATCGGCGTCTCGGCAGAGTTGTCCGCACCCGTACGCCGACCGGCCGCAGGGCATCACCCGCAATTCGAACCGGCAAGTCACCGGACCGACGCCCTCGACGAGCCGGCATCCGTCCGGCGCTCGGTTGTCGCCGAGGGCCCTGCACCCGCAGTCACCGTTGCTCCGGCGTCGATCCGGCGGACGGACCGGGGCGAGCACGCCACACCCCGTCCTCGGATCGATACCGCATCCGGCCGCCGGTCCCCTGACGGCCGCCCACCGAATCAGCCGACCGTCGCCGCACCCAGCCCACCGGTCGAAAGAGCGCACCGCACCGAGGACATCCCGCAGATCGGGGACCCGCGCCACGAGGTAGCCGCTCCGCGGGCCGACAGAGCCGGCGGTCTTCCGCCGCGTCTGGACATCGAGATCGCCGAAGACTCGATACCGCGACCGGATAACGAACAGCCGACCCTCGCACCGGGCCCCAGGGGCGGGTCTGCACCGGCCCGGCCAACCGATTCCACCGACGCCTCCGCACCGACCGACTCCACGAGCACCACCGCTGAGGAGCACCGAACCTCAGCGTGCCGGACCGATGCCGAGGACAACCACGAACCCGTCCGCGCGACGAACGGCACGCAACATCCGAAACCGATCCGCCGAACGGATTCGCCGGAAGCCATCGCACCACCGCGACATATCGGTACGGCTGACGACACCCCGTCCGCTCCGGAGACGGGCCCCGCATCCCGTCCAAAGCCCGTCCCGAAAACGACAGAACCTGCGCTCCCTGAACGCACCGATGACCCCGGGCACCTGGCCCCGTTCCACGCCACCGGCGGTGTCGCACCCATCGAAGAAGCCGACAACCCGCATCTTCCGGCGGTCACCCCGCGAGACGACACGACCCTCGACACCGCAACCACCCCGACGTCCGGTATCGCGGACGACTCGCCGCTTCCGTTCCAGTTCGATACCCCACCCCTTCCGGCACGGATCGAGCCCACCCATCAGTCCGGCAGCGCAGGCGAGCTCGCACGTCGCCGAAGAACCGGCCAACCCACGCCCACTCCGAAGACCGACGCCGCGTCCTCCCCTCAGAGCGATCGCCCCACCGACTCCGCATCCCTCCAGGTTCCCGACGCCGCACCTACACCGTCGATCGACTACACAAACCTCTCCGGCCAACAACCGCCAATCAGCACCGACGCCCTGGAGCCCCACCCACCGACGGACACCGCCGAGGAGACGGCACCCGCACCCGCAGCTACCACGCCCCACCCCGAACCGAACACCCAGAACGACGCCACAGAGCACCCCGCCGCCAAACGGCAGACAACCTCAACGCCCGACCAGCCGATCGACAGCGCGCGCCTTTCCGGCCGACAACCGGCAATCAGCACCCACGCCCCGGAGCCCCACCCACCGACGGACACCGCCGACCAGGTGGCACCGGCCCCGCAGGCAGCTACCACGCTCCACCCCGAACCGAATCCTCAGAACGACGCTACGGACCACCTTGCAGCCGAGCAGCAGGCAAGTTCAACGCCCGGCCGGTTGATCCGCAACGCGAACCTCCCCCAACCCACGATCGGCGCCGACGAATCGGTACCTCACCGATCGACAGACTGCACCGACCAGGCGGCACCCGCCCCGGCAGCTACCGCACTACCCCCGATCGACGTCACGGCCGATTCCGCGGCCGAGCAGCGGGCAGGCTCCGCGCCCATCCGGCAGGCGGATGTCACCGACGAACCCATATCGCGGCGGCAAACCGATAACTCTCCTGGCTCGCCCGGCCTTCCGTGGATCGATGCCCTGCGCTTTTCCTGGCTCGACGCCTCGCCCGGCGGCCCGCAATCCCCTCCGCCGAGCGCTGCTACGACCGACCCCATCTCGGTCCGCCACACCGGATCTCACCCACGGACCCACAAGGCAGGCAGCTCCACCCAGCAGCCGGGCAGCACAGACAACTTCGGACCCAGTCGCAACACCGGTCACACCGCAGACCCCACGAGCCGGGGCGATTCCGCGCTCGTCCCTCCGCCCGACCGCGCCGAGGCTGCCCCGCTCGACCGGCAGACCGACGCACCTGACCAGCCCCCGCCGATCGAGGACAGCGGTGCCGCGCACCGACCCGGACATACTCGGCAGACGGACACCGTTGACGGGTCCGATCTTGTCGACACTGCTCATAACTCGACACGATCGCCACGATCAGACGTCGCGCGCCCTCGCCAGGCCGTCGCCCGCACCGCCAGCCCGGAGAACCACATCTCGGTTCGCCGGAGCGATTCGGCCTCATCGCCGCAGACCGCCGGCGCAGGCGTACCCGTCCGACGACCCGACCCCGCATCCGCCCGGAAATCCGGTCGCGCACCCATCGAACGCAGCGCCACCGCACACCGTCCCGCAGTCGCCGAGCAGGCCGATACCCACGATCCGGCCGAAGCACTCCGAATCGCGCGGGAGATGTCGGCGCGGCATGGATTGGAAGTCGTCGGGTTCGATACCGCGAATGTCGGTGTCCAGGTGGTCCGTGAGATCGCGTCCACTATCGATGAGCTGCTCACGAAATACCCGATGCCGCTGCGGGGCGTCGAGCTCACCGACGACGCGGAATCGCGCCCGAGACCGGAGCGCGAGCCGACCGCGGAACAGTCGGCCGATGCCGCGATCTGGATGCTCTTGGACCGCGCCGCCTTGTATCCGCCGCGGTCGGCTCCGGTGGAAACACGCCGGATCTTTCGTCGCCGCGGGCCTGCCGAGCGGCCGGTGTACACGGCGGTGGTGCGCGAATTCGCGGGGGCTCTGGACGTCGCCGGTGGGTTCCGGGCTCGGCAAGAAGCTTTGCGAACTCTGATCAACGAGTCGCTGCGCGGCGGCGGCGGTGGTCTCGGCCTGCTGGATCCGGGCCGGGCCTTGATCGACGGCTTCACCGAGGTGATTCTGCGGGGCGAACGAGCGAGCGCCTCGGCCAAGGAATTGCACGGCGCGCTGGTGAAAATGGCCCGAGCCGAGTCCTCCGACGATCTGTCGGCGTGACGCCACCGATACGGGTCCAAAAGGCGCACCTGGACAATCGCCCTTGACCCCGCGCACGGCCGGAGCGAAGGCGCCTAAATCTTCAACTCGCTCGCGACTCGCTCCAGGCGGCTTTCGGTGTAGGAAGCGATCTGGTCCACCACGACGCGCACGCGGGCGGTGTCATCGGTGGCGGCGTTCCAGAACGGCAGCAGCAGCGGATCGAGTCTGCCGGGAGCGGTGCCCAGCAAGCGTTCGGCCACGGCGAGGATGCGTTCGCGTTGGGCGGCCTGCCGCAGCCGGTGTGCCGGGTCGGACATCACATAGCGCAGCGCGACGGTCTTCAGCAGCGCCACCTCGGCGGCGACGATGCGCGGCACTTCCAGATCCGCGTTGTACCGGGACAGCGGTTGCGGACCGGACACCTCTTGGGTCGCCATGATCGCGGCGGTGGCGAAGCGGCCGACGAGCTCGCTGGTGAGGCGCTTCAGCGCGACCGAAGCGGCGAACGTGCCGTCGTATCCGGACGCGGCCGCGACCACGGGCAGTTCCGAGAGCCGTTGCGCGGCGGCGATCAGATCGTCGGCGGCCAGCGAGTGCTGGAACTGGCCGAGCGCGGCCAGCGCGTCCTGTTCGGCGGGGTCGGCCAGCGCGCGCAGATCGATCCGGCCCGCGAGGACACCGTCCTCGACGTCGTGCACCGAGTAGGCGACGTCGTCGGACCAGTCCATGATCTGGCATTCGAGGCTGCGGCGCCGATCCGGCGCACCCTTGCGGATCCACTCCAGGCGCTCGGTGTCGACCTCGTAGGCGCCGAATTTGGTGCCGGGACCGGTTCGCCCCCAGGGGTATTTGAGGGCGGCGTCGAGGGCGGCGCGAGTGAGGTTGAGGCCCGCGCTGGCGCCGTCGGCCTCGAGCACCTTCGGTTCGAGGCGAGTGAGGATGCGCAGGTTCTGCGCGTTGCCTTCGAACCCGCCGAAGGCGTCGGCGAAAGTGTCGAGGGCTTTCTCGCCGTTGTGGCCGTAGGGCGGATGGCCGATGTCATGGGCCAGACCGGCCAGGTCCACCAGGTCCGGATCACAGCCGAGTCCGTCGGCGATGCTGCGGCCGATCTGGGCGACCTCCAGCGAATGGGTCAGCCGAGTGCGCGGGGTGTCCGCCTCTCGCGGTCCCATGACCTGCGTTTTGTCGGCCAGTCTGCGCAGCGCCGCGGAGTGCAGCACGCGGGCCCGGTCGCGGGCGAATTCGGTCCGGTGGCCGGTCTCGAACTCACTGCGCGGCGGTCCGAGCCCCGCGGTCTTGGCGCCCTCGACGACGAGGCGTTCGGTGTCGTGATCGGTGTACCGGGCGCTCATCGAGCCTCACTGTCCCGCCGTGTAGGTGAAATCCGCCGAGAAGTGGGTGAGCTGGTACCACAGCAGGGCGCCGGTCTCTCTGGCGATACCGTGTGCCTGGGATTCCCGCGTGTAGACGGCGGGACCGGTTCTGGTGGGGGCGGTCCACGCCGCCAGCCCCTCGTCGCGGGCCATGGTGCGGGTGCGCAGCGAATGCCAGGGATCGCTGACCAGCACCGCCGACGACATGTCCCGCGCCCGCATCGCCGTGACCACCGCTTCGATGCTGCGCAGGGTGTCCGATCCGGTTTCCACGGCGAGGATCTTGTCGGCGGGCACGCCGCGCGCCTGCAAATAGTTCTTGCCCGAGGCGGCTTCGGTGAACAGATCGCCCTCCTGCTTGCCGCCCACGGTGATGACGCGCGGAGCGACACCCGCCCGGAACAGCTTGTACGCCTGATCGAGTCGCGCCTCGAACACCGAGGACGGCGTTCCGGAGTACTGCGCCGCGCCGAGCACGACGATCGCGTCGGCCTTCGTGTAGTCGTCGATGCGCGCGACCTGCCACACGCGGAAGGCGGTCCCGCCGACCAGCACCGCGCCCATCACGACGGAGCCGACGACGAGCCGCCGGGTCCAGCGCAGCAACCCGGCGCCGAAGCCCTGTGGGCGGGCAGGTTCGGGCGCCGGGACGGCTCGGGTGCGCATCGTTGGCAAATCCACTCCCCAAGTCTGCCAAAAGCCGCGCAGGCCCCGGACCGGTTACCGTCAGGGGCGGTTACCAGCCGCGGTCTCGCCAAGCCGGAAGGCTGGGACGCTCGGCGCCGAGGGTGGTGTCGTCGCCGTGGCCGGGGTAGACGACGGTGTCGTCGGGGTAGCGGTCGAAGAGCTTGGCCGAGACGTCGGTGAACAGCGAGCCGAAGTCCTCCGGGGAGGTGGTGCGCCCGACGCCGCCGGGAAACAGCGAGTCCCCGGTGAACAGGTGAGTGCGTCCCGCCCCGTCGGTGAGTGCGAGGGTGATCGACCCCGGCGTGTGGCCGCGCAGGTGAATGACCTCGAAGACCAGATCGCCGATGGTGACGGTGTCGCCCTCGGCGAGCAGCCGATCGGGGCGGACCGGCAGCGGGTCGGCGTCGAGCGGGTGCGCCGCGGTGGGAGCGCCGGTGGCCGCGGTGGTCTCCCGCAGCGCCAGCCAGTGGTCGCGGTGCTGATGGGTGGTGACGATCAGCTGGACCTGCCCGGGCGCCTCCTGCTCGACGAGGGCCGCGATGCGGGGCGCCTCGTTGGCGGCGTCGATGAGCAGGGCCGCGCCGGTGCCGGTGCACTGCACCAGGTAACAGTTGTTGTCCATGCCGCCGACGGACATCTTGACGATGCGGGCGCCGGGGACGTCGCGCTGCTGCGGATTCGAATCCGGTGACACGTGGCCGCTGTACGGGCGATCGATGGTGATCACGAAATGATGCTAGCGAGCTAGATTCGTGCCATGTCACTGCCGTCGCGGATCCGCTTCGTCCGCTTGCTCGCGATCAGCGTCCTACTGGCCGCGATCGCCTTGCTGGGCGCTCCGACGATCGCGGCGGAACCGCCGCTACGGATGAACACCTATGTGGAGGATCCGGCCGGTGTGCTCGACCAAGGTCAGCGCGATCGGGTGCGCGGTGCGGTGGACCAGCTCTACGCCGACGAGCAGCTGCGGCTGTGGGTGGTGTACGTGCGCGGCTTCGACGGGATGCAGCCGCGGGACTGGGCCAGGCGCACCGCCTCGATATCCGGGTTCGGCCAACGTGACCTGCTGCTCGCGGTCGCCACCGAGGATCGCGCGTATTGGCTGGAGGGCGAAGTGCCCGGCGAGATCAGCGATTCCGAACTCGACGACATCCTGATCGGCCACGTCGAGCCGGCCCTGCGCGACGGGCGCTGGGCCGACGCGGGGGTCGCGACCGCCGCCGGACTGGACGCGGCCATGCGCGGCGGCGGGGTGAACGTCGGCGCCCTGCTCGTCATCGGCCTGCTGGTGATTCTGGTGGCGGGCGGCCTCGTCTGGTACGCGCGCAAACGGCGTCGTGAACGGTTCGAGGCCGAACTGGCGGCGGCACGGCAATTGGATCCGGAGAACGCGACGGCGCTGTCCGAACTGCCGTTGGAAGCGCTGCAGACCCGCTCTCGGGAGACGCTGGTGGAAATCGACAACGCGATTCGCACCAGCGGCGAGGAACTCGAGCTCGCTACCGGCGAGTTCGGCGCCACCGCCACCACGCCTTTTCGCACCGCCCTCGACAACGCGAAAACCGCTGCCGCCGCGGCGTTCGCGATCCGGCAGCGCCTGGACGACGCGATCCCGGAGACAGCCGACGAACATCGCTCGCTGCTGGTCGAGCTGATCGGCACAGTGGGGCGCGCCGACCGGGAACTCGACGCGGAGGTGGCGGAATTCGACGCGATGCGCGATCTGCTGCTCAACGCCTCGGCTCGGCTGGACGCCCTCACCAGAGATGTCGTCGACGTGACCGCCCGGATTCCCGGCTCGGAAACCGAGCTGAGCCGGCTCGCCGCCACCCATCCGGCCAGTGTGCTCGCGCCGATCGAGGACAACGTGCGGATGGCACGCGAGCGCCTGACGTTCGCGGAGCAGAACGTCGACGGGGGACGTGCCGCGCTCACCGAGCCGGTCGGCGAGCAAGGCGGCGCGGTCGCCGCCATTCGTTCCGCCGAGGCCGCGATCGGTCAGGCGCGTTCCCTGCTCGACGCGGTCGACAACGCGTCGAGCGCCATCCAGCAGGCCCGCGACGGCCTGCCGGGTGTGCTGGACGAGTTGCGCCGCGACCTCGCCTCCGCCGCCGAGCTCGCCGACTACGGCGGGCCGGAACTGGCCGACGCCCGCACCGCGGCGCAGTCCGCTCTGGAGCAGGCGACGGCCACGGGCGACATCGATCCGCTGAGCGCCTTCCACGACGCGGTCACCGCCGACGCGGATCTGGACCGCGCCGTCGCGGGGGCCACCGACCGCAAACTCGCCGCCGAAGACCTGCGGCGCAGGCTCGATCGAGCGCTCACGGACGCTCGCGCCCGGATCGGTGCCGCCGCCGATTACATCAGCACCCGGCGCGGCGGCATCGACGCCGAAGCGCGCACCCGCCTGTCGGAAGCACAGCGCAACCTCGACGAGGCGCAGCAATCGAGCGCGAACGATCCCGCCGACGCACTGCGGCGCGCGCAGGCGGCGGCGGATCTGGCCGGGCGCGCGCTCCAAGCGGCGCAGGCCAGCGTGCGGGCATGGGAGGCGGACCGGGCGCCCTCCGGCAGCGCCCAGACCGGGGCGGTGCTCGGCGGCATCCTGCTCGAAGGACTGCTGCGCGGGGCGGCGAGCGGCGCTCGGCACTCCGGGGGCGGCTGGAGCCCCGGCTCGTACGGTGGTTCCTCCGGTTCCCGGCGCATCGGCCGTGGCGGCAGATTCTGAACGGCTCGATCCTGCCACCGGGTGCGGCCGTAGACCGGGACCGGTCGATGGCTCAGCAGGGAACCGGTCCTCGCACCGGTCAGCGAGCGCCGGCCGCGGACAGGGCGGTCAACTCCGCCCGCACCGCCTCGGGCAGGCCGTCGGCATGCGCGCCACCACCGAGCACGCCCACGATCAGCTCCTGCGCGAACGTGTAGACCAGATAGGTGACCGCGGCCGACGCGCCCGCGGACGGGCGGGGATGCGCCGAGACGTAGACGATCTCGTAGTCGGTGAGCTCGAGCGTGGCCGGTGTGCGGAACACCGGGACGACGCCGGTATTGGTCACCGCGATATGTCCGGCCAGCGAATGAATCCTGTTGGCACCGTAGTAATCCGGGAAGTGCAGCACGGACTGCTGCACGATGCCTTCGGACAGGTCGCGCGTCAGCCGACTCGAAATGCGCTGTGCCAGTTCGACCGGGCTGGCGGCCGGATCCACCTCGCCCGCGAAGGAAGCCAGCCCGGCCATGTTGGTACCCGCCGAGGCGGCGACCGGCGGCTCCAGCCTGTTGCGCAGGTCGACCGGATACAGGCAGCCCAGAGCTGTTGTGCCGCCGCCTGTCTCACGAGCGTACGCGCGCAGCAGTGCGGCGGTGAGCAAACCGTTCACCGTCACACCGGTCTTGCGTGCGAGATCGGCGATCTGCGCGGTAGCCGCCCGGTTGAGCCGCACGCGTACAGGACGGGCGAGCGTACTCGGCGCGGGTTTCGCGTTATCGGACGGCACGTTCCTCGCCTCCAGCGCAAGCGGCTTGGTCACCTCCTCGAATCCGGACTTCGCGGCCGCGGTGATGCCCCGTTCCGCCGCATACCACTCCAAAGACTGCGGGAGCGCTTGTGGCGCAACGTTTATCGGCCGACCTTCGAGAACGCCGGAATAGAAATCCCATAGTCGGGACAGCAGTTCCACACAGTAGCCCGCGTCGGCGACGCTGTGGTGAGCGAACAGCGTGACACGCCACTCGTTCGCGCCCGAGCCCACGACGTCCAGATAGGCCAGCTGGACCGCCGGATCCATCGCGGGAACGCCGATCGCCGCCAGGTCGCCCGCACGCACGGAAACCGGGATCCATGCCCTCTCGTCAGCGCCGAACAGATATCCCAGTCCCGCAGCGTCTTCCACGATTCTGCAGCCGATCACCGGATACGCGCGCCGCAAGGTCGCGAATGCCTCCCGCAGCGCCGTCACATCGAGCGCTCCCCGTACCGACACCGACCGGCCCGTGTAGGTGCCATGCCGAACGAACCGCTGCTCCGACGGCGCCAGCACGCGAATCGGAGCTTCCTCATCCCACAACACACGGCAAGGGTGCGGCACTACCGGCACGGGCGCAAACCGACCGGGCGGATGCGGAAGACTGCCGGTATGAGTCTCGCGGCGCATCTGGAGCAAATCGGCCTTCCCACGGTGGAGGAACAACTCGCCCATCCCACCGTGCTCGGTATCGCCGAGGGCACCCTGCCCGAACCGGTCTTCCGGTCCTGGCTGGAGCAGGACTACCTGTTCCTGCTCGACTACGTCCGCGTGTTCGCCCGCCTCGCGTGGCAGGCTCCGGCCGCCCATCTCGGTGACCTGGTCGACCTCGCGCACGCCACCTACCACGAGGAGCTGTCGCTGCACCGCTCGCTGGCCGCCGAGTTCGGCGCGGACCTCGACGGCGCGGTCAAAGGCGCTCCGTGCACCGCGTACACGGCGTTTCTGCTGGACTCCGCCGCGTCCTACGGCGAGGGTCTCGCCGCGCTCTACCCGTGCATGTGGGGATACTCCACGCTCGGGGCCCGGCTCGCCCAGCACCCGCCCGCCGAACCGCGCTACCGCCGCTGGGTGGACACCTACGCCGATCCCGGATTCGCCGCCCTCACCCGCCGCTGCGCGCAGATGATCGACGAGTCCGGGGCCGATCCGGGTCGGGCGGAAGACCTGTTCCGCGAAGGGCTCCGGCACGAGCTGGCGTTCTGGGACGTTCCGCTCCGACCCTGATCCCCGGACGAATTCCTCGGTCCGCCGATGACTCCTGCCGGGCGGCTCCGTCTACCTGTACAGAGCACTGTCCCGGCATCGAGGAGACCCTTATGAACCGCCCCACTGTGGCATCACGCGAGGAATGGCTGGCCGCGCGTATCAGCTTGCTGGCCGAGGAGAAGGCGATCACCCATCGCTTGGACGAGCTGGCGGCGAAACGCCGTGCCCTGCCGATGGTCGCGATCGACAAGGAATACGTCTTCGAAGGTCCCACGGGCCGCACGACCCTGCCCGAACTGTTCGACGGGCGCCGCCAGCTCATCGTCTACCACATGATGTGGCGCTGGGATCTGGACGCGGGCTGTCCGAGCTGCGCGATGCTGCTCGACAACGTCGGCCACCTGGCCCACCTGAACGCGCAGGACACCACCTTCGCGGCCGTGTCACGCGGTCCGTGGGAGACGCTCGACCGGTACCGCGAGCGCATGGGCTGGACCTTCCCGATGTATTCGTCGTTCGACAGCGACTTCAACTACGACTTCCATGTCACCCAGGACGAATCCCGCGCGCCGGTGGAATACAACTACCGTACGAAGGCGGAGTTGGAGGCACGCGGCCACAGCTATCACGGAGCGGGCGAACAGCCCGGCACCAGCGTGTTCTGGCGTGACGACGACGGCGCGGTGTTCCACACCTACTCGTCCTACGGCCGCGGCGGCGACATCCTCATCGGCACCCACCAGTACCTCGATCTCACGCCGTTGGGCAGGCAGAAGCACGTCGGCGAAGCGCTGCACCACGACAGTTACGGCAAGGTGGAATCCCATTGCCACTGACGTCCACTCCGCCCCACCGGCCGAGTGGACCTAGGCTGACACGGTGAGTCAGGAGCACATGCGGGCGTCCGACGCCGATCGCGAGAAGATCATCGACCGGCTGCGCCTCGCTATGAACGAGGGCAGGCTGTCGCTCGCCGAATTCGACGATCGGCTGCAACAGGTATACGCCGCCAAGACCTACGGCGAGCTGACGCCGCTGCTGTCCGACCTTCCCGCACAACGGGAAGCACGGCCCGTGCGCGCCAAAGGCATCCCGCAGTGGATCACGATCATGTGGACGCCGTGGGTGTTCGTGAACGCGCTGTGCGTGGCGATCTACCTGGCCACCGGCGCGGGCTACTTCTGGCCGTTCTGGGTCGCGGTGCCGTGGGGTCTCGCGCTGCTCATCCCGACCACGATCGGCATCGTCACCCGCAAGAACAGCTGAAACGACAGCGCCCCGTGGCCCATCGGCCACGGGGCGCGGCGTCGTAGCTCAGGCGCCGATCAGGTGCTGGGCCAGGTAGCCCTCGACCTTGTCCAGCGCGATGCGCTCCTGGGTCATCGTGTCGCGTTCGCGGATGGTCACCGCCTGGTCGTCGAGCGTCTCGAAGTCGACCGTGATGCAGAACGGCGTGCCGATCTCGTCCTGGCGGCGGTAGCGGCGGCCGATGGCGCCCGCGTCGTCGAACTCGACGTTCCAGTGCTTGCGCAGCTGCGCGGCCAGGTCTTTCGCCTTCGGCGTGAGATCGGCGTTGCGCGACAGCGGCAGCACCGCCGCCTTCACCGGCGCGAGGCGGCGGTCCAGGCGCAGCACCGTGCGGGTGTCCACGCCGCCCTTGGCGTTGGGCGCCTCGTCCTCGGCGTAGGCGTCGACCAGGAAGGCCATCAGCGAGCGGGTGAGGCCCGCCGCCGGCTCGATGACGTACGGGATGTAGCGCTCGTTGGTGGTCTGGTCGAAGAAGCTCAGCTCGGTGCCGGAGTGCTCGGAGTGCGTCTTCAGGTCGAAGTCGGTGCGGTTGGCGATGCCCTCCAGCTCACCCCACTCGTTGCCCTGGAAGCCGAAGCGGTACTCGATGTCGGTGGTGCCCGCCGAGTAGTGCGAGAGCTTGTCCTTCGGGTGCACGAACAGCCGCAGGTTCTCCGCGTCGATGCCGAGGTCGGTGTACCAGGAGAACCGCGTCTCGATCCAGTACTTGTACCACTCCTCGTCCTCGCCCGGCTTGACGAAGTACTCCATCTCCATCTGCTCGAACTCGCGGGTGCGGAAGATGAAATTGCCAGGGGTGATCTCATTGCGGAAGCTCTTGCCGATCTGCGCGATGCCGAACGGCGGCTTCTTGCGCGCGGTCGTCATCACGTTGGCGAAGTTCACGAAGATGCCCTGGGCGGTCTCCGGGCGCAGGTAGTGCAGGCCCTCCTCGGACTCGATCGGGCCGAGGTAGGTCTTGAGCATCATGTTGAAGTCGCGCGGCTCGGTCCAGCGGCCGACGGTGCCGCAGTTCGGGCAGGCGATGAGCTCCATCGAGACCGTGTCGGGGTCGTCGATCTTGTTCTTCAGCGCGTACGCCTCCTGCAAGTGGTCCTGCCGGAAGCGGTGGTGGCAGTTGAGGCACTCGACCAGCGGGTCGTTGAACACGCCCACGTGACCGGAGGCGACCCAGACCTGACGGGGCAGGATCACCGAGGAGTCGAGACCGACGACGTCCTCGCGGGCGGTGACCATGGCGCGCCACCACTGCTTCTTGATGTTCTCCTTGAGCTCGACGCCCAGCGGCCCGTAATCCCACGCCGACTTGGTGCCTCCGTAGATCTCACCGCACGGGTACACCAGACCCCGGCGCTTGGCGAGGTTGGCAACGGTGTCCACCTTCGACTTGGGTGCCACGCGAGAATTCTCCATCCACTGCGAGTCGGAATTTGCCTTGCATGAACACAATAGTTTTGTGTCATAGCCGCGATTGCGCCCAGCCTATCGGCAGCGTCCGCGGCGGTTTCAACCGCACGGTTCGGCGCGCCCGTTTGACATGCGCACCTGTGCATACGCAAACTGGTAATGCTTTCCATTAAGGAGTTGGTGACATGACCGCCGAGACCGCCGCGGCACCGCCGCACAACCCGTATCGGTCGCCGGGACCGGCGCCGGTACCCCCGCGAACCGTGCTGGAGGACGCGGGTGAGCTGTTGCGGGCGCTGGCCGCGCCGGTTCGGATTGCTATCGTGCTGCAGTTGCGCGAATCACCGCGGTGTGTGCACGAACTGGTCGACGCGCTCGGTGTCACGCAACCACTGGTCAGTCAGCATCTGCGTATCCTCAAGGCCGCCGGTGTCGTGCACGGTGAGCGTTCGGGTCGCGAGGTGCTCTACGAACTCGTCGACGACCATCTGGCGCACATCGTCGTCGACGCCGTCGCGCACGCCGAGGAAGGGTGATTCGTGCCAGACAACACGGCCGTTCCGCAGAAACCGGTCGGCATCCGCAGCACCAGGCAGCGCAGCGCCATCGCCGCGCTGCTCGGTGACATCGACGAGTTCCGCTCCGCCCAGGACCTACACGACGAGCTGCGCAGACGCGGCGAGGGCATCGGGCTGACCACGGTCTACCGGACGCTGCAGTCGCTGGCCGACGCGGGCATGGTCGATGTGCTGCGCACCGACTCCGGCGAGTCGGTCTATCGCCAGTGCTCCACCGGCCATCATCACCACCTGGTCTGCAGGCATTGCGGTCGCACCGTGGAGGTGGAGGGCCCGACGGTGGAGGCGTGGGCCGAGGCGATCGCGGGCGAGCACGGCTTCACCGAGATCAGCCACACCCTCGAGGTGTTCGGCACCTGCACGGCATGCGGGACGGCGCGCCGACGCGACCGGTGATCGCACCGATTCCCGGCGTGTCGGGTTAACGCGGCTGCGACCAGCGGAGATTCACCGGCGAGATCCTCGGAAACCCGGGCCGATCCGGGCTCGATACGAAGGATCCGCCATCTGCTGGGGAGGCAGCGTGTCAACGATCACCGACTCATCCGTACGCCCGGTGCGCCGCCGGGCCGTGACCGTCGCCGGGGCCGCGCTCGTCGTGGCCTCGGCGTTATTGCTTTCGGCGTGCCAGGACGAGGACGGCACTCCGGTGGCGGTCTCGTCGACCACCGCGACCGGAGTGGCCGCGGAGCCGGGCGGGGCGAACGGGCAGTCGACCGTCCGCACAGTCGGCAAGACCGGCTGGTACGACGGATTCGACATCACCGTGGACAAGGCGACCGTGGCGCCGGACGAATACGGCGGCGCGAAGGTGCGCGTCGACATCACCTACAAGAACACCACTCTCGACAACCACACGCTGAGCATCACGCCGTCGCTGCTGGTCGGCAAAGAGGTGGACGGCGGCGCGATCTTCGACAGCCCGACGGTGCCCGGCAACGGCTCCGCCACCGGCACCGCGACCACGTCGTTCAAGTCGGCCAAGGACGCCGAGCACCTCATCGACACGATGACCGTCGTGTACGGGTCGGCCGCCGACAACCAGACCAAGATTCCGCTCGCCGCGGCGGGCAAGGTGGACAGCGTCCAACCGAAGGCGCTGGCCGTCACCGGCACCCTCGTGCAGGACCAGACGACCATTCAGGTCACCGGCGGACGGATCAGCCCGAGCTACACCAAGGACGAGAACGGCAAATCCGATCTCGCACTGCGCATCAAGCTCGTCGGCGGCCCCGGCATCGCCGCGGGCGGCACGAACATCTACTACGACTACTTCACCGTCCGGACCCCTGACGGCCAGACCGTGGCCGCCGACATCCGCGGCCCGATCAACGAGTTGCTCAACGCGAACGAGACCATCGACAACCCGAAGAACTACGTGGTCTTCGTGGTGCCCTCCCCTGGCACCGGCCCTTACACGGTGACGTACAACGCCCAGAAGCAAGAGGGCGCCGCCACCGCACCCACCCTGTCGTTCACGGTGGGCTGAGCCGACCACCCGGACTCGTGGCGCCACACGAGGACGAGAACAGCTGCGGCCCGCCGTCACCGCGCTGACGGCGGGCCGCCCTCCCGCGAGGGCGACCCGCCGCGGTGACGGATTCAGCCGACCGGGATCGCGTCTCGGTCCGCGGCCTGCGCCTCGGCCGGACGACCGCGCACCGCCGCCCCACCGAGCAGCGCGAGCGCGACCGCGCTCCAGATCAGCAGTACCAGTAGCGGTCCGCTCGCGCCGGTGCCGTCGAAGAACGCGACCGAGCGCAGCAGCGACGCGGCGGCGCCGGGCGGCAGCCACTGGCCGACGGCGCCCCACGGCTGCGGCAACAGCTCCGGCGCCGACGTGGCCGCGGAGAACGGGTTGCCGACCAGCAGCATGGTGAGCGCGGCGATGCCGATGCCCGCTCGCCCGAGTACGGCGGCGAGCCCGACCACCGCGCCCGCGACCGCGAACGACACCAGCCCGCCGACCGCCGCGAGCACCGGATACGGCCCGGGCACCACCGACAGCCAGCCCTGGATGATCGCCATGCCGAGCAGTCCGCCCGCGACGCCGAAGGTGGCCAGTCCGAGCACTTTGCCGCCGATCGACGGGACCAGCAGTGCCAGGAGCACACCCGCCGCGATGCCGGACATCACCAGCGGCAACACCATCGCGCCGAAGGCCGCGCCCCGTGGATCGTCGGAGTCGGCCGCCACCACGTCCTCGACAGCAACGGCGGGCGCGCCGGAGAGCTGCTGCCCGATCTGGGTGAGTTGCTGTGCGACAGCGGGACTCGCGCCGGAGGCGACCAGCATACGCGGCGGTCCGTCGCCGGTGACGATCGCTCCGTAGACCTCCCGGTTACGAATGGCGGCGCGGGCGGCGGCCTCGTCCGCGGGCGCGCTGATCTCGAAGGCGCCCGGACTGTGCTCGGCGAGCTTGCCGGTGACTATCGCCGCCTGCGGACCGGTGACGGCCAGCGGCAGGTCACGGGGCGCGATGTGCGCGGCGGGCCAGGCGAACGCGATCAGCATCAGCGCTTGGAGCAGGGTGGCGCCGAGGCCCAGAGCGAACGCCCGCTGCGTGGTGTTCATGCCTTCTCCCTAAAAATCGAATGCTCGTTCTTTTTAGTTGCGCCTACCGTCGCACGGGGTCGTCCGGTTGTCAAGAACGGATATTCGTTTTATTTTGGGCTCATGCCCCGAGTCAGCGAAGAACACCTGGAGCGCCGCAGGCAGCAGATCATGGACGCCGCGCGGCGCTGCTTCGCCCGCAAGGGGTTCTACGAGACCTCCATGCAGGACGTGTTCACGGAATCAGGGCTCTCGGCCGGTGCGGTCTACCGCTACTTCAAGAGCAAGGACGAACTGATCACCGCGCTCGCCACGGAGACGACGGTGGCCTTGCGCATCGCCATGGACGAGGCGATCCGCCGCGATCCACTGCCCACGCCCGCCGAACTGATCACCATGATCGCCGAGGAGGTGGTGCGGCGCAGCGGGCCCGACGGGCCGGTGCGACTGGCGCCGCAAGCCTGGGCCCTGGCCCTGGTGCATCCCGGGGCGGCGGTGATGGTCCGCGAGACGATGCTCGCGATGCGCGCGCTGTGGGTGACCTACGCCGAACGGATGCGCGACAAAGGCTGGCTACCCGCAGACGCCGATGTCGACGCCGTGGCCAAGGCGATCATCGGACTGCTGCCGGGATTCATCCTCCAGCACCTCATCCTCGGCGATCTCGACCCGCAAACGCTGGCGCTCGGTGTGCGCACCCTGCTCCCCTACGGCGAGCCCGCGCGTCCGGCAGTCGGCTGACCCGCCCGTCACAGCCAGCCGAGACGTTCGGCCGCGCGCACCGCTTCCGCGCGCGTGCTCGTGCCGGTCTTGCCGATCGCCGACGAAAGGTGGTTGCGCACCGTGCCTTCCGACAGGTGCAACCGCTTCGCGATGGCGCTCGCGGGCGCACCGTCGGCCGCCGCGACGAGCACCTCGCGTTCTCGCGCGGTCAGCGGGGAGGTGCCCGCCGTCAACGTTTCCGCGGCCAGGCCCGGGTCGATCACCCGCAACCCCATCTGTACGCGCCGCACGGCGTCGGCCAATTCCCTGGCCGGAGTGTCCTTGACGACGAAACCGCTCGCGCCCGCGTCGATCGCGCGGCGCAGATAACCGGGCCTGCCGAAGGTGGTGACCATCAGAATCCGCACGTCCGGGTGGGCGGCGTGCAGTTTCTCGGCCACCGTGATGCCGTCCATCCCGGGCATCTCGACGTCCAGCAGCACCACGTCGGGACCGGTCCGCTCGACCGCGTCGAGCACCTCGTCGCCACGCCCGACCTCGCCGACCACCTCCAGGTCGTGCTCCAGCCCGAGCAGCGCGGCCAACGCGCCGCGCACCAAAGCCTGGTCGTCCGCCAGCAACAGCCGGATCATGGCACCCGCTTCCTATTCCGGGATCGTGGCGCGAATGCGCACGCCCCCGCCCTCCGGCGTCGACAGCGTCAGTGTTCCACCCGCGGCGCGCACGCGCTCCCGCAGCCCGGCCAGCCCCGAGCCGGACGCGCTGTCGGCGGGGAGGCCGCGACCGTCGTCGACCACCTCGATGGACGTCGCGGTGACGGTCACGGCGCAGCGGCGCGCGGCGCTGTGCCGGATCACGTTGGTGACCGCTTCGCGCAGCACCCAACCCAGCAGTTCGCCCGACGGTGCGTCCGGCAGGCTCGCCGGTTCCGGCAGTTCCGCGTCGATGCTCGCGGCGGCCAGGGCGGTCCGCGCGTTGGCCAGCTCGCCGCGCAACGACACCTCCCGCAGGCCTCCGACGGTCTCCCGCACCCCGGCCAGCGCTTCGCGCGCGAGCCGTTCGATATCGGCCAGTTCGGTCCGCGCACGGTTCGCGTCGACGTCGAGCAGTCGTTGGGCGAGTTCGGTTTTCACGGTGATGACGGTGAGCGAATGGCCGAGGATGTCGTGCACGTCACGGGCGACGCGATTGCGTTCCTCGATGATCTCCAGTTCCGCGCGCTGCCTGCGAGCCAGCTCGGCGAGCCGGTCGCCGCGGAACCCGAGCTGTCTGGCCACCCACACGACCACGGGAATGAACGCGAGGTAGAACGGCGTCCCGCCCAGATGCCACGACGGCACCGCGAACGGGGCCACCAGCATGATCGTCATGATGACGACCACGACGACGGCGGAAGTGCGCAGCGGAAGCACGAACACGGCGACCACCGCGACATAGAGCGCCGTGGGCAGACCGTCCCCGCCGAGCAGCGCCCCCATCGTCACGGACAACGCCACCATCGCGGCCAGCAGCAGCCACGCCCTGCGGTCGACCGGTAAGTCGTCGGGCGCGCCGTCCTTGGCGTACCTGCGGAACGCGACGAACGCGACGATGATCAGCGCCGCGAACGCGAGCACGCACGCGATGGCCGCCACCGCCTGCGCGGGCTCGCCCTCGGCCCAGCGCCGCCTGATCGGTCCGATCAGATAGGCCAGCCAGACCAGCGACATGACAGCGCCGAACCAGCCCCTGCGCCGTCCATCGGGACCGAACGACTGCCAGTCGAGCATGCCGTCCACCAGACCGGCGGACCTTCTCGGCCGCGCGCCGCCCGCCGTCTTCACGTCCATGCGCCACCTCGCTGCGGCCGGGCGGGACGGAGGCGGCGGTGCACGGCTCGCCGGTCGTGGTCGATCATGGGAGGCGACGCTACCGGCACCGGTTCCCCCGGGATCGCGCATACGTGAGCAAATCCAGACCGCACGCGCTGTCCGCCGACGCCACGGAACGCCGTCCCACCGCACCGGCCGCGCACGGCGGAACCGGCCGTCCAGGTAGCCGACCGGTTGCGCGGCCGGCGTTCAGCGCGCGGTGTCACGCCGGAACAACGCGGCTCCACCGAACACGAAGACCGCCGACCAGACCGCGACGTCGACCACCGCCCCGAGGACCGACCCGCCGCCGGTGTCGCCGAACGGCAGCCGGGCCAGCGTGGCTACGCCGTTGGTCGGCATCACCTTCGACACGGTCGCGAACCAGCCGTGCAGCGGCATGAACAGTCCGCCCGCGAACGACAGCGCCGCCAGCACCGGACCGAGCAGTTGCATCACGTTCTCCGACGGCAGCAGATAGCCCACGAACAGGCCGAAGGCCGCGAACACGAGCGAGCCGACCCAGGCGAGCAGAAAGCACTCCACCCACGCCGCGGGCGCGAGGTGGGCGCCGAGCGTCGCGCCGACCGCGAACACCGCGGCCACCGAGACGAGCCCGAGCGCCATCGCGACCACGACCTTGACCGCGATGTACGCCACCGGCCGCAGCGGTGTGAGCCGCAACTGGCGGCTCCATCCCTGCGCACGCTCGACGGCGACCATCGCGCCGCCGCTGGTGGTGGCCAGCATCGCGCCGTACACCGCGATCGACACCATGACGTAGCCGGTCACGTTGCCCGAGCCGTAGGACTGGGTCCGGTAATCGGATTGCAGTCCGAAGATGACGAAAAACAACGGCGGCATGATCAGCGTGAAGATCAGGGTCCGCCGGTTGCGCAGCATGCGGCGCAGTTCCAGGCGCAGGAAGCCGAGGTTGAAGCCGCCTAGCGTGGTGGCGACGGGCCGGGAGACGAGTGTGGTCATGTCAGTGATCTCCTGCCGTGGTCAGCGCGAGGAAGGCGGTTTCCAGGTTGTGCGCGGTGATCTCCAGATCGACCGCGGCGGTGTGGTTCAGCAGGAATCGAGCGACGGCGTCGGAGTCCTTGGCACGCACCAGGATTCGGTCACCACGCAACTCGACGTCATCGACGCCGGGGATCACGAGCAGCCGGGCGGGGTCCGCGCCGGGCAGGGTCGCGGCGACGGTACGGCCCGCGGCCAGATTCTTGATCTCGGCCGCGCTGCCGTCGGCGATGACCCGGCCCGCGCGCACCAGCACGATGCGGTCGGCGTAGGCGTCGGCCTCGTCCAGATAGTGCGTGGCGAACAGGACGGTGCGGCCGCGCCGCGAATCCTCCCGCATCGCGTTCCAGAACTCCCGGCGCCCTTCGACGTCCATACCGGTGGTGGGTTCGTCGAGCACGATCAGCTCCGGGTCCGGCAACAGCGCCAGCGCGAACCTGAGTCGCTGGCGCTGGCCGCCGGAGCACTTGCCCACCATGCGATCGGCGATCCCCGCGATGCCCGCGCGGGCGAGCACCTCCTCGACGGGGCGCGGACTCGCGTGCAGCGTGGCCACCAGCCGCACCGTCTCCGCGACGGTGAGGTCAGGCAGCAGGCCACCGGATTGCAGCACCGCGGCGACGCGGCCTGCGGAGACGGCTCGCTCCGGCGCCGTTCCGAAGACCGCGACGGTGCCCGAATCCGGACGCGCCAGGCCGAGCAGCAGGTCGATAGTGGTGGATTTGCCCGCGCCGTTCGGACCGAGGAAGGCGACGATCTCCCCCGGCTCGATCACCAGGTCGAGCCCGTCGACAGCGTGCACCACGCCGGCCGGGGTGCGGAAACTCTTGCGCAGGTCGCGCAGCGCGACGGCGGGCGCGGGCCGCGTCGGACTCTGGACCGCGGTGGTTGTTGCTGAAGTCATGCCTCTACGGTCGCGGGAAACCCGCCCCGGAACCTCGCACGGCTGTCACGACTTCGACATGACAGATGTCATGCCCTCAGGGCAGCAGACCCTGCCTGGCCCGGCTCGCGTTGGACAGCACGAGCAGCAGCATGGTGGTGAGCGCCTTGTCGTCCAGCCCCGCGGCGGGGAAGGTGTAGCGCAAGATGACGTCCGCGAGCTTGCCGTGGCCGATCACGGTGAGTGAACCGAACTGCAGCGCGTTGTTGCGTTCGGCGACCCGCTTGTGCAGCTGCGGTTTCAGCTGACGATCCCAGGCCAGCACGCAGGTGAGGCTCAGCACGTCCAAGCCCGGCGCCAGATTCACCGCGCGCAGCGACGACAAGGCGCCCTCGTACTCGAAGCCGAGCGACCCTTCGGCATCGACGCGCACGTCGATGCCGTAACTCGACAGGCAGGCCCCGGCCCGTGCCTGCAGTTCCCGGTCCGGGGTCACCGCCGCGTCCATGTCCGCGCCCCCGCTCACTTCGTGCCGCCGAAACGGCGGTCCCGCGCGGCGTACTGAAGGCACGCCTCCCACAGGTTGCGGCGATCGAAATCGGGGAAAAGCGTGTCCTGGTAGACGAATTCGGCGTAGGCGGACTGCCAGATGAGGAAATTCGAGCTGCGGAACTCGCCCGAAGGGCGCAAGAACAGGTCCACGTCCGGCATGTCGGGTTCGTCCAGGTATTTCGCCACCGTCGCCTCGGTGACCTTCTCCGGGTCGATCTCGCCCGCCGCCACCCGGCGCGCGATCTCCCTTGCCGCGTCGGCGATCTCGGCGCGGCCGCCGTAGTTGACGCACATGGTCAACGTCATCACCGTGTTGTTCTTGGTGAGTTCCTGGGCGACCTCCAGTTCCTTGATCACGCTGCGCCACAGGCGCGGTCGCCGCCCCGCCCAGCGCACCCGGACGCCCATCTCGTTCATCTCGTCGCGGCGCCTGCGGATCACGTCACGGTTGAAGCCCATGAGGAAGCGCACCTCCTCGGGGCTACGCCGCCAGTTCTCGGTGGAGAACGCGTACGCCGACAACCATTTGACGCCGATCTCGATGCAGCCCTCCACGGTGTCCATCAGCACCGCCTCGCCACGCTCGTGCCCGGCGGTGCGCGGCAATCCGCGCTCCTGGGCCCAGCGCCCGTTGCCGTCCATGACGAGCGCGACATGGTTGGGCACCAGTTCCGGCGGCAGCTGCGGCGGCCGAGCTCCCGACGGATGCGGCGCGGGCGGACGCACGGCGCCCGCGGGCTCGGGGTCGGTCGCGGTGGCGGAGTCTCGGCGGAGGATCACGGCCTCTATCCTGCCTGATCGCCCGCGCCGCCCCCACTGCCCCGTTGCTTCCTCACGAATTCCACGGTTCCGACCGGCACCGGTGACTTATTCTTTTCCATATCGTGATACTGGGGAGGGGTTTCTCGAACGTGACCGATTTACCAGGGACCGGAACCGCGGCAGGTTTCCGCGCCACTCGTGAGTTGCTCGGCCTCCCGGTCCCGTGGTGCGCGCGGTTCTTCGCGGTCGCGGAACGCACCGTCGAGCGGTGGGAGAAGGGGGCCTTCCAGATCCCCGACATCGTGGCCCGCGAGCTCGCCGCCATCGCGGACGAGACCGAACAGGTGGTCGAGGCCATGGTCGATGCCATCGACGCCGGGGAGATCTCTCCTCGCCTACACACCTACCGGACCAACGACGACTACTCCAAGCACGAGCCGGACACCCGCTACCCGGCAACCTGGCATCGTGCCGTGTGCGCCCGCGTCATGAACGAGTTGCCGCAGGTAGAGCTCCAATTCGTGGAGTAGGCGGCTGCCTCGCCTTCGCTCGGCCCGGCGCGGGCTGAAGACGGGCCCCGCCCGACAGCGCCCTCCCCTGCGGCTGCCTCGCCTTCGCTCGGCCCGGCGCGGGCTGAACAACGGACTCCGCCCGACAGCACCCTCCCCTGCGGCTACCTCGCCTTCGCTCGGCCCGGCGCGGGCTGAAGACGGGCCCCGCCCGACAGCGCCCTCCCCTGCGGCTGCCTCGTTTCAGCTCGGCCCGAGGACGAGCCCCGCCCGGCAGCGCCTCCCCCGCGACTGCCTAGCCTCCACTCAACCTCGCGCGGCTACATGCGGGGTTCGCGCGGCTGTGTCCTTGGATCGCTCGATCAACGGCAGGGTGCGCAGCTGACGTTCCAGGTGCCACTGCAAGTGCGCCGCGACCAGCCCGCTGGCCTGCCTGCGCACCGCCTCAGGCGTCGCCTCGACCTGCTCCCACTCCCCGCGCAGCAACGCCACCAGCAGATCGAGCACCCCGGGGGCAGGCGTCGCCGCACCCGGTGGACGGCAATGCACGCACACCGCGCCTCCGGCCGCGACATGGAAGGCCCGATGCGGGCCCGGTGTCGCGCACTTGGCGCATTCGTCCAATGCGGGCGCCCAGCCCGCGAAACCCATGGCGCGCAACAAGAATGCGTCTAGGATCAGTTCGTGCGGGCGCTGTTTGGCCGCGATGGCACGCAGGGCGCTCGCGGTGAGCGCGTGCAGCCGGGGCGCGGGCGCACGCTCCTCGCCCGCCAAGCGTTCAGCGGTCTCCAGGATGGCGCACGCGGTGGTGTAGCACCCGTAGTCATCGATGATGTCGGCGGCGAACGCCTCCATCGTGTGCACCTGGGTAACGGTGTCCAGCGTGCGTCCGGGGTGCAGTTGCACGTCGATATAGGAGAACGGCTCCAACCGGGCCCCGAACCTCGATTTGGTCCGCCGCACCCCCTTGGCGACCGCGCGAACCAGTCCGTGCTGTCGGGTGAGCAGCGTGACGATGCGATCCGCCTCGCCCAGCTTGTGCTGGCGAACCACTACCGCCTCGTCCCGATACAGCCGCACCAGTGGAGTCTAATGCTGTGTTGTTTGGCCGCGCCTTCGCGCGGCGTGTTCGCGGCCCTCTTATGGCTCGCGTGTGCCGGTGTCGGTTTGACAACGCATCAACCCGGTGTGTTCGCCGCCTGCATCGCTCGTGCGGCGGCCGCTTGCTCCTCCGTCGCTTCGAGGCGGTCACTCTTGGGCGCGCCGAGTCGCGGCGGCGCAATAGGCGCTGACTTCACCCGGCATCGCGACTGGGCCCGCTGTGGTCACGCGTGAACGATTCGGCGCATGGACCGGCCGTCACCGGGCCAGGAAGTGCCAGCCGAGCCATGCCCACACGAGTACTGCGGCGATTCTCGTCGCCCGGGTGCCGGTCAGGTAGGCGATCGTCTCTCCCAGCGTTGCGATCAGGTCCCGGCGCAGGCGCGTGATCACTACTGCGGCGAGCGCGGCCGTCAGGAGCAGGGCGAATCCGAGGAGGACGGTGGTTCGATCGCTCATCCGGAGACCAGCCACCATCCGGCTGCGAGCCACAACAGCCATCCGGCGAATCGCAGCGGCCATTGTTCGAGCGCCGGGTCCAGCAGCGTGGACAGTGTCGGGTGTTCGTGGCTCGGCCGGTTCAGGGCGGGCTGCCGCAGAAGGGCGTAGACCTCCCATGCCGACGCCGCGACCAGCAGTGCCGACCACACGGCTGTGCCGCGCCTGAGCCGGGCAGTGGACGGGGGTCGCTCGATTCGCACGCGGAAGGCCAGCACCATCCCCGCGAGTGCCGCCACCGCCACCATCGCGGTTGCCTGCCAGCTGAACGGCCTGGTCGCGGCACCGCACGCCGCCAGCACTACCCACACCGCCAGCGGCGTCGCACGCCGTCGGAACCGATGCGCCGAGCGCGCTGGTTGCTCTGTCACATGCGCAGGATAAGACCCCGGTTGCCCAGAACGGGGCAGGCGGTTACGACCTGCGCGCGGATTTCCGGCGAGGCGACATCGCTTCCCCGCGGACCCGCGGTACCTCGCTATCGGCCGCGTTCACCCGTCGGCGCGCAGCAGCCCCGAGATCAGCAGCAGCACCGATTGCTGGGTCTGGGCGCGGGCGAGGTCGGGGTCTTCGGCGTGCGCGACGATCAGGGACGCCTCGCTGACCACGCTCACGACGAGCTGGGCCAGCACGGGAACGGGGGCGTCGGCGATCAACCCGGCGGCGCGGGCACGCTCGAGTTGCGCGGTGATCAGGCCTAGGCCGTGGGCGGATTCGAATTCGCGCCAGGCCTGCCAGCCGAGCACGGCGGGGGCGTCGGTGAGGGCGATGCGCAGCATCGCCGGACGCTGGCAGATCTCGAGGAACAGCGCGAGACCCGCCGCCATCCCGGCCATCACATCGTCGGAATCTACTGCGGCGATGGCGTTTTCGATCTCCTCGGTGATCTCCGCCTCGATCTGCTCCAGCACCGCGAGGAACAGTCCGCGCTTGTCGCCGTAGTGGTGGTGCAGCGCGCCCCGGGTGACGCCGGCCTCGGTGACCAACTCCTCGGCGGAGGCGCCCGCGAAGCCGCGCTCGGTGAACAGGCGGCGTCCCGCCTGTTCGAGCGCGGCTCTGGTCGCTCGGGAGCGGTCTTCCTGGCTACGGCGTGGCATGCAGCCGAGTGAACTCCAGAATCGATTCGGCGAGCAACTCGGGCTGATCTTCCGGCAGGAAGGTGTAGGAGTCGTCGATGAGCTTCAGCGTCGCGTCCGGCAGGTCGCGAGCCAGGCGTTCGGCGAACGACACGGGGAACAACCGATCCTCCCGCGCCCAGGCCAGCAGTACCGGAATGTCGACTTCGGCGAAGTGACGGGCGGCTTCCAGGGTGTATCGGCGATGCGCCGATTTCAGGAAGCGCCGCAGATCTTTCCGGATCGCGGCGGAGTCGCGGCTCGGCAGCAGGTAGGAGTCGACGATCTCCGGCGGGACCGGCCGTTTGGTGACCCAGCCGAAGGCCACCGGCAGCCGGTGTAGCGCGCGGATGCGCAGCAACTCGGTCAGCGGGCGCAGCGAGCCGGGAATCCTGGCCAGCAGCGGCAGCGTGGTGAACGGCTGCGGCAGGAAGCCCTCGTAGCTGTCCACCGAGGCGAGCACCACCCGGCCGACGCGGGAGCGGTCGCGGGTCAGCAACACCTGCGTGATCGCTCCGCCGGTGTCGTTGGCGACCAAGGTGACGTCGGTGAGGTCGAGGCGTTCGAGGAACGCGGCGATGAGATCGGCGACACCGGCCGGAGTCAGTTCCGCGTCCGGCACCGGGATCTCGTGCGAGCCGAGCGGCCAGTCCGGCGTCAGGCAGCGATACCCGGCCGCCGCGACAGCGGGCACCACCTTGCGCCAGAGGTCCGCGTTGACGAGCAAGCCGTGCACGAAGACGACAGGGGCGCCCGCACCCGTCTCGTGGTAGCGGATACGGCCGCCGGGCAGGTCCACATCGTGGGTGCGGCCTAGTGCTGTGCTGGTTGCCATGAGTCCTCCCAGTGGTCTCGGTTCCCGACCACTGTTACATACATACCGTATGTATGTCTAGACCCGCAGTGCGCGGCGGATCAGCTGAACACCGCCTTGACCGCGTCCTTCGACGCCGTCACCGCGGTCGCCAGAGAGGCGACGCCCGCCACCGACTCCCCGACCGCGTAGAGCACCCCCGTGAGCACGATCCGATTCGGTCGCTCCTTCGCCGCCTCGGCCGCCGCCCGCCGCGTCGTCTCCTCGACCAACTGCCGTTCCGCCAGATCGATGTCACACCGGCTGATCCGGTCGAGCAGATCGCTCAGGGAAGACCGCAATTCCTCCACCGCCTCCGCTGCCACCGCGTCGTACCTTCGGCGTGAACGCACGCCACATCTGCGGCAGAACGCGTAGTCGTCCCGGTTGGAATGCTGGCACTCGGCGCATCGCACCTCGCCAGCCAAGCATTCGCCCGCCGCCGAGCCGATCACAATCCGGGTGCCGTACCAGGTCTGACCGGCTGTCACGGCACCCGGGTTCCATTCGGCTCGATATGGATACGTGCCAGCAAGACCTTGCCGATGGGAGGCGTCAAGACGGCACCCGGCAACAGCGTCTCGAGATCTACTCGGTACCGGCCCGACGACAATCCGCTGCCGCAGGCGATCAACCGCCCGGCCAGACCGGCCAAGGCTTCCGCGAGCGTGACCGCGGCGGCCAGTCCGTCGCGGTCCCTGTGGAGTGCGTTGCGCAGCAGAAGGCGCTCGGTTGCACGGATCCTGCGAGCAAGATATTGCGAGCTAGGACGGTACCGAGGCAAGCATCGGTGAAAAAGACTGTCGACCAAGCTATTACGCACCAGATGAGCTTTTCGGAGTGCCAGATCCCACATCGATGATCCCCCCGCGACCGTCTCTCCGAGGTCCATACTTGATTCCTGTTCCAGCACCGCCGACGCGACAGAGAACTCTCCACCCGGGGGACCATGAGAGGGGAACCGATTCATGCGACTTCTCGTCGTCGCACCGCTCGGAGACGTCATCGAGCCGACGCCGTCGACGTCGTTCCCTGCGGCGGATGCCGCCGTCGCGCCACCGAGCGGAACGGGCAGGGCGCTGATGCCGGACCGGGAGTGCCGAAAGCGGGCTGTGCCGTCAGGTGAATCGCGGACCGAGGACATCGGCGTGCCCATTTCGGCGGCACCAGCTGATGAGGTAGTGCGCGTGCTCACCGCACCAGCGAAATACCGCGCCCTGGGTCAACGGCGTGCCCTCCGGCAACTCCTTCCGAGCGAGGATGATCGGGCCGATATAAGTATTGGTCGCCTTGTTTGCGGTGTTGAGACCGACACGAGCGACCTGGGCGAGAGAGTTGTAGTCCCACGCCGACTTGGCCGCGATCGCACCCGCCAGCCGGCCCGCCGTCTCGCCACGCTGTTCGGTGAACAGCGCGCACAACGCGGGCGGCCCTTGCGGCGGCGGCGCGACCTGGTCGCTGCGGCCGGTCGCGGCGCGCTGAATGGCATCCAGCAGCGCGGGCACGCCGGAGGACTTGTCGTAGAACTCGGCGATTTCGTCCGCGCGCAGCCGCGCCTCGTCGAGATGATCGCTCTCCATGCTGTGCCCTTGAGCCGCGAGCAGGACCTCGCTCTGCCGTTTGGTTTCCCGGAGCAAGTCCAGAACATCCAAACCGTCGAACCGGTACTCCATTTCGGGTTTGTTCCAGATCAGATCCGAGATGACCACATCGAACCGGAAACGTCCCACGATTCGACCGCGCACCTCGTCGACGTCGGAGGCGACCGCGACGGTCGACGCCGGAAAGTACTGCGACAGCACAGGGGCGATGATTCCGCCCAACGGCGAGGCGACAAGCACTCGTAAGTTCGGTTCCATAGCGCGATCTTCATCGCTGCCGACACTCGTCGGCAAGACTCCAAATGTCTATCGAACCGGTAGGTTTCGTAATGCGTATCGCACAGCAAGATCTTGCTCGCCCGGCCGGTTGACGAGTGCCGCAGCCGGCGATCCGGCGCTCGAAGACTACCGATCGCCGACGCGTCGATGACCTCATCGCTTTTCGATTCCTCGGCGGACGACTCGGGTACTGCAAGATCTTGCTGGAAAACGAGTGTTCGAGCAATATTCCAGCGACACCCCTCGGAAGCGGCAAAAATCGGCCCACCGGCCGGAATACGGGTCGGAAATCACCGCGAAGTTCGCTGATCAATCACCCACGGCGACTTATATGCTTCCAATCCGGTGCGCCACCCGAGCCTGTCGCACCGTTCCCGCTACCGGAAGGACCAGCAATGGCCGAAGTGTGTCCACAGTGCAGCAAGAAGACCGGAATGGATATCGGCGAGAAGGATCGTCAGGGGTGGCAGAAATACCAGTGCCAGATGTGCAAATACGAATGGAAGGCACCGAATCCCTGATCGTTCTCGCCGACCGTCCGGCGCCCGTCGTGCGGCTTATCCGATGAGACCGCGGGGAAAATCGTTCCGGTCTCGAATTTTCGCAGTATCAATTCGCGTGCATCGTCACCAGATGCATCGGGAGGGCAATCAGTGGCACACACCGTCGGTATCGATCTCGGTACCACGTATTCAGCGGTCGCCGTCGTCGGCGCGGGCGGGAAACCGGAGATCCTGGTCAACCGGGACGGCGAGCGGATCACGCCTTCGGTGGTCTTCTTCGACTCCGACAGCGTGCTCGTCGGCTCGATGGCCAAACGGTCCGCGGCGACCGCGCCGCTGGATGTCGTGCAGTTCGTCAAGCGGCAGATGGGCAATCCGGACTGGCGATTCGTCACCACCGATGATCGCGCCTATTCGGCCGAGGAAGTCTCGGCGCTGATTCTCAAACGGCTGAAAGACGACGCCGAATTGATCCTGGGGCAGGGGCAGGTCACCGACGCGGTGATCACGGTCCCGGCGTTCTTCGACGACGCGCGCCGCCGGGCGACCAGGGACGCGGGAACGATCGCCGGACTCAACGTGCTGCGCGTGGTGAACGAGCCGACCGCGGCCGGGTTGGCCTTCGGGCTCGACCTCGGCCGCAGCGGCACCGTCATGGTGTACGACCTGGGCGGCGGCACGTTCGACGTCACCGTGATGCGGATCCGCGACGGCGTGTTCGACGTGCTCGGCACCGATGGGCTGCACGAACTGGGCGGCTTCGAATGGGACAACCGGCTCATGCGACACCTCAACGAGGAGTACATGGCTCGAGGCGGCGGCGATCTCGACGACGCGTTCGAGACCCAAGCCGATCTGCGCGAGAAAGCAGAACTCGCCAAACGCACCCTGAGCTCCGCCGGATCCACGCGAGTCGTGCTCAGCCACAACGGCGTCACACACACGCTCACCGTCACGCGGGAAACGTTCGAGGACCTCACCAGCGACCTGCTGAACCAGTCGCGCGACCTGACCCATTCCCTCGTGGAGGAATTGGGCCTGAGCTTCGCCGACCTCGATCACGTCTTGCTCGTCGGCGGCTCCACGCGCATGCCCATGGTGGCGGCGATGCTGGAGGAACTGACCGGCAAGCCGCCGTTGCGGGCGGGCAACCCCGACGAACTCGTGGCGCTCGGCGCTGCGATCCGCGCCGAAGCGGAGACGTCCTCGAGCACGGCGCCGAAGCCGGTCATCCTCGACGTCACCTCGCAGGCGCTGGGCACGGTCGCCCTGAACGACAACCGGGAACCGAAGAACAACATCGTGATCCCCCGCAACACCAAGATCCCAGCCAAGGCGAGCAAAGTGTTCGGCACCGTCGCCGACGGCCAGACCGAACTGCGGATCTGCGTCACGCAGGGCGACGACGAGGATCTCGACTACGTCCGGTTCGTCACCGAAGGAAAGTGGCCCGACGGCGGGCAGCTCTTCGCCATTCCGCCCTATCCGGCGAATGCTCCGGTCCAGATCACATTCCACTACGACATAGACCAGACCATTCAGGTCGAGATCACGGACCTCACCGCGGACAAATCGCTCGGCACGTTCGAGGTCGACAACGTCGCCAACCTCAGCGAGGGCGAAATCCGCGTCGCACGCACGAAGAACGAAGACCTCGAGGTGAATTGAAGCATGACCACGACAACCGAAGAATTCGTCAACTACTACGAAATCCTCGGCCTCGCCGAGACCGCCGACCCGGATGCCATCAAGACGGCCATCCGCGAGCAGCGCAGAATGTGGAACAAGCGCGCGGGCCAGTCGGATCCCGTCAAACGCGCGCAGGCCGAAGCCCGGATACGGCACCTCGGTCAGGCCGAGCGCGTGCTGCTCGACCCGAACCAGCGGCGGCAATTCGACCAGCAGGCCAGGCAGTATCGTCCGGCGAGTAATCAGCCCGCGCCCGTGGTGCAGGGCGGCCGGGACTGGCTGAGTCTCGCACGCGAGTATTTCGAGCGCGGCAACGCTCCGTCCGCGTACTACTGCGCCCGCGAGGCGATCTCGGTCAACGGTGCGAACCACGAAGCGTGGGCGGTGCGGGCGAACTCGTCGTTCGTCATGGGCAACTACAAGGACGCCGGCTTCGAATTCCGGGAGGCCATCAGCCTCAAGCCCGACAGCCCGGAATACCACTTCGACTACGCCGAAGCGTTTCTCGCCACCGGGGCGCTGAACGAAGCGCTCGGCGAATACGAGACGGCGCTGCGTCTCGCGCCCGGCGAGCCGCTGTACCGCACCGCCATCGCCAACGTCTACCTTCAGCAGCACAAGAACGACAAGGCGCTGGAACTGATGGAGGACGTGGTCCGGCACCATCCGAACGAGCAGATCTTCCAGTACTACCTCGCGCTCGCGCTGGAGCAGGTCAACCTGGGGATGTGGTCGGAGCTCCGCAGCGGGGCGTACTGCATCACCTCCGAAGCCCAGATCGCCGTCACGCACGAAATGTCCGGCCGCGCGTTGAAACTCCGGTTCGACGACGCGCCGCTGCGCGCCTCGCTGCAGGAGAACATCGAACTCGCCGAGCGGGCCGCCGTGGCCAAGTGGTTCCACAGCGGTGCGGGCGCGTGGGCGGTGGCCCTGGTGATCGGCCTGGCGCTGATTCCGGCGAAGGGCATCGGCCTGCTGATCGTCGCGGGCGTCATCGCCGGCTACACGCTGACCCACCGGATGCCGGTCTGGAAGCACAACTCGAAGCGATACGACATCGCCAAGCGCGGCATATGAATGCGGCTCCGGACGTGGGTGATCCGCTGACCGCGCTGGCCGGGGAGATCGCGCAATTGCGTGATCTCTTCCAGCGCAGGCTGCTGGAGGACAAGGCGAAGAATCGGGCGTTGGACGACCTGCACGAGCAGCTCGCACTCGCGCGCGGCGGGCTCGCCGAACAACTCCTGGCCCCGCTGTTTCGCGAGCTGCTCAGACTCGTCGATCGCGTGACGGCACTGAACGACGACGACGCCGTGCTCGGCAGCATCGTCGGCGAACTGCACGAACTGCTCGAACGTCGTGGCGTCCGGCTCGTGCCCGCCACGGCCGACTTCGATCCCGAGGTTCACGAAGCCGTCGCCGTCGCCGAGGCTTCCGGCAGATCACCGGGCACGGTGCTGCAGGTAGTCCGGCACGGATACCTCATGGGTGAACGCCTGCTGCGGCCGGAACAAGTCGTCGTCGCGGCGCGCTCCGCGCGATCGGAGTCCGCCGTTCCCCCCATCGAAAGGTTCGAATGATGCGCAAGACCCTCCGCGTAGCCGTTCTCGTCTCCGCTTCCACGGCGTTCCTCGCCCTCGGACTGCCGAGCGCATCGGCGTCCACCACCGTGAGCGGCACGATCGGCTGCATCAACAGCGCGTCGCCGGTAGGAGTCTGGGTTCAGGCCAAGACATCGAAATCGGGATGGGCGCGGACCAAGCTTCCGGTCCGGCTCGGCGGCCACTCCAAGGTCGACTACTCCTTCGAGCTCGACAAGGGCGGCGACTACCAGGTGCATGTCGGCTGCGGGGGAACACCGCAGAAGTGGGCGAAATCCCTGAAGTCCAAGGATGTCTCGGGCACCAAGAACGACTTTCTTTGCAACGACATGGACCGGCTGTCGGTGGCGGCGTTCAACGCTCTGGTCGGCCGGATGTTCGGCCGGCCGGACCTCACCCAGGGCGTGCCCTACGGTGAGTGCAAGCACATTCCGTGACATGAGTACTCGGACCTTCTCGGCCAGAGCACAGGCCCGCTGCCGCCGATCTTCTCCGCGGCGGCACGCAGGCGCCGGACCGATTCCGCGTCCTCTGTGGTGGGTCATCTGGAAGACCCAGCCGAGCGAGTAGGTTCGATCGCACAGGTCGCCGTTCGGTGCGCGAGCGAAACCGGGCGGGGTCGATAAGGACGGCGGCAACCGACACGACTGGATACGCCAGCTGTTCGATCGGTTCCCGACCGGGTACGCCTGGCGACTGCTGCCCGCCGAGCTCGTCCCCTGAGACAATCTGGACGATTGACCAATATGGCGCTACCGTCTGTAGATCACGACGAGACGGAGCTCACATGACGGTGTCCGATCCTGCCCACGTATCTGGCACGCGGGAACTGGGCCTGGCCGAACTGGCGGCCGCGATCGCGAGCGGCGCGATCACCTCGACCGCGGCGGTCGGCGGCGCACTGGACCGGATCGACGCGGCGCAGGGCACGCTCAATGCCTTCCGGATCGTGCGCCGCGAGCGGGCCCTGGCGGAGGCCGCCGACGCCGACCGGCGGCTGGCCGCGGGAGAACGACTGCCGCTGCTGGGCGTGCCCGTCGCGGTGAAGGACGACACTGATGTCGCGGGCGAGCCGACCGCGTTCGGCTGCGGCGGCGACTTCGCACCGAAGACCGAGGACGCGGAATCGGTCCGGCGCCTGCGTGCCGCGGGCGCGGTGATCGTCGGCAAGACGAACACCTGTGAACTCGGACAGTGGCCCTTCACGAGTGCCGCATGGTTCGGGCACACCCGCAATCCGTGGGACCGCGGCAGGACGCCGGGCGGGTCCTCCGGCGGAGCTTCGGCTGCCGTCGCCGCCGGATTGGTCCCCGCCGCTCTGGGTTCCGACGGCGCGGGCTCGATCCGCATCCCTGCGGCCTGGACGAACCTGGTCGGCATCAAACCGCAGCGCGGACGAATCTCCACCTGGCCGGAAGCCGAAGCGTTCTACGGGCTCACCGTGAACGGTCCGCTGGCGCGTACCGTCGCCGACGCGGCGCTACTGCTGGATGCGGCGGCCGGTCCGCACCAGGAAGATCTGCACACCCCGGAGCCGATCACCGCGTCGGACGCCGTCGGCCGGGACCCAGGAAAGCTGCGAATCGCCCTGTCGCTGCGTATCCCCTTCACCGCGACCAGGACCGCGCTGGATCCCGAGGTCGAGCGATCGGTGCGCCGCACCGCCGACACACTGGGCGCGCTCGGACACACCGTGACCGTGGCGGACCTGCACTACGGCATCCTGATCGGCGCTTCCTTCCTCCCGCGTTCGCTCGCCGGGGTCCGGCGGGTGTACGACCGCATGCCCGGTCTGGAAGTCGATCCGCGCACCACCGCCAACGCCCGAATCGGACGCGCGCTCGACGGCCCCGCCCTCTACGCGGCACGGCAGCTGGAACCGCTGCTGCACAAGCGAATCGGCCACTTCTTCCGCGACTACGACGTGGTCCTCGCCCCGACCACCGCCACCCCACCGCCCCGCGCCGAGGAAATCGACGGCATCGGCGTCAACGCCACCAACAACCTCATCACCGCGGCCTGCCCCTACACCTGGCCATGGAACGTCCTCGGCTGGCCCAGCATCAACGTCCCCGCAGGCTTCACCGACACCGGCCTCCCCGTAGGCGCCCAACTGATGGGCACAGCAAACTCCGAACCCCTCCTGATCTCCTTGGCCGCCCAACTCGAATCCGAACTCCAGTGGCACCGCCACCGCCCCGCCCCGTGGTGGTGACCCGAACCATCGACAACTCGGCGTCCGTGTCCGGGCGTTTCGGCATGCGCAGCGGGAAGTTCAGTCCGTCGGCTGCGCCGGATCGGCCTGGCCGCCGCAGAACACCTCGTCGACGAGCCTCTGGGTCGCCTGCTGGAACGGCACGGCCAGGGACATGGCGGCGTCGTCCGCGTAGTTCAGGGTGCCGGTCAGGGTCTTCTTGCCGTCGGGTGTGCTGTACATCAGCGCCGCGTGACCCGCTGCGCCGCCGTTGTGGGTGACGACCTTGCCGCCCAGGCCGGTGTCCTGCACGAATACACCGAGGCCGTAGCCCATGTTCGGGATGCCTGTCGGGTGCGGTGCGCACATCTCGGCCAGCAACTCGGCAGGCAGCAGCTTGCCGCTCATCAGCGCGGAAATGAAAGTTTGCAGGTCCTGGGTGGTCGAGATCATGTCACCGCCGCTGGAGATCCAGGAGGGGTTGTGGCTGGTGACGTCGACCGTCTTCTCCTGCCCTGCGTCCTCGTATCGGTAGTAGGCGTGGGCGTGCGGCTCCGGGAGCTCGGTCTGGGTGGTCGGGGCCACGGTGCCCGACAGCCCGAGCGGCCCGAAGATCAGCCGCTGCATCTCCTGAGCGACCGGGCGGCCGGTGACCTTCTCGATCAGCAACCTGGCCAGCACGTAGTTGGTGTTGGAATAACTCCAGCCCGTGCCTGGTTCGAACCGCGCGGGCTTGGACAGCGCCAGCCGCACCAGCTCTTCGGGCTGGTAGGTCTCGAACCGGTTGTCCACCCACTCTTTGCCCGCGGTGGTGGCGGGGATTCCCGGCACGACGGTCCCGTCTTCGTAGTACTCGCCGGTGAAGTTGAACACCCCGCTGGTGTGCTGCAACAGCATCCGCACCGTGATCCGCGAATCGAGTTCGAACTCGGGCAGGTAGTGGGCCGCCGGGTCGTCCAATCCGATCTTGCCCTCGGCCACCAGTTGCAGGACCAGAGTCGCGGTGAAAGTCTTTGTATTGCTGCCGATCCGGACGTGCCCGTCGGTCGGCGGCTTCGCGGTCTCGCCCAGCCTGCTCACCCCGGCGCTGCCGACCCACTCGCCCCGCTCGTCGTGCACGCGCAGCGTGATTCCGGCGAAACCAGAAGCGACGATCTCATCGAGGGCCTTCTGGAGTTGCGGGCGATCCGGCCCGGCGGCAACCGTTCCGTTGTCGGCACCGGCCACCCCGGCGGCATCGAGCGCCGCGATGATCTTGCGGGCCATCTCGGCCGTGGCCGGGCCGGGCTCGCCGTGGTGCGGCTGGGCTGCTGCGTCGACGGCGATGCGGACGGTGCCGCGGAAGTTGTCGGCCTCGGCCGGATCGTGCCGCTCGAGCAGGTGCACGGCCGAGGTCAGGGCAGGCAGTACCTGGTCGGCGAGTTCGGCGATGGTCTTGCCCTTCAACTGGATGTCCTTGGACTTCGCGGCGAGCACGTGCCCGACCAGGCCGGTCGCCGACGTCAGGGCGATGGAGCCGTTCGTCGCGGCCACGTGCGGCGTGCCGGTGGCGGCCATCAGCGACAACGCGCCGTACGCGGCGGTCCGCAGCGTGCTCTTGTCCTGGTCGGAGAGGGTGGTGGTGGAAGTCGCGATCGCTGTGCTGTTCATGTGACTACTGTCGCGAGCCCGGCTGATACCGAGCTGACGCCGGTCTGACACGACCACTGACACGGCACTCGCCTCGAGTACAGCCGACACATCGGTGGATCACACCGAATCATCGGCAGCCGACCGGACGCCCCACGCCAACGAAGACGCCTCCAAGACTTCCACGCACGCCCCAGCGACGCCCGAACCGGTCAGAAACCCAGTTTGCCCAGCTGTTTCGGGTCGCGCTGCCAGTCCTTGGCCACCTTCACGTGCAAATTCAAGTAGATCCGGGTGCCGAGGATGTGTTCGATCTGCTTGCGGGCGTTGGTGCCGACCTCTTTCAGCCGGGAACCGCCCTTGCCGATGACAATGGCCTTCTGGCTGGGCCGCTCGACGTAGAGCAAGGCGTGCACGTCGAGCATGTCCTCGCGCTCCTCGTAGGGCAGGACCTCCTCGATGACGACGGCCAGCGAGTGCGGCAACTCGTCGCGCACACCCTCGAGCGCGGCCTCGCGAATGAGCTCGGCCATCAACGTTTCCTCGGGCTCGTCGGTGAGCTCGCCGTCGGGGTAGAAAGCCGGGCCCTCCGGCATCTTCGAGGCGATGACGTCGACGAGGACTTCCACCTGCTCACCCTTGACCGCCGACACCGGCACCACGTCGGCCTCGGGGCCGAGCAACTGGGCCACGGCGAGCAATTGCTCGGCGATCTGCTCGCGGCTCACCTTGTCGATCTTGGTGACCACGCCGAGCAGCGTCGTCTTCGGCGCCATCTGCTTGATCTGCTGCACGATCCAGCGGTCACCCGGACCGATCTTCTCGTCGGCCGGGATACACAGCGCGATCACGTCGACTTCCGAATACGTATCGCGCACAAGGTCGTTGAGGCGCTGGCCGAGCAAGGTGCGCGGGCGGTGCAAGCCCGGTGTGTCGACCAGGATCAGCTGGGCGTGCTCGCGGTGCACGATGCCGCGAATCGTGTGCCTGGTGGTCTGCGGGCGCGACGAGGTGATCGCGATCTTCGCGCCGACCAGGGCGTTGGTCAAGGTCGACTTGCCGGTGTTCGGCCGACCGACGAAACAGACGAACCCGGAACGGAATTCGCCCTTCTCCCGCGCGTCAGCCACCGCGGACCTCGCCGGAGTCGGCGCTCACCGCGTCGGCCGCGTCGGCGGAGTCGTCGACGATCTCGAACACCGCGCCGTCACGATCGGTGAAGATGATCCGCGCCTCCGCCGAAACCTCCCGCACCGCCGTCACACCGAAGTCGGACAACCGCCCGCCGACCACCACGGCCGCCTCGAAGCCCTCCGCGCCGCTGGACAACGCCGCGGCCACGGCGGCTTGCAGCGCCGTCAACCGCAGCGCGGTCAGCGTGACCTCGCCCGCGGCGTAGGTGCGACCATCGGTATCGCGGATCGCGGCTCCACTCGCCCCTCCGGTGCGACCGAGCGCACCACGGGCCAGCGTGACCAGCTTGTTGTCCTCGGCGTCCAGTTCGGTCATTCGGTGTCTCCGTCCTCGTCGCGATCGGCCGCGATATCCCGCTCCGATCCGTTCGCCTTGCGCTTGCCATTGGGATTGTCCCCGTTGGTCTTCCCCGCGGGGACCTTCTCGCGCGCTTTGCGTACCACCACGGTGTTCACCCGCATCCGGCCGCGCGCGTCCGGTCCGCCTTCACCGCGCAGCACCAACCCGTGCGCCTCGATCTTCGAACCGGGCAGCGGCACCCGGCCCAGCTCGTGCGCGAGCAGGCCGCCGACGGTGTCGACGTCCTCCTCCTCGATCTCCAATCCGAACAGCTCGCCGAGATCCTCCACCGGCAGCCGGGCCGACACGCGGTAGCGCCCGTCGCCGAGATCCTCGACGGGCGGGGTCTCGTCGATGTCGTACTCGTCGGCGATCTCTCCGACGATCTCCTCCAGCACGTCCTCGATGGTCACCAGACCCGCGATGCCGCCGTACTCGTCCACCAGCAACGCCATGTGGTTGCGCCTGCGTTGCATCTCGTCGAGCAGGCTGTCCAACGGTTTGGAGTCGGGCATGAACACCGCGGGACGCATCACCTCACGCACCCGTACCTTGCGGCTGCGTTCGGCGAACGGCACGAGGTCTTTCAGATACACCACGCCGCGAATGTCGTCGACGTTCTCGCCGACCACCGGGATCCGCGAATGCCCGGAACGCACCGCCAGCGACATGGCCTGCGCCGCGGTCTTGTCCGCTTCGATCCAGACCATCTCCGTGCGCGGCACCATCACCGCACGCGCCGCTGTGTCGCCGAGTTCGAAAACCGACTGGATCATCCGCCGTTCGTCGTCGGCCACCACTCCGCGCTCACCGGCCATCTCGACCACTTCGCGCAACTCGATCTCGGAAGCGAAGGGCCCGTTGCGAAAACCCTTACCGGGGGTGATCGCGTTACCGATGAGGATCAGCAGCCTGCTGATCGGGCCGAGCAGCGCGCCGATGAACTGCAGGGGCAGGGCCGCGGCCAGGGCGATGGAATACGCGTGCTGCCTGCCCAGCGTGCGCGGGCCGACACCGATCACCACGTAGGACACCAGCACCATCACCAGCGCGGTGATCAGCAGCGCCCAGTTCCTGCCCCAGACCGTCATCAGTCCCGCTGCCAGCAGCACCGTCGCGCCGATCTCGCACAGAATGCGAAGCAGCACCATGAGATTCACGTAGCGGGCCCGGTCGTCGACGACCCGGCTCAGCCGCACGGCGCCGGGCCGGTCGGCTCGCACCAAGTCCTCGACGCGGGCGGGCGAGATCGTGTTCAGGGCGGAATCGACCCCGGCGAAGACCCCACCCACGGAGATGAGCAGGACCGCGAGCAGGACGAGGGTCAGGGCATTCACGCGGGACCCAGGGACTCACCCGGTGTGGTGAAACCCGCCTTACCCAGCAACCGCGCGTCGCGTTCGGCCAGTTCGGCGCGCCGCTGCGCCTCCCGCAGGCTCTCGTACCACTCCTCGAGCAGCCTGGCCTGCAACGCGAACATCTCCTTCTCCTCGTCCGGCTCGGCGTGGTCGTAGCCGAGCAGGTGCAGCACGCCGTGCACGGTGAGCAGAGCGAGTTCGTGATCCAGGGAGTGCCCCGCCTTACGGGCCTGACCGGCGGCGAACTCCGGGCACAGCACGATGTCGCCGAGCATGGATGGGCCTGGTTCGGGGCTGTCGGGCCGCCCGCCCGGCTCGAGTTCGTCCATGGGGAAGGACATGACGTCGGTTGGGCCGGGTAGGTCCATCCAGCGCATGTGCAGGTCGGCCATGGTGTCGAGATCGACGAGCACCATCGACAGCTCCGCGGCGGGGTGCACGTCCATCCGGGCGATCACGAACCGAGCGACGCTGACCAGCTCTTCTTCGGGCACGTCGATACCCGACTCGTTGGCGATCTCGATACTCACCCGAACAGCCTACGATCCCGTCGATCGTGTCGGCGGAGCGGAGCCCCGCCCGGCGAGACGAGTTACCGCCGGTCCGCCCGGCTCGCCGCGCGGCGCTGCGCTCGGTTGCCGCCGTAATGCGGGGCGACCTGCGGGCGCGACTGGGCCTCGAAGCGGTCGTAGGCGTCGACGATGTCCGAGACCAGCCGGTGGCGAACCACGTCGCTACTGGTCAGCTCCGCGAAGTGGATGTCCTCGATCTCGGTGAGGATCTCGCTGGCGGCGCGCAGACCGGACCGGGCGCCGGTCGGCAGATCGACCTGCGTCACGTCACCGGTCACCACGATCTTCGAGCCGAACCCGAGGCGGGTGAGGAACATCTTCATCTGCTCGGCGGTGGTGTTCTGCGCCTCGTCGAGGATGATGAAGGAGTCGTTCAGCGTGCGTCCGCGCATGTAGGCCAGCGGCGCGACCTCGATGACACCGGCCGCCATCAGCTTGGGAATGGCCTCCGGGTCCATCATGTCGTGCAGTGCGTCGTAGAGCGGGCGCAGGTACGGGTCGATCTTCTCGTTCAGCGTGCCGGGCAGGAAGCCGAGCCGCTCGCCCGCCTCGACCGCGGGGCGGGTGAGGATGATCCGGTTGACCTGCTTGGTCTGCAGCGCCTGGACCGCCTTGGCCATCGCCAGATAGGTCTTGCCGGTACCGGCGGGACCGATGCCGAACACGATGGTGTTCGCGTCGATCGCGTCGACGTAGCGCTTCTGGTTCAGCGTCTTGGGCCGGATGGTCTTGCCCCGCCGGGACAGGATGTCCAGGCTGAGCACCTCCGCGGGGGACTCGCTGGAGCCCTCGGTGAGCATCGAAACGGTGTGCCGCACCGCCTCGGGCGTCACCACGCGGTTGCGCCCGGTCAGCGCGACCAGCTGCTCGATGACCCGCTCGGCGAGCGCGACGTCGGCCGCCTTGCCGGTGAGGGTCACGGAATTCCCGCGGACGTGGATGTCCGCGTCGAGCAGCGTCTCCAGTTCGCGAAGATTCTGGTCGGCCGAACCGAGGAAGGGGAACACGGATTCAGGAGCGAGTTCGATGCTCGAGCGCACGGTGCGCGCTGCGGGACCCGAACCGTTGTCGCCGGCGCCGATGCCTGCCGCTGGGGTGGTGGGGTCGCCGATCTCGCCTTGTGTTCTCAAAAGTGGCTATAGCCTGCTTTCCGGTCTCGACTGCTGCTGTATGGAGAAAGTTTAACCCGCCCCACCGACACCGCCCAGTGAATAAGCCGTGGGCAAAACCGGCCCCTCACGGGATTCCCCCACGTCGCCGCGCCCAATCCTCGGCGAAATCACGAAAGCGTCGCACCGCGTCGGGTGGCGTGGTAGCGGCGGGCCAGATCAGCCCGACCGCGCGCGCGGCGCCCGCGTCCGCGAGCGGGACCGTCACCGGGCCGGACAGCGGGCCCGCGGACAGCGGATCTTCACGCGGCAGGATCGCCACCCCCAACCCCGCCGAGACCAGCCCGGCCACCGTGACGAGATCGCTCGACTCGAACGCGATCCGCGGCCGGATGTCCGCGGCGGCGCACAGTTCGTCGAAGATGCGCCGCATCCCGAATCCGTGGTGCATGGTGACGAACTCCGCGTCGGCCACCTCCGCGAGGCGGACCTGCCGCCGTCCGGCCAACCGGTGTTCCGGCGGCACCGCGAGTACCAGCGGCTGTCGCAGCACGGCGCGCCAGCCGACGCCTGCGACGGCCGGGCGCGGCGAGACGATGCCCAGATCGCTTTCACCCGCGAGCACTCGCTCGGTCACCGCGGCTGCCGCTCCCTGCCACAGCGTGATCGTGATCCGGCCGGAGATGCGCCGGAAGCCGCTGATCAGCTGCGGCACCAGCGAGCCGCCGAAAGAGTGCTGGAACGACAGCCGCACGACGCCCCCGGCCGGGTTGGCCCGATCGGCGAGGACCTGTTCCGCCGCGTCCAGCTCGGATTGCGCGCGGCGGGCGTGCTCGTAGTAGATGCGACCGTATTCGTTCAGGACGATCCGCTTCCCGTGCCGGTCGAACAGTTCGACTCCCACCCTGCGCTCCAAGCGAGCCAGCATGCGCGACAACGTCGGCTGCGCCAGGTGCAACCGCTCCGCGGCGGCGCCGACCCGTTCGAGTTCGGCGAGTGTCGTGAACCACTCCAGATCCTCGCCAAGCACTGCCCGACCTCTCTATATGCGCTCAGGGAATGAACTCACTTCTCATTATTCATTTCCTTCCGGAAAACCGCCTGGCGATGCTGGACGAAAGGAGGACCCGATGACCACGACACGGATCGAAGCGGCGAGGGACGTCGCCCACGAACGCAGGATCACCATCGCGCTGTTCGCGGCCGGTCTGACGACATTCGCCTCGATGTACAGCGCCCAGGCACTGCTGCCGAGTCTCTCGGCCGCGTTCGGCGCGACGCCCGCGCGGGCGGCACTGGCGGTGTCGCTCACCACCGGGTTCCTCGCGCTGGCCATCATCCCGGTGAGCGCGCTCTCGTCGCGGATCGGCCGGACCAAGGTGATGATCGGTTCCGCCGTCGCGGCGGCGGTGCTCGGACTGCTGCTGCCGCTGAGCCCTTCGCTGGATCTGCTGCTGGCCGGACGCGCGCTGCAAGGCATCGCGCTGGCCGGTGTGCCCGCGGTGGCGATGGCCTATCTGGCAGAGGAGATCGGCGGGGACGGGCTGGGCGCCGCGATGGGCATCTACGTCGCGGGTACCACTATCGGCGGGCTGGCCGGGCGGTTGATCCCGGCGTTCACGTTGGACGTGGCGTCCTGGCGGTGGGCGCAGGCGGTGGCCTCGATCGCCGCCGCGGCCTGCACCGTGTGGTTCGTCCGCCTGCTGCCGCCCTCGCGCGGCTTCGTGCCTCGCCCCGCCGGAATCCGGACGGTCCTCGGCGACCTCGGCAGCCCCTTGCGTCACCGCGGACTGCTCGCTCTGTTCGGACTGGCGTTCGTGCTGATGGGCGGGTTCGTCTCGATGTACAACTATCTCGGCTACCGGCTGACCAGCGCGCCCTTCGGGCTGCCGGAAGCACTGGTGGGGCTGGTGTTCGTGCTCTATCTGGCCGGAACGGCGGCCTCGGCGGCATCCGGCCTGCTGACCGATCGGATCGGCCGATCCTGGGTGCTCGCGATGTCGCTGGCCGTCATGGCGATCGGGCTCCTGGTGACGATTCCCGACCACATCGGCACCGTTTTGCTCGGCGTATTGCTCTTCACCGCGGGTTTCTTCGGGGCGCACACCGCGGCGAGCGCGTGGGTGGGGGCGATGGCCGAAGGCAACCGGGGCGCGGCGTCGTCGCTGTATCTGTTCGCCTACTACCTCGGCAGCGCGCTCGTCGGCGGAACGGCGGGCATCGCCTACGCCCGCTCCGGGTGGCTCGGGCTGTCCTGCGGCATCGGATCGCTGATGGTCATCGCGGCACTGCTGCTGTGGGTATCGCATCGGGCGTCGACGCGAGACCTCACCAACGCGGCGTCAGTGCGCCGAGCGCCCCGAGAGCGACCGCTGCCGCGGTGGATGTACGCAGCACGGTCGGGCCGAGCAAGGTGATGTCCGCGCCCGCTTCGGCCAACGCCGTGAGCTCGGCGTCGTCCAGCCCGCCTTCCGGACCCACGACGAGGACGATTTCGGCGGCCTCGGCGAAGGGCAATTCGGTGAAACGGGCGGCGCCGGATTCGTGCAGCGCCGCGACGATCGCACCGCGGGCCTTCGCCGTGCGGACCAGATCCAGCAAGTCCTGGGTGCGGTGCAGGTCGGCGACTTGCGGAATGTAGGCCCGGCGGGACTGCCTGGCGGCCGAGCGGGCCGCGGCCCGCCACTTCTCGACTCCCTTGGCCGCCTTGCCCTCCCAGTTCGCGACGCAGCGCGCGGCCTGCCAGGGAACGACGACGTCCGCGCCCGCCTCCGTCATCAGCTCGACCGCCAGTTCCGAGCGATCGGATTTCGGCAGCGCCTGCACGACGGTCACCGGCGGCGTCTGAGGTGCCGCGAGCACCCGCTCGCGCACCGCGAGCTCGAGCCGGTCGCGTTGCGCGGCAACGACTTCCGATGCGGCCAGTACCCCGCGCCCGTCGGAGAGGGTGATCGGCTCGCCGACCCGGATGCGGCGCACCGTGGCGGCGTGCCTGCCCTCCGGGCCGTCGAGCACCGCGACCGCGCCCGGCTCGGGCACCTCGTCGAGGTAGAAGACCGTCGCGGCCACCTAGCGCCCGCTGAAAGACGCGCGCAGTCGCGCGAACAGGCCACTGTTGTGCTCGGATTGCGCCGACATCACTTCGGCGCGTTCCCGCTCGCGCAGTCCCTTGTATTTGCGCAGCAGTTCGGTCTGCTTGCTGTCCAGCTTGGCCGGGATCACGATGTCCAGATGCGCCAGCAGGTCGCCGCGCGCGCTCGAGCGCAGCCGCGGCATGCCGTGCCCGCGCAGCACCGAGATCTCGCCGGGCTGGGTGCCCGCCGGAATACTCAACTCGGTCGGGCCGTCCAGGATGGTGTCGATCACGACGGTGGTGCCGAGCGCCGCGTCCACCATCGGCACCCGGATGGTGCAGTGCAGATCGTCCCCGTCCCGGACGAACACGTCGTGCGGCTGCTCCACGATCTCGACGTAGAGGTCGCCCGCGTGACCGCCGCCGGGGCCGACCTCGCCCTGCGCGGCCAGCCGCACCCGCATGCCGTTCGCGACGCCCGCGGGGATCGGGGCCGCGATCTCGCGGCGCGCCCGCACCCGGCCGTCACCACCGCATTTGTGGCACGGGTCCGGGATGGTTTCGCCCGCGCCGCGGCAGGTGGGGCACGGGCGCGAGGTCAGCACCTGGCCGAGGAAGGACCGCTGCACGGACTGGACCTCACCCGCGCCGCCGCAGGTTTCGCAGCGCACCGGCTTGGACTTGCCGTTGGTACCGGAGCCCTGGCAGATATCGCACAGGATCGCGGTGTCCACGGTCAGGTGCTTGGTCACGCCGACCGCGCACTCGGCCAAGCTGAGCCGGGTGCGGATCAGCGAGTCGGCGCCGGGCTGGACTCGACCGCGCGGCTTGCGCGCACCGGCCGATCCGCTCATGCCGCCGAAGAACGCCTCGAACACGTCGCCGAGCCCGCCGAAGCCCGCGCCGTTGAATCCGGCCCCACCACCGCCGGATTCCAGCGGGTCGCCGCCCATGTCGACGATGCGCCGCTTCTCCGGATCCGACAGCACCTCGTAGGCGGCCGACACTTCCTTGAACTTGGCCTGCGCCGCCTCGTCGGGGTTGACGTCGGGGTGGAGCTCACGCGCCAGCTTGCGGTATGCCCGCTTGATCTCCTGGTCGGTCGCGTTCTTCGCGACGCCGAGCAGTCCGTAGTAGTCCCGTGCCACTTGAGTTCTCTAGTCCTTGGTCGTTCTCGACAGTGCCGCCGGTGCCCGCGCCGCTGTGAAGCGCGCCGACAACAGCATTAGTCTTGTGCACTCAACTTTATCCGGCCGAAAGATCGAGCGTAGCAGTGGCGTCGTCGCGTCAGCGCTCGGCGAGGACCTCGCCGATGTATCGGGCGACGGCCGCCACCGATGCGATCGTGCCCGGGTAGTCCATCCGGGTGGGCCCGAGCACCCCCATACCGCCGAGCACGGCGCCCGCCGCGCCGTAGCCGGTCGACACCACCGACGTGCCGCGCATCTGCTCGACCTGCGTCTCTTCTCCGATCCGCACCGTCACCGTCCCCGGTTGCTGGGCCGCGGCGAGCAGCTTGAGCACGATCACCTGCTCCTCGAGCGCCTCCAAAACCGAACGCAGCGAGCCGGGGAAACCGAAGTCGGCGGCGTTGCGGGTGAGGTTGGCGGTGCCGCCGAGCACCAATCGCTCCTCCGGGTGCTCCACCAGGGTCTCCACCAGCACCGTGGACACCCGCACCAGCACGTCGCGCAGCCGCAACGGAGCGTGCTCGGGCAGCTCGGCCACCGCCGCGGAGGCCGCGGCCAGGCGTTTGCCGTCCATCGCGCCGCCGAGCATGCCGCGCAGCGCGGCCAGATCCTCGTCGTCGACCAGCGCGCCGAGCTCCACCAGGCGCTGGTCGACCCGGCCGGTGTCGGTGATCACCACCAGCAGCAGGCGGGCGGGATTGAGCGCCACCACCTCGATGTGCCGCACCGTGGACGCCGACACCGTCGGGTACTGCACGACGGCGACCTGCCTGGTCAGCTGAGCGAGCAAGCGGACGCCCCGGCGCAGCACGTCGTCGAGGTCGACGCCGGACTCCAGGAACTCGAGGATCGCCCTGCGCTCCGCCGAGGACAGCGGCTTCACCTCGGAGATCCGGTCCACGAACTGCCGGTAGCCCTTGTCGGTGGGGATGCGGCCGGAACTCGTGTGCGGCTGGGTGATGTAGCCCTCGGCCTCGAGCACCGCCATGTCGTTGCGCACCGTCGCGCTGGAAACACCCAGGTTGTGCCGCTCGACCAGCGTCTTCGACCCGATCGGCTCCTTGGTCGCGACATAGTCCGCGACGATGGCGCGCAAGACCTCGAAGCGCCGATCCTCGGTGCTCGACATCGGCCGCACCTCCTCGCTCTCGTCTCCCGTCACGCCGTACCCGGCGCCGACGTCCCGTGACCGCCGCACATCGCGGGCCGACCACGGTTCGTCCGTCGATCCAGTCTAATTGTCGGTAACCGGATCTCTCGCCTGCAACGGGACGTGACGAGCGGCGCGACGCTCAGCGCGGAACGGCGGCGTCGATCACCGCGGCCACGGCGTCGGGCCGGGAGACCAGCGAGGCGTGCGAGGCCTCGATCTCACCGGTTCGAGCCGCCATGCGCTGGGCCATGAAGCGCTGGGAGGACGGCGGGATGACCCGGTCGTCGGCGGAGACCAGATACCAACTCGGAGTGCCGGACCACGCGGGCGGCCCGGACGGTTCCAGATTGGCCTTCACGGCGATGGAGCGCTGATGGACGATCATGTCGGCCGTGGTCTCCGGGCCGACGTCCTGGGCGAAGACGTCATGGAAGCTGGCGGGTGCGACATACGCGTCCAGGTTCTTCCCGGCGACACCCGTGACGTCGTCGACGAGCTTCACCTGCAGCGCGGGCGGCAGCAGCTGGCTGCCCGGGAAGCGGATCGGGTCGAGCTCGGCCTGCGCCACCTCGCCTTCCACCGGCGCGAAAGCCGCGATGTACACCAGCGATTCGACCTTCGGATCGTGCACGTTGCTGATCACGAAGCCGCCGTAGGAGTGCCCCGCCAGCACGACGGGACCGCTGATCGTGTCCAGCGTGCGCTGCACGGCGGCCGCGTCGTAGGCAGGCCCGCGCAGCGGATTCTCCGGCGTCACCACGCGGTAGCCGCGCTCGCGCAGCACGGCAGCGACACCGTCCCAGCTGGTGGTGTCGGCGAAGGCGCCGTGCACGAGCACGACGGTGGGCAGCGATTGCGCTCGCGCCGGCCCGGCCGCTGTGGTGGCGGCGAGCAGGAGGGCCAGCGCGGCCACAGCACGGCGCAGGTAGCGTTTGTTCGGCATCGGGTCTCGGCTCCTCAGCTCTTCAGGAAGTTCAGCAGATCGGCGTCGAACGCCTTCTCGTAGTCGCCGCACAGGCCGTGCGGAGCGCCGGGGTACACCTTCAACTCGGCCCTCGGCAGCAATTTCGCCGTCTTGGCGCCCGCGGCGGCGAGCGGCACGATCTGGTCGTCGTCGCCGTGCGCCACCAGCACCGGGATCTCGATGCTCGGCAGCTCGGCGGTGAAATCGGTCTCGGAGAACGCCTTGACGCAGTCGAACGCGCCCTCGAGCCCCACCTGCATGCCCATCAGCCAGAAGTGGTCGCGCAGTCCTTGTGAGACCTTCGATCCGGTGCGGTTGGCGCCGTAGAACGGGATCGCCAGATCCTTCCAGAACTGCGAGCGGTCGGCGGCCACGCCCGCGCGGATGTCGTCGAACGCCTCGATCGGCGTCCCTTCCGGATTGCTCGCGGTCTTCAGCATCAACGGCGGGACCGCGCCGAGCAGCACCGCCTTGACCACCCGCGAGGTGCCGTGCCGGGACAGATACCTGGTCACCTCGCCGCCGCCGGTCGAGTGCCCGACCAGAATCGCGTCCTTGATGTCCAGCTCGTTCAGCACCGCGGCGAGGTCGTCGGCGTAGTGGTCCATGTCGTGCCCGTCCCACACGTCGCTCGAGCGTCCGTGCGCGCGCCGATCGTGGGCGATGGCGCGATAGCCGTTGCTCGCCACCAGTTTCATCTGGTTGTCCCAGGCGTCCCCGTTCAGCGGCCAGCCGTGGCTGAACACCACCGGACGTCCGGCACCCCAGTCCTTGTAGTAGATCTCGACGCCATCGGTGGTGGTGATCGTCGGCATGACAGTTCCCTTCGATCTGGACGGATGTCGGGTGAACCGGGGATCGATCTTGGTCGACCGACAGCGTATGACGGGCGGCCGCCGGAGAAACGACTCTGCGTGCACGATCGTCGGCTCAGAATGCACGGCCCGGTCGGCGGGTTCCATGCGAGGATTGCCGAATCTGTCTCATTTGCGACGGAGGCTGTGATGACGGTCGTGTTCAATTCGGACACCATCGCGCCGCGCGAGCGGGCGGACGCGGTGGCCGCGGCAGTACAAGAGGCATCGGTCCCGTCCCATGTCGTGCTGGACGGGCCGGACGAGCGTGTGCACGCCACGTTCGACGTGTGGTGGTTCGGCGAGGCGCGCATCGTGCGTGCCAGCACCTCGGGCATCCAGCTGATCCGGACGCCGAAGCAGGTCAGGACCTCCCCCGCGCCGGTACTGGCGGTCGCGGTGCAGCAGGCGGGCGACGGACGGTACGAGCAGGGCGACGTCCGTCGCGTCGTGCGACCGGGCGATCTGCACGTCATGGATCTGAACGCGCCCTACGACTTCAGCCGGCGCGGCGACGGGGCGTCGACCTGCCTGCACGTGCCGCTCGATCAGCTCGGCCTGCCCGCCGATCTGATCGGTCAGGCCGCCGCCAGAGTGCAGGACAGCCCGCACTACCGGCTGGTGGCCAACCACATCGTCCAACTGACCGCCGATGCGGACGCGCTCAGCGCCGACCCCGCGGCCGCCCTGTCGGGTTGCGCCAGCATCGAGCTGATCCGGGCACTGTTGTTGTCGGCGTGCGCCGACGACGGCTCCGTCGTCCCCTCCGACATCCTGCTGTCCCGGATTCGCGCCTATATCCGGCGCAATCTGGCGGATCCTGGTCTCGGCGCGGAACAGATCGCCAAGGCGCACAACATGTCGGTCCGGCAGCTCTACAAGATCTACGCGAACACGGAGTGCAGCCTCGAGCAGGGAATCATCAGCCAGCGTCTCGAGCGGGTACACGGCGATCTGACTCGTCCGGACCAGAAACATCGGACGATCGCGATGATCGCACGCCGCTGGGGCTTCCGCGATCCGTCACATTTCGCCCGGCGCTTCCGCGCCGCCTACGGGCTCACGCCACGGGAATGGCGCAGCACCGCCCTCGCCCCGGACGAGGCGTAATGGTCAGCCGCAGGTTTTCGCCTGTTTGCCCGCGAGCGCATCGAGACCGAGCATCGCCAGCAGCGACTCGCAGTCGGCGGCGTTCTCCGCGTAGCTGGCGACAGTGCGGGCGGCGACGGCGCACTGGCGCGCGTTTTCCGCTTTCTCCGCTGCTCGCGCCTCCGCGAACTCGCCTGGTTCATGGATAAGGGTCATACGTGGTGCCGAAGCCATGAGTCTCCTTGGGGTTGATCGCAGACTACGCGGCCGGTGCGCACCGAGTTACCGGAACGAGACATAAAGTGCATCGCGTTGACCCGACCGTGATCCGGCACGGGATCAGTCGAGCAGTTCACGGACGACGCCGTCCGCGAGCAGACGGCCGCGGTCGGTGAGGACGAGCCGGTCGTCCGCGGTGCGCACGGCGAGGCCGTCGGCGACCACGCGATCGACGGCGGTGCGCGCGGAGGACGCCAGCTCGGCCAGCGGCAGGCCGGTGCGCAGCCGGACGGCGAGCATGACCCGCTCGGTGTAGCGCTCGTCCGCGCTCAGCGCCTCCCAGCCCGCGGCGGGCAGCCCGCCCGCGCCGACTCGATCGGCGTATCGAGCGGGGTGCTTCACGTTCCACCACCGCACGCCGCCGACATGACTGTGCGCGCCCGGTCCTGCGCCGAGCCAGTCGCCGCCGTCCCAGTAACCGAGGTTGTGCCTGCAGACCGCGGCGTCGCCCACAGCCCAGTTCGACACCTCGTACCACCCGAATCCGGCCGAGCGCAGTCGGGCGTCGATGCGCTCGTAACGTGCGGCGAGCACGTCGTCGTCCGGCGCGGGCAACTCGCCGCGGCGCACCCGCCTGGCCAGCGCGGTGCCGTCCTCCACGATCAGCGAATACGCCGATACGTGGTCGACGCCCGCGCCGAGCACCGCGTCCAGGCTGGCGTCCAGATCGACATCGCGCTCACCCGGTGTTCCGTAGATCAGATCGAGGTTGACGTGCTCGAATCCAGCGGCGCGCGCCTCCAGCGCGGCGGCCACCGCGCGGCCGGGGGTGTGCGTGCGATCGAGCACTTTCAACACGTGCGCCGCGGCGGACTGCATGCCCAGCGACACCCTGGTGAACCCGGCCGCCCGGATGCGCTCGAAGAATTCCGGCGAGGTGGATTCCGGATTGGACTCCGTGGTGACCTCGGCCCCGGCGGCGAAGGTGAACTCGGCGCGCACGGCGTCCAGCACCGAGGCGAGCCCGTCGCCGCCCAGCAGGGAGGGCGTCCCTCCGCCGACGAAGACGGTGGAGACTTCCGGCGTCGCGGTGGGCAACGCCGCGAACTGTTGCGCGGCGGTCGCCAGCTCACCGCGCAACGCCGCCAGCCACGACTGCGGCGAGGCCGAACTGCCGAGCTCCCCCGCGGTGTAGGTGTTGAAGTCGCAGTAGCCGCACCGCGTGGCGCAGAACGGCACGTGCACGTAGATCCCGAACGGCCCGTCGCCGAAGTCGCGTAGCACCGGCGCGGAGGTGTCGGTGCTCGCGGTAGCGGCGGAAGAACTCACCTGTCCAGTGTGAACGTCGCCGCGACCGCGCCGACGGCCGGGACTCCGCTACCGGCCCTTCAGTCCGCCACGACCGGAGTGTTCTGGTTCGCGGTGAGCAACCAGCGGCCGTCCTCCTTGGACATCACGTACATCGGGCTGCCTTCGCTCTCCAGAACGCCCGCGTGGGTGAAATAGCGCTGGCGCACCTTCACCGCCGCCACGTCCGGGCGGATGAACAGCACGTGCTCGACCTCGTAGGTCGCCGTGCCGTGTGCGGTGGCACCGGGCAGCACCTGCGCGGTGAACTCCGCTATGGCCGCCCGTCCGAAGAGACGTTTGCCGTGTCCGGTGGTCCAGATCGCGTCCTCCCGGAACAGCGCGACGAATTCGTCGACGAGCTCGTTGCGCTGGGCGTGCTGGACGCTCGCGACCACCGCGCGGATGGCTTCGAGCTCACCGGTGGCCTCGACAGTTGTGGTACTCATGACGCCGAGCGTCCAACCTCCACTTCGCTCGAGGTCAAGCGAGGTGCGCAGTGTCACAGACGGCGCGGTCGCCGTATCACGCGCCTGGTTGGGGCTCGCGACTATGACTGCCGTCACAAACTGGGTCGAACGTCCAGGGGATTTCCCGCAGATTCACGGGAAATACCAGACGCAGGGTCGGAAGGCCATCGCTGACGTGGCACAATAGGCCGCATGCGCGCTTTGGAGATTCGACTGGTGGCCCGTCGCCACGTCGATTACAAGCGCGTCTGTAGCGCCTGCTGTCTGCCCGGTTCCCTCCGGTAGTTCAGCGCGCCCGATCCCCGGGTCCCCGGCGATCCCGACTTCATCGGCCCGCTGACACCGCAGGCGTGAGTCAGCCCCTCGCGCCCCTCAGCAGGATGTACCACCCACCCCGCAGGAGCGACCCCATGACGTCGAGCACCGACGCCGGTCCGACCGATCAGCCCACGCCCGAATCCCAGCCGGAGCGCCGCGCGCGCCCCGAACGCCCGGCCTCCGAACGCCGGGTCCGCCCGGATCGGCCGCGTCCCGAGGCGACCACGACCGGACCGCGCGTGCGCACCGGCAAGCCCGTGCGCCGCAAGGCCGAGGGTCAGTGGGCGCTGGGTTACCGCGAGCCGCTGAACCCGAACGAGCAGTCCAAGAAGGACGACAACCCCCTCAACGTCCGCGCCCGCATCGAGAACATCTACGCCAAGACCGGCTTCGACGGCATCGACAAAGGCGACCTGCGCGGCCGGTTCCGCTGGTGGGGTCTGTACACCCAGCGCGAGCAGGGCTACGACGGCACCTGGACCGGTGACGAGAACATCGATCTGCTCGAGGCCAAGTACTTCATGATGCGCATCCGCTGCGACGGCGGCGCGCTGAACCTCGCGCAACTGCGCACGCTGGGCGGGATCTCCACCGAGTTCGCCCGCGACACCGCGGATCTGTCCGACCGGGAGAACGTGCAGTACCACTGGATCGAGGTGGAGAACGTCCCGGAGATCTGGAAGCGGATCGAGGCGGTCGGCCTGAAGACCACCGAGGCGTGCGGCGACTGCCCGCGCGTGGTGCTCGGGTCTCCGCTGGCCGGCGAGGCGCTGGACGAGGTCATCGACCCGACGCCCGCGATCGAGGAGATCGTGCGCCGCTACATCGGCAAGAAGGAGTACTCCAACCTGCCGCGCAAGTTCAAGACCGCGATCTCCGGCCAGCAGGACGTGGTGCACGAGATCAACGACGTCGCGTTCGTCGGTGTCGTGCATCCCGAGCACGGCCCCGGTCTGGACCTGTGGGTCGGCGGCGGGCTGTCCACCAACCCGATGCTCGCCAAGCGGGTGGGCGTGTGGGTGCCGCTGGACGAGGTGCCGGACGTGTGGGAAGCCGTCGTATCGGTGTTCCGCGACTACGGCTACCGCCGCCTGCGCACCAAGGCGCGCCTGAAGTTCCTGATCAAGGACTGGGGCATCGAGAAGTTCCGCCAGGTGCTGGAGGACGAGTACCTGAAGCGCAAGCTGATCGACGGCCCCGCGCCCGAGCAGCCGACCAAGCCGATCGACCACGTCGGCGTGCAGCGGCTGCGCAACGGACTCAACGCGGTCGGCTTCTCCCCCATCGCGGGCCGGGTGTCGGGCACCGTCCTGACCAAGGTCGCCGACGCGGTCGAGCGGATCGGCTCCGATCGTGTCCGGTTCACCCCGTACCAGAAGCTGATCGTGCTCGACGTTCCCGACGACAAGGTCGACGCGCTGATCGACGAGCTGGAACCCCTCGGCCTGCAGGCGCGGCCCTCGCTCTGGCGGCGGAATCTGATGGCCTGCACCGGTATCGAGTTCTGCAAACTCTCCTTCGCCGAGACGCGCAAGCGCTCCCAGGCGCTGGTGCCGGAGCTGGAGGAACGGCTGGCGGATCTGAACGCGCAGCTGGATGTCCCGATCACGATCAACATCAACGGTTGCCCGAACTCCTGCGCCCGCTCGCAGATCGCCGACATCGGGTTCAAGGGCCAGCTGGTCGACGACGGCACCGGGAATCAGGTGGAGGGATTCCAGGTTCACCTCGGCGGCAGCCTCGGCTTCGACAGCGCGTTCGGGCGCAAGCTGCGCCAGCACAAAGTGACCACCGGGGAACTCGGCGACTACATCGACCGGGTGGTGCGCAACTTCGTCAAGCAACGTTCGGACGGCGAACGGTTCGCCCAGTGGGCGGTCCGCGCCGACGAGGCCGACCTGAGATAAGTGTCGACGGGAGATCAATTGTGACAACCGAACTCGCGGAAAAGCTGTCCGAGGACCAGCTCCGCGCCATCGCCGCGCGCGGCGCCGCCGAACTCGACGGCGCCTCGGCGACCGAACTCCTGCGGTGGACCGAGGACACCTTCGGCACGAACTACATCGTGGCCTCCAACATGCAGGACGGCGTGCTGGTGCACCTGGCCGCGGGCGTGCGCGCCGGCGTCGACGTGCTCTTCCTGGACACCGGCTACCACTTCGCCGAGACCATCGGCACCCGGGACGCGGTGGAGGCCGTGTACGGGGTGAACGTGGTCAACGTCCGGCCGGAACACTCCGTTGCCGAACAGGATCGGCTGCTGGGCAAGGATCTGTTCGCCCGCGAGCCCAACGAGTGCTGCCGGTTGCGCAAGGTCGTCCCGTTGCAGAAGTCGCTCGCGGGCTACAACGCCTGGGTCACCGGCATCCGCCGGGTGGAGGCGCCGACCCGGGCGAACGCACCGCTGATCTCCTTCGACGAGGCGTTCGGCCTGGTGAAGATCAACCCGATCGCGCCGTGGTCCGACGACGAGATGCAGGACTACATCGAAAAGCACGGCATCCTCGTCAATCCCCTGGTGGAGGAGGGGTATCCGTCCATCGGCTGCGCTCCGTGCACACGGAAGCCGGAGCCGGGAGCCGATCCGAGAAGCGGCCGTTGGGCCGGCCTCGCCAAGACCGAATGCGGGTTGCACCAATCATGACTGAAACGATTCGTAGCGAACGTTCGCTCGGTATCACCGATTTCGATACTCTCGCCGCGCTGGAATCCGAGGCGATCCACATCTTCCGCGAGGTGGCGGGCGAGTTCGAGCGGCCGGTGATCCTGTTCTCCGGCGGCAAGGACTCCACCGTGCTGCTGCATCTTGCGCTCAAGGCGTTCTGGCCCGCGCCGCTGCCGTTCGCGCTGCTGCACGTGGACACCGGGCACAACCTGCCCGAGGTGCTGGAGTTCCGGGACAAGGTGGTCGAGCGCTACGGCTTGCGCCTGCACGTGGCGAAGGTGGAGGACTACCTGGCCGACGGCAGGCTCACCGAGCGCCCCGACGGCATCCGCAACCCGCTGCAGACCGTCCCGCTGCTGGACGCGATCAGCGAGCATCGGTTCGACGCCGTGTTCGGCGGCGGCCGTCGCGACGAGGAGCGCTCGCGCGCCAAGGAGCGGATCTTCTCGCTGCGCAACGCCTTCGGCCAGTGGGACCCGAAGCGGCAGCGTCCCGAGCTGTGGAACCTGTACAACGGGCGCCACGCGCCGGGCGAGCACGTGCGCGTGTTCCCCCTGAGCAACTGGACCGAGCTGGACATCTGGCGCTATATCGCCCGCGAGGACATCGATCTGGCGAGCATCTACTACGCGCACGAGCGTCCGGTGTACCTGCGCGACGGCATGTGGATGACGCCGGGCGTGTGGGGCGGCCCGCGTGAAAACGAGGTGCTGGAGACCAGGTCGGTGCGGTACCGCACCGTGGGCGACGGATCCTCCACCGGCGCCGTGCTTTCCGACGCGGCCGACAACGAGGCGATCCTCGCCGAGGTCGCCGCGTCCCGACTGACCGAACGTGGTGCGACCCGCGGCGACGACCGCGTCTCCGAAGCCGCGATGGAAGACCGCAAACGAGAGGGTTATTTCTGACATGTCCGACCTATTGAGGCTGGCCACCGCCGGTTCTGTCGACGACGGCAAGTCCACTCTGGTCGGACGCCTGCTCTACGACACGAAATCCGTTCTGGCCGACCAGATCGACGCCGTCACCCGCGCGTCGGTGGACAAAGGTCTCGCCACCCCGGATCTCTCGCTGCTCGTGGACGGGTTGCGCGCGGAACGCGAACAGGGCATCACCATCGATGTCGCCTACCGCTACTTCGCCACTCCGCGCCGCTCATTCGTGCTCGCGGACACCCCCGGGCACGTGCAGTACACCCGCAACACCGTGTCCGGCGCGTCCACCGCGCAGCTGGTGATCCTGCTCGTCGACGCGCGCAAGGGCGTCATCGAGCAGACCCGCAGGCACGCCGCCGTGCTCGCGCTGCTCGGTGTGCCGAAGCTGGTGCTCGCGGTGAACAAGATCGATCTGGTGGACGACGCCGCCGCGGTGTTCGCCGCCATCTCCGCGGAGTTCAACGAACTCACCAGCACGCTGGGCTGGTCGAGCGAGGACGTGCTGGAGATCCCGGTCTCGGCGCTGCACGGCGACAACATCGCCACCCGGTCGGACAACACCCCGTATTACGACGGGCCGTCGCTGATCGAGCACCTGGAATCGGTGCCGGTCGACGCCGACAGCACCGGCGATCACGAGCTGGGCCTGCGGTTCCCGGTGCAGTACGTGATCCGGCCGCGCACCGCCGAGCACCCGGACTACCGCGGCTACGCGGGACAGATCGCGGCGGGCGCGGTCGCTCCCGGCGACGAGGTCGTGGTGCTGCCGTCGGGCATCCGCACGACTGTGGAGCGGATCGACACCCCCGACGGCGAGCTCGCGGTGGCGCAGGCCGGACGCAGCGTCACGCTGATCCTGGCCGACGAGGTCGACATCTCGCGGGGCGACATCATCGCCGCGGCCGCCGACGCGCCCGAGCCGATCGACACCTTCGACGCCACGGTGTGCTGGCTGGGTGACAAGCCGCTGCGCCCCGGTGCGCGGCTGCTGCTCAAGCACGGCACCCGGACCACCCAGGCGATCGTCGGCGCGCTGCTGGAGCGCTTCGACGAGCAGCGCCTCGCGGCCGACCCGAACCCGGAGTCGCTGGAGCTCAACGACATCGGGCGCATCTCGGTGCGAGTCGCCGAGCCGATCGCGGCCGACGACTACCGAGCCAACCGGCACACCGGCAGCTTCCTGCTGATCGATCCGGCGGGCGGCAACACGCTGGCGGCCGGTCTGGTCGGTGACGTGCTGACCGCCGTCGAGGTCGGCACCGGGGCCTGACATGGCGGTGTCGCGAGCCCTGTTCGGCGCCCCGCCGGTCCTGGGCGCTGTCGCCCCGGCGGGCGGTCCGGGCTGCGCGACTTCCCGGATCGCCCCCGGGCTCGACGGCAGCCCGGCGCGACCGCCCGCGCTGATCGCGGTGGCCCACGGCAGCCGCGATCCGCGGTCGGCGGCAACCGTCGCGGAGGTGGTCGGCGCCGTCGCCGCCGCTCGTCCGGACCTCGACGTCAGGACGGCGTTCCTCGATCTCACCGCCCCGTCGGTCGAACAGGTGGTGGATGCCGTCGCCGCCGACGGGCACACGCACGCGGTGGTGACGCCGCTGCTGCTCGGCAGCGCCTTCCACGCCAGGGTCGATCTGCCCGGCCTGCTCGCCGCGGCCCGCGCCCGCCATCTCGGGCTGCGCCTGACCCAAGCCGACGTGCTCGGCGTGGACGCCGGACTGGTCGGTGCGCTGCGCGACCGTGTCCTCGCCGCCGGCGCCGGGCACCGCTTCGCGGATCGGCGCCTCGGCGTCGCGGTCGCGGCGGTCGGATCGTCGTCGGCGGCGGCCAACGCCCGGACCGCCGAGGTGGCCACCCGCCTGGCCGCCCGCACCGGCTGGCGCACCGAGATCTGCTTCGCGACCACCGAACCGCCGGTCACCGAGGCGATTTCGCGACTGCACGCTCGCGGCGCCGAGCACGTGCTGGTCGCTCCCTGGTTCCTCGCACCCGGATTACTGACCGATCGCCTCGTCGACGCGGCGCCGGAGGCGATCCACGCCGATGTGCTCGGCGCGCATCCGGCCCTCACCGAGGTCATCCTGGATCGCTATCACGCGGTGATCGCGGACACTCGCGCGCTCTCGGCCTGACCGGGCGTTCGCGGCGGTTCCCGGGCGGGCGTGCCCGCGTGACGCTGTCGCGTGCTAGGAACGTGGCATGGCCGAGTCGTTCCGCACCACCTCCTGCGCCAGCCACGGACATCCCGAGTTCACCCTTCTCTTCACCGAGCCGCGGCTGCCCGGCATGGAGAACTGGCTGCTGTCGTATCTGGAGTCCACCGTCGCGGCGGGCACGCGCTACCACCCCGGCGAAACGATTCAGATCGGCTGGAATCTGGTCCGGGTGCGCGGCCGCGACGACGGCACACTGGGCCTCGCCGAACGTACCGATGCGCAGACCTGGGCCGAGCAGATCGACCGCACCCTGCGGGATGTGTGGTACCAGCGCGAAGTGGCGGCCGGGGTCGGCCTCACCGATCGCCTCGACTTTCCCGGCGAGGACCAGCGGGCCACCATCTCGTCGTGCGGACTCGAATCACCGGTCCTGGTGCTGGCGCGCACGGAGCCGGACGACCCCGAGTCCTCCGGTTGGTCGGTGGAATGCTTCGAAGACCACGCGCACCGGTCGTCGTACTACACCACCCTGCTGGAACTGGCCACCGCCATGCCGTTCGCGGTGCAGTTCTTCGCCCTTCCGGTAGCGACCACGGTGCTGATCGAAAGCCCCGAGATCACGCCCACCGGCACCATCCGGCCGCACATCGTGGACGCCGAAGGCGTGGAACTGTCCCCGATCCCGGGTTCCTACCTGGACTACCTGGTCAACGGTTCACCGGCCGACTAGTCGCCCGGGCCGAGCAGATCCGCCACGAGGTGGCGCGCGGTAGTGACGCCCCACTCGTCACCCATCTGCCGCGCCGTGTGCGCCGCGGCGATCACCGCGTCCAGTTCGAACGCGACGGCGTCGGCGCTGCGCGCACCGAAATGGCCCTGGTCCTGCGCCCGGCGAATCTCCTTGGTCAGGAACGCGAGCCAGTCCCTGCGGTCTTCGGCGATGGCGTCACGCACGGGTCCCGGCCTGCTGTCGAACTCGGCGAGTGTCGCGACGCGGAAGCACCCGCCGGGGAATGCCGGGTCGGCCACCTGACCCAGCCAGCGCTCGACCAGGGCGCGCAGGCGCGGTAGTCCGGCCGGCTCGCTCAGGCTCGGCGTGATGACTTCGTCGATGAAGACCTGCCGCGCGGATTTCACCGCCGCGATCTGCAGGCTCTCCTTGCTGCCGAAAAGGGTGGCGATGCCGCTCTTGCTGAGCCCAAGGTCGGTGGCCAAGCGGCCGATGCTGAGGCCGGTGAGGCCCTCGACAGACGCCACGTCGGCGGCGTGGCGGGCGATCGACGCACGCGCCCGCGCGCCCTTGGCCAGGCGCTGATCGGTGCCGCGCGGCTGGTCGCGTGTGGTGACGGACTCGGTCATGCGGCCATTCTTCCACTTCACTATTGCACATACGAACGTATGGTCGTATTTTATTTGAACGAACGATCGTGCGTTTTGTATCCCCGACTAAGGACTTCCCATGACCGACGCGTCCGTGCGGCTCGACAGCCCACCGACCGCGACCGCGGCCACGCGCACCTTGCTGATCGCCTGCGGCGCCGCCTTCATCGCCTTTCTGGATCTCTCCGTCGTCAATATCGCCTTCCCGTCGATCGCCCGGGACTACCCCGGCACGGCGACCGCCACGCTGACCTGGGTCGTCAGCGGCTACGCGGTCGCTTTCGCCGCGTTGCTCACCCCGGCCGGACGTCTCGCCGACGCGCTCGGCCGCCGCAGGCTGTTCCTCGGCGGGCTGGCTGGTTTCGCCCTCACCTCCCTGCTGTGCGGGCTCGCCCCGACAGCGGGCTGGCTCATCGCGGGCCGGGTGCTGCAAGGCGGCGCCGCGGCGCTGATGGTGCCGTCCGCTCTCGGCTTGGTGCTCGCCGCCACGCCGCGGGAGAAGATCGGCGCGGCCATCGGAGCCTGGTCGGCCGCGGGCGGGTTCGCCGCTGTCGTCGGTCCCGCACTCGGTGGCGCGCTGGTCGAAGGATTCGACTGGCGGGCGGTTTTCGTCATCAACGTTCCGGTGGCACTGCTGCTCATCATGGCGGCGGCGCGCGTTCCGGCCCCCGACGACCGTCGATCCGGCGGTGCGCTGCCGGATCCGCTCGGCACCCTCGCGGTGGCGCTCGGGCTGGGCGGGCTGGTCGCGGGCGTCACCGAAGGGCAGCGCTGGGGGTGGACCTCGGCGGGGACACTGACCGCGCTGATCGGCGGCGGACTGCTGGTCGTGGCCGCCCTCATCCGTTCGGCGCGCCATCATGAACCCGCGATCGCCGTCGACCTGTGGCGCAGCAAGTCCTACGCTCTGGCCAACGCCACCTCGTTCGTCTTCGGCGCGGCCATGTTCGCCTGGCTGCTGTCGGGACCGCTGTTCCTGGACGCGATCTGGGACTACTCGGTGCTCGGCTCCGCAGGAGCCATGACCATCGGAGCGGTCGCGTCGATGGTGACGGCGACCGTCGCGGGCCGGATCGGCTCGGCGACGGCCAGGCGGTGGCTCGGCGTGCTCGGTGCGTTGATGTTCGTGGCGTGCACCGCGTGGATGAGCACGGATGCCTTCGGCGCCACTCCAGCCCTGTGGTCGGCGTGGATTCCGGCCGGTGTGCTCGGCGGCGGCGGCATCGGTTTCGTCGTCACGGTGCTGGGCACCGCGGCGGCCGGTGCCCTTCCGCCGCAGCAGTTCGCCGCAGGCACCGGCATGAATCTGACCGCGCGGCAAGTGGGCGGGGCGCTCGGCGTGGCCGTGCTCGCCGCCGTGTTCGCGGCACGTCCCGACGATCCACTCGGCGCGTTCCACATCGTCTTCGCCGTGTGCGCGGGCATCGCCGCCGCGGCCGCTTGCCTGGCCGCGCTACCGGCCCGCACTCCGTCCTTCTCCGTCGACAACTAGGAATCAGCGTGAGCGACAACAATATTCGTACCGAAGAGAACGATCCGCTGCTGCTGCCGCCCGCGGAACAGCGGCGTCTGCTCGCCGAAGCCCCGTGGCAGCGCTACGCGGTGCTCGGCGACTCCATCGCGCAGGGCGTCGGCGATCCGAGCCCGGGTTACGAATTCGCGGGCTGGGCCGACCGCGTCGCGGCCGTGCTCACTTCGGTTCGCCCGGATCTGGCTTACCTGAACACCGGCCGGATCGGCGCCACCTCCGCCCAGGTCATCGCCGAGCAGTTGCCCTCCGTACTCGAATTCCGGCCCGATCTCGTGCATCTCAGCTGCGGCGGCAACGACCTGTTCCTGCCGGGCGGCGACCTCGCCGAATTGCGTTCCAACCTGGACACGCTGTTCGGAACGCTGGCCCGCACCGGAGCGCGGATCGTGACCTTCACCCTCGCCGACGTCTGGGAAATCGAGCGCATGGCGCCGATGCGTCCGATGCGCGACCGGATGGCCGCGCTCAACGACCTGGTCCGCGAACTGGCCGCCCGCTACGACGCGCTCCTGCTCGAACTATGGGACCACCCGCTGCGCCTGCGGCCCGACCTTATGAGCGCCGACCTCATCCACTTCAGCATGAGCGGTCACGCCGTGCTCGCCTCGGACATGGTGCGCACGCTGGCCGGACATGTTCTCGTGTCGCGCTGATCGGACACGTGGCGGAGGCGCCGGCGGTCGGGTGCCTCCACCACATCTCGAAAGGCGGACAACCGAGCGCAATGCGCTGCGGGCGCCGATCGAGGCGAACGACGCGACCGCTCCGTTCCAGGATCACGGCGGTATTCGAGGACGACACGCCCCGTCTCCGGCCAGGCCCTTGCGGGCAGCGACCGAACCCGGGTCCGCCGCGACGGCGGAGCAACCCGCGTTCGATGCCTGCGATCTACCCAGGACAGTGTCATGGTGCCGCGCCGGACCGGCCGTCCGATCCGTACCGTTCGACCAGTTCGGCGCCGAGGCTGGCCAATTCGGCGCGGACCTCGGGCGGGTCGAGGACCTCGATCGAGGCGCCCCAGCCCGCCAGCTGCTGGGCCAGCATCCAGGCGGTGGGAGCGGTGACGCGAACCTGGATGCGGCCGTCGGCAACCGGACCGTCCACAACGCAGTTCCGCCCCTGCTGGTCGTGCAGGATCGGCAACAGACGCTCGGAGATCAACACGGTGGCGGCGAGGGTCGCGCGCCGCTGCTCCATCTCCTCGACCACCTGTTCCCAGGCGCCGGCGAGATCGAAATCCGCTGGGCGATGCGCCGGTTCACCGGTGCAAGACGCCTCGGAGATCCGATCGACGCGAAAAGTCCGCCGGCCCCGCTCGGTTCCGGCTATCAGGTACCAGACACCGTCCTTGTCAGCCAGACCCCAGGGATCGACGAGACGCTCGGACCGCTTCCCGGTCCGGTTCGCATAGCGCAGCCGGACCTTTTCCCGCTGCACGACAGCGCGTTGCAGCAGCGACACCAGCGGGGGCAGCTCGCGATCCGTCGCACCCCAGCGCGCGGGATCGATCACCACCGCATCGGCCGCCGCCTCCGCTTCGCCGCGAAAGGTCTGCGGCAGCGCGCGCACCAGCTTGCGCAGCGCCGACTTGGCTTCCGGCACCGCGCCCGCGGAGGGACCCGCCAAGAGGAACAGCGCCCGCGCCTCGCCCGCCGTCAGCCCCGTCAGATCCGTGCGCGCACCGCCCACCAGCGACCAGCCGCCGCCACGCCCCGGCTGCGGATACACCGGCACCCCTGCGGCCGACAGCGCCTCGAGATCCCGGCGCGCGGTGGCGACCGAGGTCTCGAGCTCCGCCGCGACCTGCGCGGCCGTCACCCGTCCTCGGGTCTGCATCATCAGCAGGATCGCCACCAATCGGTCCGCTCGCATACGCACAATTCTGCCGTCAAAAGTGCTCATTCGGTGCGCACTTTTACTCGGATGATGGATCTACGAGTACGGATGAGAACGATTCGAAGGAGACCACCATGCTCCGCGGAATGGCGACGAGCACTTTCTACGCCGACGACCTCGAGGCCGCCAAGGACTGGTACGCGCGGTTCTTCGGCGCCGAGCCCTACTACCAGGTGCCCAACGGCTACTACGAGTTCCGCATCGGCGACTACCAGCACGAATTCGGCATCGTGAACCGCGCCTACGCGCCCGCCGGAGCGCGCAACGCCCCCGGCGGCGCGATCGTGAACTGGCACGTCGACGACGTGCGGGCAACGTTCGACCGGCTGCTGGAACTCGGCGCGACCGTCTACGATCCCATCACCCCGCGCGGCAACGGCGAGGGCTTCGTCACCGCCGCCGTTGTGGACCCGTTCGGCAACGTCCTCGGCCTCATGTCCAACCCGCACTACCTCGAGATACTCGCCGAGACCGGTCCCGCGTAATGCAGCAGTACGGCGGCGTGCTGCCCGTATCCTCTCGACGGACACCACGCCGCGCACTCCGGGCGATTCTCGCTCGAAACGGACCCGATCGGAAGATCAGGGACGGAACCAGCGCTCCAGGACGGTGGCGACGCCGTCCTCGAGGACATGGCCGGTCACTTCGTCCGCGAGATCGCGAACGTCCGTGGGCGCGTTCGCCATCGCGACCGAGTGCGCCGCCCAGCGCAGCATTTCCCGATCGTTGTAGCCGTCGCCGATGGCCAGCGTCGCTTCGTCCGGGACACCGAGTGCGATGCGGAGCTGTTCCAGCGCCCAACCCTTCGACACGCCCTGACGGCAGACGGTGAGCCACGGCCCGAACTCGCCGTGCACCCAGCTCGCGCCGGGCACGCGCAAGGACCGCAGCGCCAGCAACATCTCCTCCAGCGAACCGTCCGGCAGCCAGCCGTTCAGTCGCGGGGTCGGTTCGCTGCTCAACGCGTGATGGTCGACGAGCAGATACTCGCCGAGCGAGAATTCGCCGGGACTCGCTCCGGTGGCCCAGGTGCCGATGCCGACCTTCTCCACGGCGAAGATCATCGCGGGAAACAGCGCGCGCAGCGCGGTGATCGCGGGCGCCGGGTCGAACGCCTGGATCGCCACCGGTTCGCCCCTGGCGACGTCGATCTGCACGGCGCCGTTCGAGCAGAGGGCATGTCCGTCGCGCAGACCGAGTTCGGTGAGCACCGGACGTGTGGTCAGCAGCGTGCGTCCCGTGGTGATCACGACATGCGCACCCGCCGCCACGGCCGCGCGCACCGCCGCGACCACCCGCGCACTGATCGGTGTTCCCGTATCCAGCAGCGTCCCGTCTACGTCCAGCGCGATCAGCTGGGGACCCCCGGATGCCATCAACCCATTGTGCCTCGCGGCCGCCGCACCCGCCGTCGAATCCGGCGCGACCAGACCCGCACCGCCACCGGGCAATTCGCCGTCCCGGGCTGGGCCGCTATCGACCGCGCCCTCCGCCGCCGACACCGCCCGCACCTCCGGCGCCTCCTCTGGACGACCCGCCTGCCGACCCACCGATCGAGCCGGATCGGCCCGGCGAGCCGCCGAACGACGAAGCGCCCGAGGGGTTCCCACCCGAGTGGCCGCCCGCCGACGGCGCGCCGCCCGGCCGCCCGCTCGATGAATTACCGGCCGACGCCCCCGAGCCGTGGGCCGACGAAGTTTCAGCCGAGCCGCCGGAGGACGAGCCATGGTTCGACGGATTACCGGCCGACCCGTCCGACGACGAGTTACCGGCAGGCCCAGCCGAAGACGATCCGTGCGTCGTGGAGTGCCCGGGCGACCCTCCCCACGACGATCCACCGGTCGACCCGCCCGGCGAGTCGTCGGAGGATTCGTGCGCGGTGGAATCGTTCGCCGAGCCACCGCTCGACGCGCTCCCGCCGGACGAGGTGGATGTTCCGTCGGTCCCCACGGACGAGGAACTCCCGGGGCTCGCTGTCCCGGAAGAGGACGAATTCGATGCGGAGGGTTCGCCGTGCTCGCCCGTTGCCGTACCGCCGCCCGGTGAGTCCGACCTTCCGGTCGACGGACCGCCCGCAGAACTCCCTGGTGCCGTCCCACTGGGCTCCGCAGGCTTCGAGCCGTTCTGCGATACCGGACCGGTGGAGCCCGGCGTGCCCGACCAGGGAGCGGATACCTGCCCCGGCGCGGGCGGCTGTCCGGGCAGATCAGACCCGGGTGCCTGCCCCGGCAGCGGCAGACCAGGAGCCGGTCCGGGAACGGGCGGCTGCACGATGCCTCCGGGCACGGGACGAACCACCGGAGCGAACGGCAATGGATTCACGAAATAGGCGGGATCGCCATATCCCCGGTACCGCAGGCTCCCATGGGCGCAGCAGTTTCGCGGATCCCGGTGCGAGCCGATCCTGGACTCGGCCACCGACGGACCGTAACCGGTGCTGCGCGGAACCGGTGTGATGAATCGGGTATACGCGGAAGTCGGCTGCGATAGCAGCGAGGGCAGCGCCCGGCCCGAGTTCCATGCGGCGGGCACGGCCATCCGGGACCAGGCGTCGGCGAGGTGCTCGCTTCCGACGTCGACCAGCAGACTATCGGCCGGGAAACTGATTTGCGGAAGATGCTCGAGCATCGGCGCCAGCTCGGGAACCATGGATCCGCCGAAGACGGTCACGGCCGACATGGCCACCGCGGAGACCACCGCGGCACTGGAGAACACCGCCACGCGAGGCGCGGCGGCGCGGCGGTCCGACGCACCGAGCGCCATGGTGCGCGCCGCCATCAGCGCGGCCCCCGCGGCGATCGTCTGCCCCGGATCGGCCGAGATCAGCACGGGCCGACCGAGTTCGGCGAGCGTGCGCGCTACCTCCGCAGGCCGCGACGCCCCTCCCACCAGCAGCACACGCCCGATATCGGAAAGCGTGATGCCCGCTTCCCGCACACAGTCGCGGACCAATTGGAGCGAGTCCTGCACATGCGCGGTACGCAGTCCGTCGATATCGACGATCGATGTCATCGACAGTCCGGCGCGCGAGACGTCCGGGGCGTACCGCGCGATCATCGACCCCAGCGGCCTGCCGCCGAAATCGTGGGAGCGCGTCGGCTTCCCGATCATCGGATGGTTGTCCCAGTCGGGCCCGACGCGCACGATGCTCACATCGAGGCTGGTGCCGCCGAGGTCGTAGATCAAGATGAAATCGGCATCCAGCGGGCCGTGCTCGTGTTCCAGCCATTCCGCCGCCGCGACGGGCTCGGGCACCAGCAGCACGTCGCTCGCCCCGGATAGGTCCAGCGCCTGGCGCAACAACGCGACCTGCTTGTCGGAATACACCGCCGGGTAGGTGGTCACGACGCCCGCCTCGGACGCGTCCGGCTCGACCGCCCTGAGCTCGTTGACCACCGCGGCCACGAGATTGGCCGGCGACCAGATGCGGCCGCCGACGATCACGGCCTCCGGATCACGGCTCAGATCGGCGAAATCCGTGACCGCCATGCTGAATTGCGGAATCCCGCCGAGGCGCAGTCCACCCGCGCTGTCGAAGGTCACCGCGGTGCGGCGAGACCGCACCGCCGGCCGTGGCCGATCCGCGCTGACCGAAGCCGTCACGGAATTCACTGCACCGATGCTGAAACCCAGACCTGTAGTCATTCGCTATCCCGTCAACGCACCGTGACCACGTCCATCACATGGCGTTCCCCTGTGGCCGCGGTCGTCTTCCAAACAGCCACCACAGGTTAGCTGTTTCACGTCGACGTGGATGCGCAATTGATACGGAATGTTCGACCGATAGCAATAATCGTCCGAATTGCCAGGTAGATACGAGTGGACGCCCGCGTCCAGCCGGCTCGACGTCACGAATCAGACTGAGCCCACAGCATTTCCGCTACCATACAGCGATCTCGATATGAGGAGAAAATCCGACCGATCGCCGGTTTGCCCCACCGAAAGCACACCGCTCGACGGACACTCACCGGTAGGTAACCAAATCCTTGCCAAATCCGTGCATCTCGGCACGCCGCCACGGGACGGCATTCAATTGACACATCAACTAGATGTCCAATTACCGCCAGCATTCTCGTTCGCGTCCGGCTTGACTCGACATCGGGTCACACCACGGAGGTGCGATCGCGAGAGTGGAGAGGAAATCGAACGATGGCAACACGGTTCGCGGAGCAGGTCGTCTTGGTCACCGGCGCGACCTCGGGCGTGGGCAAGGCCGTCGCGCTGCGGGTCGCGGGCGAAGGCGCCGCGGTCGTGCTCGGCGCACGCGGCAAGGACGCGGGTGAGCAGGTGGCCGCCGACATCCGCGCGGCCGGCGGGCGCGCGCTGTTCGTGCCGACCGATGTCACGGTGGAACAGGACGTGGCCCGGTTGACCGACGCCGCGGTATCCGAATTCGGTCGCCTGGACGCCGCGTTCAACAACGCGGGCGCGGTGCACGCGTTCGGCCCGGTCGCGGAGATCGACGAGGCGGATTGGCGCGCCGATCTCGAGCTCAATCTCACCAGCGTGTTCTACGGCCTGCGGCATCAGGTTCCCGCGCTGGCGGCCTCCGGCGGCGGCGCGATCCTGAACAACGCGTCGAATCTGGGTGTGGTGGGCATGGGCTCGGTGGCGCCGTACGTCGCCGCCAAACACGGAGTGGTCGGCTTGACGCGTGCGGCGGCGCTCGAAGCCGCCGATCAGGGAGTGCGGGTGAACGCACTGGTCTCCGGGGCGGTCGACACCCCGGCGTTCCGTAATTCGATGGGCGCGACGCCCGAAGGAGTGGCTGCCATCGCGGCGCTGCACCCGCTCGGCCGCATCGCGACGCCGGAGGAGATCGCCTCGTTCTGCGCCTATTTGCTCAGCGGTGAAGCCAGTTTCGTCACGGGTGCGGCACTCGCCATCGACGGCGGCTTCACCGCACGGTGACCTCTGGACGTGGGACCGCCTCGGGATACCGGCGCGGCCGGGGTATCCCGAGGCGGGGTTCGTCAGGCGCGCGCCAGCAAGCGGCGGACCCGGCCTGGGCGAGCTTCCACCGCTCCCCCGGCCCGCACCGCGGGCTGCCGCAGCCGCACCAGCCGATCGAGTTCCGCTGCGCTGCCGGCGGGTTCGGTCAGGCGGCCCGCGTTGAAGTCGGCGGCCAACTGCCGCACCGTCTCCTGCGCGCAGGACTTGTTGGTCCCGATGAAGCCGGTGGGCCCGCGCTTGATCCAGCCGGTCACGTAGGTGCCGGTGACCACGGCGCCGCCCGGGCGCTCCAGCACCCGGCCGTCCTGGTTCGGGATCACCGCGGCCCGCTCGTCGAACGGCAGGCCCGGCACCGCCACGCCGCGGTAGCCGACCGAGGTGAGCACCAGGCCCGCGTCGAGCCGATCGGTCTGCCCGGTCCCGACGGCGCTGATGCGGCCGTCCGGATCGGTGACCAGCTCGGTGCGGCCGATTGCGAGACCGGTCACCCGATCGGTGCCGAGGATCTCGGTGGGCCCGGCCAGATAGCGGAACACGATGCGCTTGCGCTGCCCCACCGGCCGGGTGCGCACGCTGTGCAGCAGCCGCAGCTTCTGTTCGACATGGAACGGCAGTTCCGCGCCGAGCTCGGGCAGCTCACCCTCGATCACGATGTCCACGTCGCATCCGAGCAAGCCGACGAACTCCGGCACTGTGAAAGCGGATTCGAGCGGACCGCGCCGCCCGAGCACGACCACCTCCTCGACCTTGCTCTCGCGCAACGCCCGCAATGCGTAGGGCGCGATGTCGGTGCCGGTCAGCGTCGCCGGGTCGCTGGTGAGGACGCGCGCAACGTCGAGCGCGACATTGCCGTTGCCGACGATCACGGCACGCCGGCCGGACAGGTCGAAGGCACGGTCGGCGTAGTCGGGATGACCGTTGTACCAGGCGACGAAGTCGGTGGCCGAGACATTGCCCGCCAAGCCCTCACCCGGGATGCCGAGCTTGCGATCCGACGACGCGCCGACGGCGTAGATCACGGCGTGGAAGTGCTCGAGCAGCTCGGCATGCGAAACGTGCGCGCCCACGTCCACGTTCAAGTACGAACGGAACCCCGGCTGGGCCGCGATGACGTCGAACAGCTCGCCGACCTTGCGGGTCTTCTCGTGGTCCGGTGCGACGCCGTGCCTGGCCAGCCCGTAGGGCACCGGCAACCGGTCGAACACCGTCACCGACACCTCGGGCTGGGTCAGCAGTTCGTCGGCGGCGTACATCGCCGAAGGACCCGACCCCACGATCGCCACCCGCAGCGGCGTGCGCTCGGTGTGGATCCGTGCCGCGGGCACCGGTCGCGCCAGCAGGGGGCGCGGTCGCGCCTGCCGGTAGAAATCGGCGTTGATCTCGATGAACGGCTTCTGCTCAGCGGTCAGCTTCTTCGATGACACGATGGCGTCGACCGGGCACGCGGTGGCGCAGGCGCCGCAGTCCACGCACGCCTGCGGGTCGACGTACAGCATCTCCGCCGTCCGGAAGTCCGGTTCGTCGGGCGTGGGATGGATGCAGTTGACCGGGCAGGCGTACACGCAGGACGCGTCGCTGCAACAGGATTGGGTGACGACGTACGGCATGCGACTCAGGCGACCTTGTTCGCGGCGCGCAGCGGTTCGGATCGGTACCGAGTGCTGGGACCGTCGATGCCGAGCGCCTTCCAGACCGCCTTGGCGACCGGGTTCATCAATCCGATGTCCTTGGCCAGGGCGCGCACGTCACAGAAGTAATCGCTGAAGACCCGCTTGGCCTCCGGCGAGCCGTAGAACAGCTCCTTGCGGACCTTCTCCGGGATGTCGAACTCGGCGAAGAACGACCGCGGCGGCGTGACGATCGAGCGGCCGAGAATCCGCATGACGATCGGCATGGCCAGCGAGAGGATGAACTTCTGCGCCGGCTTCGCTTCCGGCACATGGTTCTTCAGGAACTCGTGCGCGAAGGAGATGTGCCGCGCCTCTTCGGCGACGTGAATGGCCATCACGCCGCGCATGATCGGGTGCACCTCTTCGCCCGAGCGCAAGATCTGCTTCTGGATGTGGTCGATCGGCTCCTCACCGGCCAGCACGGCCATGAAGAACAGATTCGGGAACCAGGCCGCCACGGGCGCGCCCAGGTACTTGAACTTGCTGACCAGCGGGCCCATGCCGGGCACGTCCAAGCCGATCCGGTTGACCATCTCCTGGAACATCAGGGTGTGGTTGTGCTCCTCGATCATCTCGTGGGAGCAGTACCGGAACTCCGGCGAGCCGTTGGGCAGGCCGAAGTTGTGGATGACCATGCCGCTGATCAGGATCGACTCGAACTGCAGGCCGACCTTGGCGATGTTCGCCTGCCGGTACTTGCCGACCGCGATCTTCTGTTCGGTCGACAACGCCTGATACCAGGGGTGGCGCGCCACCGTGTCGGCGGACACGGGCAGAATCCAGCGCTCCTCGCCGGCGTCGGCGGCGAAGTCGGGGTTGTCCCAGTCGATGTCCTCGAAGGGATCGAAGTGCTTGTTGACCGATCCCTCGGAGAGCAGCAGCAGCTTCGCGGCGTACTCCTGCGCCTTTTCAAGATCGGGATCGACGGCTGGTGTCACGGCTGCGGACATCGTCGTCACTGCCTCTCCTCGATGGAACCGTTTAACTGTATCCCATAGTTACACCAACGGAGAGTTACGTCAACCCAGCAGTTGCTAGGGCCGTCCGGCGATGCGCGCCCTCATCACGCGCACCGCCGGACGGCCCCTGTTCATCGCGGTCCGTGCCGGGGCCTAACTCACCAGCACCCCGTCACCGACCGCCAGGATCGAAGTCCCGAAACCGAATACCGCCGACATACTCGTGACGACGACCACCCGGCCCAGCCTGCGCCTGGTCCGGCGCGACAGCATCAGGGCCCGCGTGGCGGCACGACGACGGACGCGCCTGCGCCTGACCCGGCGCAGCTCGGCCGCCGCCTCGGCCGCGGCCGCCGCCCTCCGTCCGAGGATCGCGGCGCCGTCGGCGGTGGTCCGCCCGGGATCGGCGGCGACGATCACCGGCCTGGCCAATTCCGCCGCCAAGACCTCGGCCACCTCCGCCGGTCGCGCCGCCCCGCCGACCACCAGCACGCGGTCGACGTCGGCCATGGTGACGTCCGCGACCCGCAAGCAGCGGTAGACGAGTTCCAGCGACTCCCGGACATGCTTGACGCGCAGTTCGCCCGCGATCGTGTCGGCGACCGACTCGGCGACCGAAGACGAGTGCGGGCCCGGCCCGGCTTGCTCGGCGATCAACGCCCCGAACGCGCGTCCGCCGAACTCGGTGGAACGCAGCGAGACCCCGACGATCGGATTGCGCGGACATCCCGCACCCACCCGGACCAGCGTGACGTCGAGCCCGGCACCGCCGAGGTCGTAGACGAGGGCGAGACCCGGCATGAGCGGACCACGGTCGGCCTCCAGCCAGGCCGCCGCCGCGACGGGTTCGGCCACCAGCGCCGCCTGCGTCAGTTCCACGCCGTCCAGCGCCGCGCGCAACGCGTCCACCTGCTCGTCGGCATAGCGGGCCGGATAGGCCACCGCGATGCCGAGCCCGCTTCCGCAGCCGGGATGGTCCTGCCGCACCTCGTCGGTCAGGCACTTCGCCACCGTCGCGACGAGGTCCGCCGGGGCGAGCGCGCGGTTGCCCACCCGCGCCCACGTGCTGGAACGCTGCGTGAGATCGGCGAATTCGGTGACCGCGCGGCCGTGCCGGGGAATCATGCCCACCCTGGCCACGCCGGTGCTGTCGAAGGTCAGCGTGGTGCGGCGCGTGATGGTCTGCGCCCGCTGCGTTTTGCGTCGCCCCGGCGGAGCCTTGGCCGAACCTTCCTCCGCGAGAACGGAAACCGTGTTCACCGTACCGATGCTCAACCCGAGACCAACCGCCATCGCAATCCACCCGATCGCCGTGCCGATTTGCTTCGAACGCCGTTTAGGCAACCACTCCGCGATCTTCGTGCCAAGTCCGGACAACCGATTGTCCGCAAGCCGCCTGTGCCTCGCCGCATCCGAATCCACGGGCTACGACGCCCTCACCAGGCCAACCAGCACTACACATGCCGTCCAGTCGGATTTCCTTGCGACACGCGGGGATAGATCATGCCCGGTGGATGTTTGCCGGAATCCGGGTTCTTACGCGCACGGCGCCGAGCGACAGCGCTCCACATGGGGAGACTCCCCTTGACGGATCCGTGCCGACAATTCGCCGAATGGACGGGGCGCCGGACCGGCGACAGTCGTCGATATTCGCATCGCATGCCGGGTCCGGCCCGACGCCGCTACGACCGCCGCCTGGCGCACACCTCGCTTCCCCGTCGGCAACCGTTCCGCAGCGCAGCCGGATAGCAGTGGACACGGCAACGGGAGAGAGTGTGGCAACTTCTCAGCGCCACACTCCCTATGTCGACGAGTATGCGACCGGTTCGCGAAAACCCTTAGTGCGCGGGCAGTTCCGGGATCCGAGTGGCGCGGACGTACACCGTCTCGCCGTCCGACAGTCGCAGCGCCTCGGCGTCACCGCGGGTGACCTGCGCGGCGAACAGGTCGCCGGTCGCTGCGTTGCGCAGTTCCACGCGCACCTCGAAGCCGAGGTGCACGACGCGCTCGACCGTCGCCCTGGTGACGCCCGCGGAATCGGCGGTGCCCTCGTGCTCGGCGAGCGCCATGCCGGGATCCCGGCCGACGCGAATGTCGTGTGGCCGCACCAGATGTCCGTTGAGCCGGGCCACCGCGCCGAGGAACGACATGACGAACTCGTTGGCCGGCCGGTCGTACACGTCCTCCGGAGTGCCGATCTGCTCGATGCGGCCCTTGTTCATCACCGCGATCCGGTCGGCGACGTCGAGCGCCTCCTCCTGGTCGTGGGTGACCAGCACGGTGGTCACGTGGACCTCCTCGTGCAGCCTGCGCAGCCAGGTCCGCAGGTCGGCGCGGACCTTGGCGTCCAGCGCGCCGAACGGCTCGTCCAGCAGCAGCACCTGCGGATCGACGGCGAGCGCGCGGGCCAGCGCCATACGCTGGCGCTGGCCACCCGACAGCTGGGCCGGGTAGCGGTGCTGGAAGCCGTCCAGTCCCACGATGCCGAGCAATTCGTCGACGCGCTTGCTGATCTCGTGCTTCGGGCGCTTGCGGATCTTCAGGCCGAACGCCACGTTGTCGCGCACGGTCATGTGTTTGAACGCCGCGTAGTGCTGGAACACGAAGCCGATGTCGCGCTTCTGCGGCGGCACCCGGGTGACGTCGCGCCCCGCGATGCTGACCACGCCGGTGTCCAGCGACTCCAGCCCGGCGATCGAGCGCAGCAGCGTCGACTTGCCCGAACCCGACGGGCCGAGCAGCGCGGTGAGTTCGCCCGAGGGGATGTCCAGACTGACATCGTCGAGGGCGGCGAACGTGCCGTAGTTCTTGTTCGCGTTGGTCACGGTGATCACTTTGTGCCCCGCTTACGTTCGAGGAGGGTCATCAGCAGAAGGGTGACGAGGGCGATGCCCATCAGCAAGGTGGCGGCGGAGTACGCGCCGAAGGTGTTGTGGTCGTTGATGTACCGGCCGTGCACGAGCAACGTCAGCGTCTGCGACTTGCCAGGCAGCGCGGAGGACACCATGATCACGGCGCCGAACTCGCCGAGCGCGCGGGCCACGGTGAGCACCACGCCGTAGGTCAGGCCCCACCGGATCGCGGGAAGCGTGATCCGCCAGAAGGTCTGCCACTTGGACGCGCCCAGGGTGGCCGCGGCCTGCTCCTGGTCGTCGCCGATCTCGTGCAGCACCGGCTCGACCTCGCGCACCACGAACGGCAGCGTCACGAAGATGGTGGCGATCACCATGCCCGGTAGGTTGAAGATGACCTTGAAGCCCAGGTCTTCCAGACCGCCGAACCAGCCGCCCGCGCCCCAGAGCAGGATCAGCGAGACGCCGACCACCACGGGCGAGACCGCGAACGGCAAGTCCACGATGCCCTGAACCAGGTTGCGGCCCGGGAACTTTCCACGCACCAGCGCGAGCGCCGTCACGATGCCGAAGACCACGTTCACCGGGACGGTGATCGCGACGATCAGGAGGGAGAGCTGGAACGCCGAGATCGCCGCGGGCGTGGTGATCGAGTCGACGAACGCGCCGATCCCCCGCTCGAACGTGCGCCACAGGATGATGATCAGCGGCAGCACCAGCAGTACGAACAAGTAGCCGAGCGCCACCGTCCGCAACGAGATGCGGGTCAGCGGATGCAGTTTCATCGACCCTGCTCCGTCCCAGGGGAATGCCCGCGCCCCGGCGACACGGGGAGCGCTGCGCGATTGTTTGTCATCGGCTCGCCTGCTCCTTGCGCGCGCTGCGTTCGGCGAGCAGCCGCAGAACCAGCAGCGTCGCGAACGAGATGGCCAGCAGCGCGACCGACACGGCCGCCGCGTTCACCGGCCGATCGATCTCGATCTGCTTCTGGATGTACTGGGAGGCCATCTCGGTCTTGCGCGGGATCGCGCCGCCGATCAGCACCACCGAACCGTACTCGCCGATCGCGCGGGCGAAGGCCAGTCCGCCGCCGCTGATTATGGCGGGAGCCAGCGCGGGCAGCACGATCCTGCGGAAGGTGGTCCAGTTGTTCGCGCCCAGCGAGAGCGCCGCCTGTTCCACCTCGCGGTCGGCCTCGATCAGCACCGGCTGCACCGAACGCACCACGAACGGCAGCGTGACGAACGCCAGGGCGACCACCAGGCCCGGCTGAGTGGCGTTCAGGTGGATGTCGATCGGACTCTGCGGACCGTACAGCGAGAGCAGCACGATACTGGCGACGATGGTCGGCAGCGCGAACGGCAGGTCGATCAGCGCGTTGACCACACCCTTGCCGGGAAACCGGTCGCGGACCAGCACCCAGGCGATCAGCGTGCCCATGACCACGTTGACCACCGCCACCACCACCGAGACCAGCACGGTGATGCGCAGCGAGTCCAGCGCGGCGGGCGCGGTGACGGCGTCCCAGAAACCGGACCACCCGTCCTCGAAGCTGGTCACGGTGAGCGCCGCCAGTGGCAGCAGCACGATGATGCTCAGCCACAGCACCGCGGTGGCGATGCCGAGCGGACCCACCGAGCCGGTCACGCGCAGCCACGACCAGTTCCAGCGGCGATCGGGACGCACGGGTTCGGAGACGCCGGGACCAGCTGCCTGCGCGGTCCCGGCGTTACTGCTCGTAGTCACGATCGTCCAGTATCCCGTGTAACGGGGGTCACCCGGTCACTTGGTGGCGTTGTCATAGATCACCGCTACCGAACCCGTGTTCGGGGTGAACAGTTCCTTGTCCACGGTCTTCCAGCCGCCGAGGTCGGCGATCGTCCACAGCTTCTGCGGGGTCGGGAAGTCCTTGGCGTAGTCGGCGGCGACCTTCGGGTCGACCGGGCGGAAACCGGCGGCGGCCCAGGCCTTCTGGCCCGCGGTGGTGAACAGGAAGTCGCGGAAGGCGACGGCCTTCTGCTGGTTCTTGCTGTTCTTCAGCACCGCGACCGGGTTCTCGATCTTGAACGTGACCGGCGGGACGAAGTGCTCGATCTGATCGCCGTTGCGCTCGGAGAAGATCGCCTCGTTCTCGTAGCTCAGCAGAACGTCACCGGTGCCCTGCAGGAACGTCTCGGTCGCCTCGCGGCCGGACTTCGGCTGCACCTTCACGTGCTCCTTGGAGACCAGCTTGCTCAGGTAGTCCAGGCCCGCCTGCGGGTTCTTGCCGCCGTCGCTCTTGGCCGCGTACGGCGCGAGCAGGTTCCACTTGGCCGAACCGGAGCTGAACGGGTTCGGGGTGACCACCTCGACGCCCGGCTTCAGCAGGTCGTCCCAGTCCTTGATGCCCTTCGGGTTGCCCTTGCGCACGACGATCGCGACCACCGAGCCGAACGGGATGCCCTTGGTGGCGTCGGCGTTCCAGCTCGCGTCCACCAGGCCCGCGTCGACGAGGCGAGTGATGTCCGGCTCGACCGAGAAGTTCACGACGTCGGCCTCGGCGCCGTCCTTCACCTTGCGGGACTGGTCGCCGGAGGCGCCGTAGGACTGCTGGATCTGGACGTTCTTGCCCTGCTCGGTCTTGTTGAACTCGGGGATCACCTTGTCGAAACCGGGCTTCGGCACGGCGTAGGCGTAGAGGTTCAGGGTGCCGCCGCTGCCGTCGGAAGCGCCCGCCCCGACCGTGTCGCTGGCTCCGCCGCCGCACGCGGTCAGCGCGACCGCCGCTAGGGCGGCTAGGGCAACGGCGCTGTAGCGTCGGCGCGGCGAAAGCCAGGATTTGCGAGCCATCGGGGTGGACCTTTCGTGCGGACCGCCAGTTCTCCGGTAACACATCGGTGGCGGCGACAAACTTATCGATTCAGCAGACCCGCCGATCGAGCGATACGGCAGCGGCGCGACTACCGGCCCACAACGGGCCGTCGGGAAGCGAAAGCACATCTGCAAGAAGCGCGCCGGTCTGCTGACAAACGAGACGCGGATGTGCCCGGTCGCGATCAGCGACAGTAGACGTCCGCGACCGCGAGGTCACCGACAGCAATCAACGCCAATTCATGGCGGACCTGCGGGACTGCGCTCGAAGACACGGGCAGACTGTAGCAGAGCGCAAGGCGGAGTTCGAATCGAAGAGCCCAGGAAGAGGGGGGTTTCACCTTATGACCACCAGTCCGGATCGCGTCCGCACGACATTCCCCGGCATCAGCACCCGCACGTGGGAGCACCCGGCCGACCGCACCGCCCTGGTTACCCTGCGGTCACTGCCGGGGTTCGACGTGGTGCTGCGCACATTGTCGGGTTTGCTGCAAGAACGCCAGCACCGACTGCTGTATCTGGCCACCGCGGTACGGGTGGACGAGCGGCAATTCCGCACCCTGCACCACCTGCGCGAGGACTGTGTGCGAATCCTGGACGCCCCCACGACGCCCGAGCTGTTCGTGTTGCAGAGCCCACAGGTGAATGCCTTCACCATCGGCATGGACCGGCCGTTCATCGTGCTGACCACCGGGTTGCTCGAACTGATGGACACCGAGGAGCTGCGTTTCGTAGTGGGCCACGAACTCGGGCACGCGCTGTCCGGCCACGCGGTGTACCGCACGATGCTCATGCACCTGCTGCGGGTCTCGGCGAGCGTCGGCTGGTTGCCGGTCGGTGGGTGGGCTCTGCGCGGCATCGTCGCGGCCCTGATGGAGTGGAGCCGCAAGTCCGAGCTGTCCGGCGACCGGGCCGGGCTGCTGTGCGGCCAGGATGTCGACGCTTCGGTACGCGTGCACATGAAGACGGCCGGGGGCGCCTTGGTGAAGGAGATGAACCACGGGGCGTTCCTGTCCCAGGCCGACGACTACGAGCGGTCCGGCGATCTGCGCGACGGAGTGCTGAAGCTGCTCAACCTGGAGTTACAGAGCCACCCGTTCTCCGTGCTGCGCGCGGCCGAACTGCGCCGCTGGATCCAGAGCGGCGACTACGACCGCGTGCTCTCGGGCGACTATCCGCGCCGTGACCAGGATCGCGCCACCCGGATCACCGACGAGATGAAGGCCGCCGCCCGCACCTACCGCACGAACTTCGACCAGTCCGACGATCCGCTCATCCGTACGGTGCGCACGCTGGGCCGGGATGTCGGCGCGGCGGCGAGCACGGTCGCCCACGAGGTCGGCGACACCGTCGCGAAGCTCGGCAAGCGGTTCGGCGACTGGCGCGGCGGCGGGAACTGACCGTCAGCGGGTGATCAACCAGGCGACGACGATCAGCACGAGCAGCGCGATGAGGGCGAGCTGAACCCGCGAACGAGGCATCAGCGCGCCCCGCTCTGCACGGGAGTGCGATCGGCGGCGGCCTGCCCGGGTTCGAGCACCGCCGCCGCAGCGGCCGGGGCGGGGCGGGCCGGTGCGGAATGGGCGCCGTAGCGGCGATCCAGCACGCGCAGCACAGCGCGCAGCACGCGATCGAGCCCGTAGGCGATGGCGAAGCTGATCGGGACCATGCCCACGAGCACCACGAGGAACTGCGGGATGAACGGCAGTCCCGCCACCCACAGCTCGAAGCCGTCCCACCAACCTGCGATGCGATGCACGGCTCCAGCCTAGTCGGTACGCCGGCCGGTTCCACGAGGCCGTCGGCCACATCGGCGGACGGAGAAATCGCGCAGTGGACGACGGGCGTACATCGGCCCGAAGATGGGGTATGGCGTCCTCCGATGACCTCACCCTCAACGACTCCGACGGCCTGCCGACGAACTTGGCCGAAACCCACCGCCACGGCGCCTACCCGCCGATCGACGACTACGCCTTCCTGTCCGACTGCGAGACGAGTTGCCTGGTCGCCAGCAACGGCGCGGTGGAATGGATGTGTGTTCCGCGGCCGGATTCGCCGAGCATCTTCGGGGCGCTCCTCGACCGCAGCGCGGGGCACTTCCGGGTCGGGCCGTACGGGGTCAACGTGCCCGCCGCCCGCCGCTACCTGCCCGGCGGGATGATCCTGGAGACCACCTGGCAGACCGGCACCGGCTGGCTGATCGTGCGCGACGCACTGGTGCTCGGCCCCTGGCACAACAACGATCAGCGCAGCAAGACCCACCGGCGCACCCCGATGGACTGGGATGCCGAGCATCTGCTGCTGCGCACGGTGAAATGTGTGAACGGCACCGTGGAACTGGAGGTGAGCTGCGAGCCCGCGTTCGACTACCACCGGGCGAGCGCACGGTGGGAGTACACCGGCAAGGTGTACGAGGAGGCGACCGCGGTGCGCGGCGACGAGCCCAGCGCCGGGCCGAGCCTGGTGCTCACCACCGATCTGCGTCTCGGACTCGAGGGGCGCGAGGCGCGCGCCCGCACCAGGATGAAAGAGGGCGACGAGGTCTTCGTCGCGCTCACCTGGTCGGAACTGCCCGCGCCGCGCACCTTCGACGAGGCCGCCGAGAAGATGTGGCAGACCACCGAATGCTGGCGCCAGTGGATCACGCTCGGCAAGTTCCCCGATCACCCGTGGCGCAACTACTTGCAGCGCAGCGCGCTCACCCTCAAAGGCCTCACCTACGCTCCGACCGGCGCCCTGATGGCCGCCGCCACCACCTCGCTACCGGAAACCCCTGGCGGAGAACGCAATTGGGATTACCGCTACAGCTGGGTGCGGGATGCCAGCTTCGCGCTGTGGGGCCTGTACACGCTGGGCCTTGACCGGGAGGCCGACGACTTCTTCGCCTTTCTCAACGACGCGACGACCGGCGAGGACGGGGAGCCCGTCCCGCTGCAGGTGCTCTACGGCATCGGGGGCGAGCGGCAGCTCGACGAGATCATCCTCGATCACTTGGGCGGCTACGACCAGTCCCGTCCGGTGCGCATCGGCAACAATGCCTACAGCCAGGATCAGCACGACATCTGGGGCACCATGCTCGACGCGGTGTACCTGCACGTGAAGTCGCGCCAGCAGGTGCCGGAGACGCTGTGGCCGCTACTGGTCCGCCAAGTGCACGCCGCCATCGAGCACTGGAAGGAGCCCGACCGGGGCATCTGGGAGGTGCGCGGTGAGCCGCAGCACTTCACCTCGTCCAAGGTGATGTGCTGGGTGGCGCTGGACCGCGGCGCGAAGCTCGCCGAGTTGCACGGCCAGTACGAGCACGCCGAAGAGTGGTACGCGATCGCGGAGGAGATCAAGGCCGACGTCCTGGCCAACGGCGTCACCTCAGAAGGCGTATTCACCCAGGTCTACGGCGGCGACACGCTGGACGCCTCGCTGCTGCTGGTGGTGCTCACCCGCTTCCTGCCGCCCGAGGACGATCGCGTGCGCGCGACCGTGCTGGCCATCGCCGACCGGCTCACCGAGAACGGCTTGGTGCTGCGGTACCGGACCGAAACCACCGACGACGGCCTGAGCGGCACGGAAGGAGCGTTCACCATCTGCTCGTTCTGGCTGGTCTCCGCGCTGGTCGAGATCGGGGAGATCCAGCGGGCGCGGCACCTGTGCGAACGACTGCTCGGCTTCGCCAGTCCCCTGCGGTTGTACGCCGAGGAGATCGATCCGCGCAGTGGCCGCCACCTCGGTAACTTCCCCCAGGCGTTCACCCACCTCGCGCTGATCAACGCCGTGACCCACGTCATCCGTGCCGAGAGCTCCCGGCACGCGGGCCGCTTCCAGCCCGCGAACACCCCGCAGGGCCATCCGGTCTGACCCACGCCGGGAAACGGTCTACGCGGGAACCAGTCCGTCGGCCTCCTCGCGCAGCGCGTGCAGTTTGCCGAGCCGCGCCTCGAGGTCGGCGATCCGCTCCGGCCTGCGGTCGCCGTACTTCCCGTAGTTCTCCTCGGCCGAGCGCAGCGCGTCGTCCGCGGCGCGCGAAACCTCGGTCGCGATGTCGGTGAAGTGGTCGCGCAGCACTCGCTGCACGGCGCGCAAGCGGTTACGCGACTCCTTGCCGACCTGGAAGATCACGTCGTCCATCAGGCGGGCCACCGCTACCTTGGCCTCGGCCCGGCGGCGCACCTTGCGGCTCTTGCGGTCGTCCCATAGCGCGTTCACGCCCAGCAGCACGCCCGCACCCGCCGAATACCAGTTCACCAGCGACATGCCCAGGAGGCTGGTGGCCAGACCGACCATCAGGATGCCGCCGTAGGAACCGCGCAGACCGGTCAGGAATTGCTGGGTGACCCCGGCTTTCGCGCTCTCGAGGGGCTCCAGCGGCTGCACCGCCTCGAGCACCTCCCCGGGGTTGGACAAGCGCAGGTCCGGCAGCGGTGGGGTCCGGTTGTCGGCCGGGAACTTGGCGGCCACCTGCTCGGACAACTCCATCGAGCGGTAGTGCGCCACGGCGAAGTTCTCCTCGACCGCCTCGCAGATGCGCGCGTCCAGATCGGCGGCGAAATCCTTCCAGCGGCGCGCCGGATCGGTCTGGGCGATCTCGGCCTCGGCGTCGCGGATCAGGCTGCGCAGCCGGTGGCGCAGATCGTGCTCGATGTCGGCCATCAGCTCGGTCGCGCCGTCGACGAGCGTGACCTGCCAGTTCGCGGTGCGCTGGCGCAGCTGATCGGCCTCGTCGCGCGCGCGGGCGAGCTGGTCGGTGATCTCGGCGCGGCGTCGCGGGTCGCGCAGCGCCTCGGCTTCGGTGCGCAGGGTCAGCGCGAGGTGATCGCAGACCAGGCGGATGTCCCCGACCGCGGCTTCCAGCGCCACCGCGTCCGCGCGGGCGACCACGTAGTCGCGCAGATGATCGATCAGCTGCGGCACGCCGGATTCGATGTCGCGCTGGTAGTCACCGGTCAACCCGGCCTGCCGGTGCAGTTCCGCGGAGACCGGGGCCACCGCGAAGCCGAGTCCCGCCGAGTCCAGCAGTTCCCGGTTGCGCTGCTGGGTGCGCGACCAGTGCGGGAACACGTCGATCTTGTTCAGCACGCAGATCACGGTCGGGCAGATCTGCTGGATGCGCTGCAACTCGGCGATCTGCTCCACGGTCAGCTCGGTGCCGGCGTCGCCGACGTAGAGCACGGCGTCGGCCGCGGCGATCATCGACCAGGTGGTGCGGTTGTCGCCCAGCGCGCCCGGCGCGTCCATCACCACGACACCGTCGGCGAGCAGCGGACTGGGCTGGGTGAACTCGGCACGGACGACGCCCTGGGTGGCCAGCGCTGGACCGGGATCGAGCGGGTCGACCGACTGACGTTCGGTGCGGCCGTGCTCGGTCTGCCGCACCAGCGTCGCGGTCGGCTCCGGCCCGTACTCGACGATCACCGGGACGCTCAGATCGCTGTTCGTCGCGCTGACCGAGGCACCGACCAAGCTGTTGACCAGCGTGCTCATGCCGTTCTTCGGACGACCGACGACCACGAGCCGTACCCGGGGATCGCTCACCCTGGCACGAACCATGCTCAGTCGGCTGCCGAGGTCGTCGCGTCCCGAGGATCGGGCCGTCTCCCGCAGCTCGTCGAGTATCCGAATGAGCGGGGCCATCGCGTCCGGATGTTTCACGGTCGCAGCCTTCAGCCCGGCAGCGGCAGACAACCCTCCTCCTTACTCTCGATGACTTTCGTTCAGGTGCCCCCTGCGACCACTCCGCAGTCGTCGGAACCCGCTACGCCCCTGCTAGATCAGGGAGATGTCCGACACATCGGACACGTAATGGTGCGTTTCCACTATGCCCGACTCCGGCAGCAGCGCACCCGAGAGGCTGCCACCCGAGGACAGCGCCAGTGCGGAGTGGTCGTAGGTGTAGTCGGCGACCGGGTAGACGGTGTCGGCCGGGTGGTCGAGCGCCAGCGGCGCCGAGATGCCGTGCGGCTTCGGGTCGATCACCTGCGGCTTGATCGGCGCCTGGGTGGGTACGGGGGCGGTGTAGGTCGGCGCGGACGGGGCGTGCGGCTCGACGGTGGGCGCCTGTGCGGGGGCGCTGTAGGTGGGCTGGTCCGGCGCCTCGTACGTCGGCTGCGAAGGCCTGCTCACCGTCGGTACGTCGCCGGTGGGCAGTTCGTGGGTCGGCACGTCGTTGGTCGGGTAGGTGCTGTTGGAGGTGCCACCGGTGCTCGGGCGACCCGTGACGCCACCCGGCGAGGTCGCGTCGTCACCCGGGGTGGTCGGCGCATGCGTCGGCGCCGGGGTCTGGGTGACCGTCGCGCCAGGGACCTTGGTGGTCGGCACGTCCGGAGCGGTGGTGACGCCCCCGTGCGGCACCGTGGTGGCGCCCGGGAGCTTCGTGACGTCGTGATCCGGCGTCTTCGGCGCGGACGGGACGGTCACGTCGCCGGGAACGCTCGGCGTCGGCGTGGTCTTGACGATCGTCGTCGGCGCGGTGACGGTCGACGCGGGCGACTGGGCGGGGTGGGACGGATGCGGGTCGGTCCCGGGTGCCGGCTTCACCACGGGCGCAGGCCGTACCGCGTCGAACAGCGCGGGGACGGCCGCCGCGGGAGCGGTCAGCACGGACGGGCCCTCCGGAGCGGCGAACACATTCGCGATCGGGGTCGAGGCGGCGTCGGGCTGGATCGTGGTCTGCAGCGGGGTGGCCGCGACCACCGGTGCCGCGGCGACCGCCGCGGGTGCGGGCGCGGGCGCCGTGGCGGCGGGGGCCACCGGCGCGACCGCGCTCACGGGGGCGACGGACGCCGAGGCCGCCAGCGGCTGCGCGACGCTCGATGCCGTCGGCGCACCGGCCGCCGACGCGGACTGCGCGACGCCGGAGGCCGCCGACGACTGCGTGGCGGACGCGCCCGATGACGTGAGCCCACCGAGCAGTCCGGAAGGGCCTTGGCTCAGCGCGTTCGGCTGGGCGGCCGCGCTGGCGGTGCCGTCCGGCAGATGGATGCCGTCGGCCAGATAGTCGGTGAATTCGTCGAGCTGATCGCCGACGTGCCCGACGGCGCCGTCGACCTTCATCTCGGAGGTGAAGTAGATCCCGTTCGGGCCGACCCCGAAGTCGACCGACCACTGGGTGCCGACGAACATCCCGAGATCGCCGCCCTGACCGACGCCGTCGAACGGATCGCCCGCCGCGTGCGCCGCACCGGCGCCGCTGTTGCCGGGCAGGTCGAAGACGGTGGAGCCGGGCGCGGTGAAGCCGTTCGCGCCGGGCAGGCCGAAGCCGTGCCCGGCTTGGCCGAGTCCGTGGCCGGGCAGGCCGAACCCGTGCCCGCCGGGCGCGTCGAGATCGTTCGCGGCGTCGGACCGGACGCCGGGCAGCGAGAAACCGTTGGACACGTGACCGTCGGTCCCCGGGATGGACAGTCCGCTCCCGGCATCACCGTCCATGCCGGGGATCCCGCCGAGCCCGGGGACGCCGCCGCCGGAGTGTCCGGGCAGCTGCGTCCCGTGGCCGCCCGACTCGCCGGGCAGCGTCGGCAGCTGCATCCCCTGCTGCGCGCCGGACTCGCCGGCCAGCGTCGGCAGTGGCATGCCGGCGTCGGTGCCGCTGTACTCGCCGGGGAGCGTGGGCAGCGACCCGGCGGGGCCAGCGCCGGTGCCGGGGAGGGCGAACCCGGGCGCGGGATTGCCCGGTCCTGGCACCAAGTTTCCGTGCGCCACCGGGACATTCGAGCCATGCGAGAACGGCGCGGGCTCGACGACCGGGTCAGGGAACGTGATCACCGGGCTCGGCTGGTCGGGATCGGGATCGGTGCTGTGCGCCCAGCCGGTGTGCCAGCTGTCGAGACGGGATTCGCCGGGCTGTGCGGGGACGCCGCCGCCGTTGGCGGCCACCAGCGCGCCGCCGGTGACATAGGCGCCCGCCCGCGCGACCCGTGCGACGCCGGTGGCCACACGGTAGGCGGTGTCGCCCGCGCGGTCGGCCTCTTCGGTGTCGCCGTCGAAGGGCAGATCACGCGTCATAAAAGCTCCACTCTCGGTTGTTCAGCATCCTCACCACGCCGGTCCGACCGAGAGTGAAGATCACCCAACAGTATTTCGGGAATACTCCCCTGTCACATTCTCCAGGACTGGAGAGAATGCGACTGTGGCGGGCAACACAACCCTGCCATCCGATTTGCCGGATCGGAAGCCCCATTTCCGGCGGCCTCCCCGACCGCGCACAGTCTCGAATAGACACCGTCACCAGGCCTGATCGAAACGTGGCGAGTGCTCGACGGCAAGAACTGAAGGAACTCTGAGAGTTGCCGACGGAGTGCCGAGGATTTGCTCTCCATCGAGGAATTCGACGAATCAGCCGTTCGGCGGCATGGATGCCGAGTTGGCCGGGACGCGAACGTATCTACCGGACGACTATCGGCTCATATCGACTTCCACTCGGCCGCATCGCGACGATCCGCGTCTGCACACCGTCCGACACGTCCGTTACAAGTTTGCGCCGTGGCCAATGCCTCACTTTCCGGTCCTGCGCATCGCGCACCGCGGGCGCAGCCGACACCACGATCTCAGACTGTGGGATTAGATTGACCTCATGGCCGGACATCGAATCTTGGTCGTGGACGACGAGGTTCGCGTCCTCGCGTCGCTGCGGCGGGGACTGGAGCTCTCCGATTTCGAGGTCGTCACCGCGACCGACGGCGCCGAGGCCCTGAGCATGGTCCGCGCCACCACGCCCGACGCGATGGTGCTCGACGTCAACATGCCCGAACTCGACGGTGTCGGCGTGGTCACCGCGCTGCGGGCGATGGGCGACGACATCCCGATCTGTGTGCTCAGCGCGCGCACCGCGGTCAGCGACCGGATCGCCTGCCTGGAACGCGGAGCCGACGACTACCTCACCAAGCCGTTCGATCTCGGCGAGCTGGTCGCGCGGTTGAACGCGCTGCTGCGACGCAGGCGTAAACCGCTGGACCGCCCCGACCAGGCGCGCACGGTCGGGCAGGTGCGGATCGACCCCGCCGGACGCCGCGTGCTGGCCGGGGGCAGGCCGGTGGAGTTGACGAAACGTGAATTCGAGGTGCTCGCCCTGCTCGCCGAGCACATCGGGATCGTGCTCGACCGCGAGCAGATCCTGTCCGCAGTGTGGGGTTACGACTTCCCCACCGACACCAATGTCGTCGACGTCTTCGTCTCCTACCTGCGGCGCAAGCTGGAGGCGGACGGCGTGCCCCGGATACTCCACACCGTGCGCGGCGTCGGCTTCGTCCTCCGGGAGGAACCATGAGCGGATCGCCGTCGCTGCGCACCCGGGTAGCGGTCGTGTCGGGGGTGGTCGCGGCGCTGGTCGCGCTCACCTTGACGATCACTTTCGCCACCCTGCTCGGCGCCACCGGTGAACGTCAGCTGGACGAGACCGTCTCGTCGATGGCGGTGCGGGTCGCCGCGCCGCGTGAAGCCGCGCCCGCGCAACCTGTTCCGCCGTCCGCGGCCACGCTGTCTCCCGAGCAGGGGTCCGCCGACGCGCGCGGACCCGTGGCGCCCGCCGACGCGGCGATCGCCCGGGTCGACGGGCTGCCCGGCGTGCTGGTCGCGCTCGATCCCGACCGCGACGTCGTGGAGGCGGCTATACATCGCAGCCAGCGCATCGGGCTCGGCATCGGCGCGGCGGGCGCGTTGCTGGCCGCCCTGCTCGGCTGGTTCCTGGCCGGGTTCGCCGCACGCCCGTTGCGTCGTCTCGCCGACGCCACCCACCGCATCGACACGTTGGAGAAACTGCCGCCGCTGTCCGGCCGCGGCGCGCGGGAAGCCGAGGAACTCTCCGACGCGATCACCCGCATGCTCGCCCGGCTGGAAGCCGCCCACCGCGCCACCCAACGGGCGCTGACCGGCGCACGCGACTTCGCCGCGGTCTGCGCGCACGAGTTGCGCACGCCGCTCACCGCGTTGCGCACCGACCTGCAAGTACTTGCCACCAAAGAGATTCCGGAACAGCAGCGCGGCGTGATCCTGTCCGAGATCCTCTTCGCCGAGCGGCAGATCGAGAACACGCTGACCGATCTGGAACGCCTCGCGGTCGGCGAACTCACCGAACCGGACGTCTTCGAGCCGTTCGACCTCTGCGACACCCTCGACCGCGCGGTGCACGACGCGCGGCGCGGGCATCCCGGGGTGCGGGTCGAACTCGCCGAATGCCCACCGATCACGGTGACCGGTCTACCGGGCGGCGTCATGCTCATCGTCACGAATGCCGTCGCCAATGCCGTGCAACACGGCAAGGCCGGAACCGTCACCGTCAGCGCACGATCCGGCCCGGAGGACATCGTGGAGATCTATGTGGACGACGACGGTCGCGGCATCCCCGAGGCGTTGCGCGGCGACGCCTTCGACCGCTTCGTCAAGGGCCCCGGTTCCCCCGGCTCGGGCCTCGGCCTGGCCCTGGTCCGTCAGCAAGCCGAATTGCATTCCGGCACCGCCGAACTCGACGAGAGCCCGATGGGCGGCGCCCGCCTGCGCGTACGGCTGCGCGCGGCGGGCTAGCCGCCTACTTCTTGTCCTTCGGCTTGTCCGAAGCGGCGTCCGAGGACAGCGCGGCCACGAAGGCTTCCTGCGGGACGTCGACGCGGCCGATCGTCTTCATCCGCTTCTTGCCTTCCTTCTGCTTCTCCAGCAGCTTGCGCTTGCGGCTGATGTCACCGCCGTAGCATTTGGCCAGCACGTCCTTGCGGATGGCGCGAATGTTCTCGCGGGCGATGATCTTCGACCCGATCGCGGCCTGGATGGGCACCTCGAACTGCTGGCGGGGGATCAGCTCGCGCAGCTTGGTGGTCATCTTGTGGCCGTAGGCCTGGGCGGCGTCGCGGTGCACGATCGCGCTGAACGCGTCCACCGCCTCGCCCTGCAACAGGATGTCCACCTTCACCAGCTGCGATTCCTGCTCGCCCGCCTCCTCGTAGTCGAGGCTCGCGTAACCGCGGGTGCGTGACTTCAGCGAATCGAAGAAGTCGAAGATGATCTCCGCCATCGGCATGGTGTAGCGCAGCTCGACGCGGGTCTCGGACAGGTAGTCCATGCCGCCGAGCTCGCCGCGGCGGGACTGGCACAGCTCCATGATCGAGCCGATGAACTCGCTCGGCGCGATGATGGTGCACTTCACCACCGGCTCGTAGACATTGCGAACCTTGCCTTCGGGCCAGTACGAGGGATTGGTGACGACGTGCTCGACGCCGTCCTCCATCTCCACCCGGTACACCACGTTCGGGGCCGTCGAGATGAGGTCGAGGTCGAACTCGCGCTGCAGGCGTTCGCGCGTGATCTCCATGTGCAGCAGGCCGAGGAAGCCGCAGCGGAAGCCGAACCCGAGCGCGACCGAGGTCTCCGGCGTGTAGGTCAGGGCGGCGTCGTTGAGCTGCAACTTCTCCAACGCGTCGCGCAGGTCCGGGTAGTCGGAGCCGTCCACCGGATACAGGCCGGAGTACACCATCGGGCGCGGCTCGCGATAGCCGGTGAGCGGTTCGGTCGCGCCGCCGCGCGCGCCGGTCACCGTGTCGCCGACCTTGGATTGGCGCACGTCCTTCACGCCGGTGATCAGGTAGCCGACCTCGCCGACGCCGAGCCCCTGGGTCGGTTTCGGCTCGGGCGAGACGATGCCGATCTCCAGCAGCTCGTGGGTCGCGCCGGTGGACATCATCTTGATCTTCTCGCGCGGAGTCAGCTTGCCGTCCACCACACGGACGTAGGTGACCACGCCGCGGTAGGTGTCGTAGACCGAGTCGAAGATCATCGCGCGGGCGGGCGCGTCCGCCTCGCCGACCGGCGGCGGCACCTGGGCGATCACCTGGTCGAGCAGATCGGCCACGCCCTCGCCCGTCTTGCCGGAGACGCGCAGCACGTCCGACGGATCGCAGCCGACGATGTGCGCCAGCTCGGCGGCGTAGCGCTCCGGGTCCGCGGCGGGCAGGTCGATCTTGTTCAGCACCGGGATGATCGTCAGATCCTTCTCCAGCGCCAGGTACAGGTTGGCCAGCGTCTGCGCCTCGATGCCCTGCGCGGCGTCGACCAGCAGGATCGCGCCCTCGCACGCCTCCAGGGCGCGCGACACCTCGTAGGTGAAGTCGACGTGGCCGGGTGTGTCGATGAGGTGCAGCACGAAATCGGTGCCCGCGTGCTCCCCCGTCCTGGGCGTCCAGGGCAGCCGCACGTTCTGGGCCTTGATGGTGATGCCGCGCTCGCGCTCGATATCCATCCGGTCCAGATACTGCGCACGCATCTGCCGCTCTTCGACCACACCGGTCAGTTGCAGCATCCGGTCGGCCAGCGTCGACTTGCCGTGGTCGATGTGCGCGATGATGCAGAAGTTCCGGATCCGGGCGGGATCGGTGAACGTCGTGTCGGCGAAGCTGGCGGGCACTCCACTCCTCATGGGTATCGGCAAACTGCCGTCTATCGTCCCATGGTGCTCTGCCAGTTTTTGCAGCGCCTTCGGCGCTGCGTGTTCGCGGCCCCCTCATGGCTCGCGCCCGAGCTGCGGGTCCTTCCTTTACCCGGGGCGAATGGACGGACGCGGCCGAGCCGGTGACGGCTGGGGATGAGCCAGTGGATATGTCGCAGACGCTTCGGGCAGTCGGACATGAAGTGCGCCGCGATGGTCGCGGTGCGATGCTGCGCCCCGCGCGACCGCTCATGGTCAGCGATTACTGTCTGCCTGCGCATTGCGCGAAGAATGCGCTGAGGCCACGCTTCGAAGATGTCACCGCCCGCACCGTCGCCACCGTCGGGCGCGCCGCGCCGTCCTCCGCTGCGTTCATCGCGCTCGGTCTCGGCGTACCTTGCCAACGGGGCAGGGAGCCGGACATGTCCGATCGGTCCCGGATCGGCGGGCACATCCGCTTCCATAGCTCGCTCGCAGACGAATGGCCCCCGCGACACAACGGTTCCCACGCGGGTGAGAAGCGGCGGGTGCGCCGTTATTCTCCTGGGATGGCCCGAAGTTGGAACACCCTCGGCAAGCAGATCGGTCTCATCGCTAAGCAACAGGGGCCCAAGATCGTCAAGCAGCAGGGTCCCCGGCTGGTCGACCGGCTGGTGTGGTCGCTGGCCCAGCGGCGCACGGCCGTGGGCGTCACGGTGCGGCCCGCCGCGTCGACGCCGGTCCCGACCGCCGAGCGGGCGCGGCAGATCGTCTACTCGCCGCAACTGGACGGCCGTGCCGATCCCGGGGAGATCGTCTGGACCTGGGTGCCGTTCGAAGAGGATCCGAGCAACGGCAAGGACCGGCCGGTGTTGGTGGTGGGCCGGGACCGTCGCACGCTGCTGGGGCTGATGCTGTCGTCGAACCCGGAACGCGCCTACGACCGCAACTGGATCGGCATCGGCAGCGGGTCCTGGGACCACGACAACCGCCCTAGCTGGGTGCGGCTCGATCGGGTGCTCGACGTGCCGGAGGCGGGCATCCGCCGCGAGGGCGCGATCCTGCCCCGCAAGACCTTCGATCTGGTCGCCCACCGGCTCTGCGCCGAATACGCCTGGCACTGAGGCGGACCATGGCACGCGTGCTCGGACCGACCAAGATCGCCATGCTGATCACCGACGTCGGTTTCCTGCTCTACTGGGCGATCGCGTTCGCCCAGGTGATTCCGCCCGAATGGGCGTACAAGGATTACACCGACCCGATCCTCAGCGACTGGAACTACTCGTTCGTCGTACTCGACCTCGCCGCGAGCGCCACCGGCTTGGCGAGCCTGTGCCGCTCGCCCGGTTGGCGCACCCTGATGACCGTTTCGCTGACCCTGACCAGCGTGGCGGGGCTGCAAGCCATCGCGTTCTGGACACTGCGCGGCGATTTCAGTCCGTTGTGGTGGGTGCCCAACCTCTTCCTGCTGCTCTTCCCGATCCCGGCGCTGGTCACTTTGGTGTGCACCGCACCGCAGGAGCGCACCGCGAGCTGACCGCCCAGCCACAGTGATCGGCCCCGGCCGACTGACCGGGGCCGAACGCCTTCGTCAGGAGATCATTTCGCGGGAACGGCCGAACAGCAGGCCGTACAGCAGCGCGCCGAGTGCGCCGCCGATCAGCGGGAACACGATGAACGCCCAGACCTGCCCCATCGCGCCGTCCTGGTAGGGCGCCACGGCGAGGCTGCGTGCCGGGTTCACCGAGGCGTAGTCCACCGGAATCGCCACCAGGTTGATCACCGCCAGCGTGGCGCCGATGGACAGGCCGGCCAGCGGCACGTCGGAGAGCTGATCGGTGGAGGACAGCACGACGAAGACCAGCAGCGCCGTGAGCATCACCTCGACGATGATCGTGGCGGCGATGCCGAACCCGTTCTGCACCACCACCTCGCCCAGCGGCCCCCGAATCGCCGAGGGACTGTGCTTGCCCCACCCGTTCGCGGCGAGGCCGTCGACCGACCGGTCGTACGACGGCAGGTTCTTGGCCAGCGCGAACAAAACGAGACCGGCGAGGAGCCCGCCGATCAGCTGCGAGATCACGTACCCCGCCGCGGACACGCCGCTGATCCGGCCGAGCAGCAGATGCCCCACGGTCACCGCCGGGTTCACGTGGCAGCCCGAAATCGGCCCGATCGAATAGACGAGAAACATCAGCGACAGGCCGAAAGCGAGCGCGATGCCCAGCGGACCGACCTTCTCCCCCGCCAGCACCGCGGTGCCGACACCGCCGATCACCAGGACGAAGGTGCCGAGCGCCTCCGCGCCCCATTTCTTGCTCTCGGGAACCGGTTTGTTCTCGACAGCCTCTTCGACTACTTCCTGGGCCGTTGGAGACATCTGTCCACCTTCCGCGTTCCAGACATGTACTCGGACGAGTCGTGGTACCGCTTCGGCAACGCCAGCCGCTCGAAAGCAACGGTTGCTAGGAGGACGCTACGCGAGTCGTGTGATCTCTACAACGACTTCGGGCCGGTCGAACCGCCGCCCGACAAGAGGCCCTTCAGCGGCGGCGTATCGCGTAGCGACGGCCCACCCCGACGGACACGTGCTGCTCGGCGCCTGCGTGCGCCGGCCGGGCCGTGAGCCCGACCACGCGCCGGTCCATGCCTCGACGCGGGCGTACTCTCGCCCGGAGACCGTCGTGCCGATCCCCGCAGCCGGATTCGCGGGTGGAACTCGCCGGTCGCCAGGGAAGCCAGCGCGGTGCCGTGTCCGGTATCGACCGGGGCGGGTCCGGTGTCGGATTTCGCGTGCCGAACGGTGACTGGTAACCTCGACCTTCGGCGCTGCGTTACCCGTTCCATTCGGGTATGTCGCGCGCTCGACGAACTTTCCCAGGACAGACCTACCAGACAGGAACACGAGGAACCGGCGTGGCCAACATCAAGTCCCAGCTGAAGCGGATCCGCACCAACGAGGAAGCGCGCAAGCGCAACCAGTCGGTCAAGTCCGCGCTGCGCACCGCCATCCGCAGCTTCCGCGAGGCCGCTGCCGCCGGTGACAAGGAAGCCGCCGCCGTGCGCCTTCAGTTCGCCAGCCGGAAGCTGGACAAGGCCGCCTCGAAGGGCGTCATCCACGCCAACCAGGCCGCCAACAAGAAGTCGGCCCTGTCGCTGGCTTTCAACAAGCTCTGATTCACCCGGTACCGCGCGCCGGTACCGCACTCGTGGTGTGACGCAGCCGTCGTGGCCTCGATGACCACGGCGGCTTTTGTCGTGCCCGGACAGCAATCTGGCTCCCACGCCGTTTCAGCTGCTGTTTCGAGATTCGGCCCGCGCTGTGTCGGAGGTTCCAGCTACCATTCCGCGCATGGTAACCGTGTATGCCAATCAGACGGTCGTTCGCGCCGAGGACCTGCCGGACGTGATCCGCGCGGCCGAGGTGCTCGGATTCGGACTGAAGATCGAGAATGTGCTGGTTCCCGACGACGACGGCGGTTACTCGTTGGAGTGGATCGTCACGCGGGACGAGGACGTGCCCGCCTACGAGGAGTGGGAAGGCCGCTACGAAGACGCGGACGACGACGGCGAGCTGATTCTGACCTCCACGGAATAGCCCCGGTCACCGCGTATCCAGGTCGGCGGTGAGCCGGTCGAGCGCCGTCTGGGAGTCCGCGTCGGCGGCGCGGTAGATGACGATCCGCTGGTCGGGATCCTGCACGGGTATGAGCACCTCGTAGCTGACGACCAGCGGACCCACCACCGGATGCCGCAGCGGCTTGTTCCCCCGTCCCTGCACGCGGACGTCGTGGCGGGCCCATGCCTGCTCGAACTCCGCGCTGTGGGCGGTGAACTCGGCGATCAGGTCGGCCAGCGCCCGGTCCTCCGGATGCGCGGCCCATGCCGCGCGCAGATCCGCGATGCCCTCCCGGATGATGCGCTCCCGCTCGACATAGAAATCTCGCATGCCCGGGTCGAGCAGGCACAACCACATGGAGTTGCGCTGCCGCTCCGGCAGCGCGCCGAAGTCCGTGATCAACGCCGCCATCTCCCGATTCCAGGCCAGGATGTCGTAGCGGTGGTTGACCAGCATCGCGGGCAGCGGGGACAGATCGCGCACCAGCATGGCCAGTGCGGGCGCGGGCACCGTGCTCGGCTTGCCGCTGTCCGGCTGCCGCTGTCGCGCCAGATCGAACAGGTAGGCGCGCTCGTCGTCGTCCAAGCACAGGGCCCGCGCCAGCGCGTTCAGCACGTCCACCGACGGCCGCAGGCCCCGCCCCTGCTCCAGCCGCACGATGTAGTCGGTGCTCACGCCTGCCAGTTCGGCCACCTCTTCCCGGCGCAGCCCCGGCGTCCGGCGCGCCTGCTTGCGCTGCGGCAAGCCGAGATCCTCCGGCGTCAGCCGCTCCCGGCGAGCCCGCAAGAAGGCGGCCATCTCCTGCACTCGATCCGCGCCGCTGCCGGACCCCGCGCGCGTGCGCGAACTCCCGCCGCTGGACCCGAGGTCGCGGCGCTGGGTCGAATCAGCGCCGCTCCCGGGTCCGGCGTGATTACGCGGGCTGCCGCTGCCAGGCCTGGGATCGCGGCGCTGGGCCGACTCCGCGCCGCTCCCGGGTCCGGCGTGGTTACGCGGGCTGCCGCCACCGGAGGTGAGGTCGCGGCGCTGTGTGGGGTGCACGGTGCTCATCACCGTCGATCCTACGGCTGCCTAGGACTGGCTTTCCCAGGATGAAGCTTCCCTTACTGGTCCTCGCGCTGCGCTGAAGACTGGCTTCCGGCAACGAGACATCGCGAAAACACAAGGAGCTGGACATGTCCGGAGCTCGCACCCTCGACACCTACCGGCTGCTCGGCCGCTCGGGCCTTCGGGTGTCACCCCTGTCCCTGGGAACCATGACCTTCGGCGCCGATTGGGGCTGGGGCGCGGACCGGGACGAAGCCCGCAAGATCTTCGACACCTATGTCGAGCGCGGCGGCAACTTCATCGATACGGCCAACCAGTACACCAACGGCACCTCCGAGCAACTGCTCGGCGAATTCACCGCGGACAACCGCGAAAGCTTGGTGCTGGCCACCAAATACACCATGCTGCGCCGTCCGGGTGACCCGAATTCCGGTGGCAACCACCGCAAGAGCATGGTCGGCTCGGTGGAGGCCAGCCTGCGCAGGCTGAACACCGACTACATCGACCTGCTCTACTTGCACGCCTGGGATTTCCTGACCCCCGTCGAGGAGATCCTGCGCGGTATGGACGATCTGGTGCGCTCGGGCAAAGTGCTCTACGTCGGCATCTCCGACGCGCCCGCCTGGCAGATCGCCCGGATGCAGACCATCGCGGACCTGCGCGGCTGGTCGCCGCTGATCGCGCTGCAGATCGAATACAGCCTGATCGAGCGGACCGTCGAGCGCGACCTCATCCCGATGGCGCGCGAACTGGGCCTCGGTGTGATTCCGTGGTCACCGCTGGCCAGCGGTGTGCTCACCGGCAAGTACAGCCGCGCCGACCTCGACCACCAGGCGGACGGTTCGCCCGAAGGCAGCCGCAAGAACGTGGCCGCCGCCAACGGCTCGCTCACCGAACGCGGCCTCGCCATCGCCGACGTCGTGAAGCAGGTCGCGGACGAGATCGGCAAGACACCCTCGCAGGTCGCGCTGGCCTGGACGCTGCGCGAGCCCGGAGTCACCTCGCCGATCATCGGCGCGCGCACGGCGGCGCAACTGGAGGACAACCTCGGCGCCCTCGACGTGGAGTTCGACGCCACCCAGCTCGCCAGGCTGGAACAGGCCAGTGCGGTGGATCTCGGATTCCCGCACGAATTCCTCAACCGCCCCATGACCCAGAGCGTCACCTTCGGCGACCTGAAGATCGACGGGCGCGTCTGAGCGTCGATCCGATGCGGCGGCGCGAAGCGAGACCCGCACCGCCGCATCGGGTCGCACCTGATCGGCGGCGCGGCCGGTCTCCGGCGAGCTGCCGTCCGCCGTGCATGGGTACCTGCCGAGTTGGGTGGTGACCAGCCCCGCATGGCGTTGCCCCAGCGGGAACCAGGACCGAGGCTGAACCCTCTGAAGCGTGTGCTCCGGCGAACGCGTTGGAACGGGTCGACCGGACCCGGATCAGCTCGCGCCGTGCAGATCGAGGATTCGGGTAAGGGCGTGTTCCAGCGCATAGCCCGCGTCGGCGGCGCCGCCTTTCACGTCGGCGTTGAGAGTCGCGACCACCTGGAGGGCGGAGCCGATGGTCGCGGGGGTCCAGTTGCGGGCCTGGGCTTGCGCTTTCTTCACCTTCCACGGCGGCATGCCGAGCTGCTGGGCCAGCTTGAACGGGTCGCCGCGGCCGGCCGAACCGACGCGCGCGATGGTGTGCACCGAGTCGGCGAGCGCGTCGGCGAGCAGGACATGCGGAACGCCGCGGTCGTTCGCCCAGCGCAGCGCCTCCATCGCACCGGGGCGATCCCCGGCCACCGCGAGTTCGGCCACGTCGAACCCGGAGACCTCGGCCTTGCCCGAGTAGTAGCGGCGCACGGCCGCGACATCGATCTTCCCTCCGGTGTCCGCGGCCAGCTGCCCGCACGCCGCGGCCAGCTCACGCAGGTCCGAGCCCACCGCTTCCAGCACCACTTGGACGACCTCGCCCGACACCCGCACTCCGGCGTTGCGGAACTCGCCGCGCACGAACTCGACGCGCTCGGCGGCCTTGGTCAATTTGGCACAGTCGTGGGTGACGGCACCGGCTTTCTGCAGCGCGGACGCGAGCGCCTTGGCCCGTCCGCCACCGGAGTGCACAACGACCAGCAACACACCCTCGGGCGGGCTCTGCGATGCCTCGGTGATCACCGCGACCGCGTCCTTACCCGCCTCGGCCGCCGCCTCGAGGATGATCACCCGGTCCTCGGCGAACAACGAGGGGCTCAGCAGTTCGGCCAGCTCCGCGGTACTCGCGTCCCCCGCGCGCATGCGATCGACCGGCACCGCGTCCGGGTCCGGAGCCAACGCCCTCACCTGCGCGGTGAGCGCGCCCAGCGCCCGCTCGATCAGCAGTTCCTCTTCCCCGAGCACCAGATGCACGGGCGCAGGCCGCTCGCTCACGACGGCGCCTCCTCGTCGCCGGAGGGCATCGTGCTCGATGGCTCTGCCGCCTTGCTCCATTCGCCGCGCTCGTCCACAGCCCGATCCTACGGTCAACGACCGACACCCCACCCCGGCCAGGGGCAGTCGCGGCACGCGTGATCCGCCGGTCATCGCGAACTCGTCATACGCAAGTGGCCGCCTCCGGCCGAGACCACGATGTCGCCGTCCAGGTCCGTGCGTACCACCGTCGCGCCGAGGGCTGACAAGTCCGCGAGGACGGTGGGGGCGGGATGCCCGAAGGCGTTGTCCGCGCCGACGCTCACCAGCACCAGACGCGGACGCACCGCGTCGAGAAATTCCTTTGTGGTGGTGCGTGATCCGTGGTGCGGAAGTTTGAGGATCTCCGCCTGGATGGGAATTCCGGCGTGCATCAGAGCCCGCTGCGCGGTGGCCTCGATGTCCCCGGTGAGCAGAATCCTGCCCGCGGGCGTGCGAGCGGTGACGACCACCGAACGGTCGTTGGCGCCGTCGGTTTCCGCGCCCCGGACCGGTCGCGGACCGTTCCTTGCCGGTGCGAGCACCTCCAGTTCGATCGACCCGAAACTCAGAACATGTCCGGCCGACAATTCCAGCAGCGGCACTCCCGCGCTCCTGGCGATGGCCGCGACCCGCGTGAGACCGGAGGCAGCGGCATGCGCGTCACCCGATGGACGCGCCTGGCTCCGCACCCCGTATCCGACTGGCCGACAATCGATTTGCGCATGTCCCAGCACGGTAACGGCGCGATCATGGCTGCCATGCAACCGGCTTCGCGCATCTCGTCGGCCGAACGAAACGATTCGGTCGTTCCGGGCATGACCTTTCGCGAACCCGCTGAGCCGGTGCACCTCCGCGGCCGGTGCGGTGGCGGGCACGGAAGCGCACCCGAGCCCCGCTTCGGGCGTCGACCGATCGTGTGCGGGTGGCGCGAGCACGTCGAGCTCGTGGACGCCGACGGCGATCGCGTCGACCGTGCGGCCGTGCAGCGCGCCTGCGAGCCCGTCGATGTGATCCGCGTGCGGGTGGGTGAGGATCAGCAGCGGGATGCGCGAGACGCGCAAACGATCCAGGCAGGTCCGGATCGGACGCGGATCCGGCCCGACATCGATGACCACGGCGGCGCCGGGACCGACCGACAGCGCGAGGCCATCACCTTGGCCGACGTCGCACGCCGCGAGGACCCAGCCGGTCGGCGGCCAGCCGGGGTGCCAGAGCCGCACCGGGACCAGGACCACCGCGACCCCGACCACGACCGCGGCGGCGATCCGCCGCACCGGGCGAGCGCGCAATGCCGCGATCACGCCCACCACGACGGCACTCGCGATCAGACCTCCCGCCAGGCCACCCGGTACCGCGACGGACGCGCCGGGCAGCGCGGCCGCGTGGCGGGCCACCCACAACAGCCACCACAGCGGCGGTGCCGCGCAGCGCAGCGCCAAGTCGGCCGGCGGCGACCACAGGCTCGACAGCGCGGCACCGGCTGCCCCCGCGACGGTGATCGGCGCGACGACCGGCGCGACCAGCACGTTCGCGAGGACGGCGACCAGGCTGAGCTGTCCGGTGAGCGCGATCATGATCGGCGTCGTGACCACGAACGCCCCGGCGGACACGGCCACTGTCTCGGCGGGCACCCGCCACCATCCCCTGGCGCGCAACCAGTCGGCCCAGCTCGGCGCCAACAGGATCAGGCCACCCGTCGCGACGACCGACAACGCGAACCCCGCGTCGACGGCGAGCCCTGGCCAAAGGGCTAGCAACGCGATGATCGCGGCGCACAACGCGGGCAGCGCCTGTTTACGACGGCCGGTGAGCACGGCGAGCAGGGTGATCGCGCCCATCGCACCGGCGCGCAGCACGCTCGGGTCCGGCCTAGTGACGACGATGAACATCAGCAGCGCCACGGCGGCGACGGCCGTAGCACCGCGCGGGCCGAGCGTCAGCAGGCGTACGACGAGCAACACCACCGAGAGCAAGATGGTGAAATTCGCGCCGCTGACCACCGTCAGGTGTTGCAGCCCAGCGATCTTGAAATCCTCGCGCACCTGTTCGGGCAACGCCGAGGTATCGCCGACGACCAGCGCTGGCAGCAGCCCTGCGGCGTCGGCCGGCAGGGCTCGCGTCGCCGAGGCCGCGAAGTCGGCGCGCACCGACTCGGCGGCGCGCTGCCACCACGGCAGCGGTCCGGCGGCAGTGGGCGCGCCCTGCGCGTGCAGCGTGACGACGGTGAGGTCGGATCGGCGCGGCATCTCCACCCTGGCGCGGAACTCGACCGGCCCGCCCGGCGACAAGTCACCCCACTCCGGACCGGAAGCCAGGACGACCACCGCGCCACCCGCACGTACCGTCACCCCGCCGCGGCCGTACTCGCGCAGATCCGCCCGGACCACCCATTGACGATCCGCGCCGGAGACCTTCGCGCGCAGCGGTTTCGGATCGTCTGTCGGAATGACCACCACACGCACCGACTGCCCGGACGAAGCCCGCAGCGGATGGGTCGCCACGCGATGTTCCCGCCATGCCGCCGCGGCCGCGAACCCCGCGCCGAGCACCACGGCGGCGAGCGCAACCACCGCCACCGCTCGTCGGCGTTCGCCGCGGTGCGCGGTCACCCACAACAGCAACACCCACAACCCGATGGCCGAGACCGTCAACGCGATCGCCAGCGCGATCCCGGCCCGCCACCCTGCCGCCACCGCCACGATGGTCGCACCCCAGCAGCACAAAGCGGCGGGCAGCAGGCGAGCGTCGAGTGCCTGAACGACGCCGGGCTCCTCCGACGCGACGCCCTCCCCCGAACCTCGAACGGCTCCGGCGCGCGGGCGCTCCATGGACGATTCCGTATCGGCACCCAGCTTCCGGCGAACCAGTTCGAGCAACCCGGCGGCGTTCATACCCGCACCAGATCACGCAGCCGCGCCAAGCGGGCGGGGCCGATGCCCTCGACTTCACCGAGTTGCTCGATCGTGCTGAAGCGACCATTGGTGGTACGCCAGTTGATGATCGCGCGTGCGGTGACCGGCCCGACACCGGGGAGAGCATCGAGTTCGGCTTCGGAGGCAGTGTTGAGGTCGATCCGGCCCGCCGGGCTCGACGGACGGCTCGGCGCGGCGGCGGACCCGGTGGATGGGCGCCCGCCTGCGCCGATCGTGCCGCTGCCCTGCTGCGACGCGCCCGAACTCGGCGCGGCCGGACCGACCTGCACTTGATCGCCATCCGACAGCCGCTGCGCCAGATTCAGGCCGGTGGTGTCCGCGCCTTCACTCGGGCCGCCCGCCGCGGCGAGCGCGTCGGCGACACGCGAACCGTCGGGGAGACGAACCAAACCGCTGCGGTGGACCAGGCCGACCACGCTGACGACCAATTCCGTCGTCGGCGGGCCGGGATCGACTGCTCGCGGTGGCGCTCCGGCCGCGCTCGTGGCGGCAGCACTGGATGTCGCCAAGGCGACGCTCTGTCCGATCGGCAACGGCGGCACCGTGTGAGCGATCGGGCGTTCGCGGAACACGACCACCCCGGCGACGACCATCGCGGCAAGGCCGACAAGCGCGAGCGTACGGACCCCGTAACGCCCCGGATCGAGCCGCAGACCCCGGAACCGTTCGGGCACGAGGCGGTGCAGCCGATTCGCGCCGGGCACCGGCTCCTCCAGCCAGCCGGGCGACCGAACTCGGCCGACATCGTCTTCGGACTCCCGGTCGGGCGCGGGATGGCCGGGCAGCCGCACGAGATCCCATTTCCCCGCGGCAGCAGGACGGCTCGCGGGCCGGGCCCCACCGGTTTGCGCGGCGCCATCGGAGTGATTTCTCACGGGTGCCGACCGGCGGTCGCCTTCGTCATCCTCGGATTCGGCGGGGCGGGCATCCACCACCTTCCCGGCATCGGGTGCGGGTCGCGTCTCCCCAGCTGGGGGACCGGGGCGGACGGCAGGCGGCGTCCGGCCCGTCTGCCACCCGAGACCCACTGGACGCGCGGCATTTTCATCCGCAGTCGATGGGCGTGCGACCGTGCTCGATCGACGCCGGTATGGGACGGCCGCCGCGGCCATGGCGGTGCGGCTCGGACGATCCGGCTGCCCCGTTTCCCCCACGGGCACGCTACGCGCAGACCGCGTCGTCTCCCATCCAGACGGTCCGTGCTCCGCATCGGGCCCGGCCTTCCCGGTGCCGACACCGGCCGTCATGCTCGCGCCGACCCGGGCGGTCAGCTCACCCAATCGCCGCCGTACCCGCTCGCGTTCGTCCTGTCGTGACATGGCCGCGACGGTAGTGCGGGCAGACGCCGAAAAGACCGGTCCGACCAGCGGATTCGACGAACATGTTGACAACCGCGGCCCTGTGCACAACTCACCGGGGAACAGTGGCGGCTATGCCGGAACCCGCCGTGGCTCTGGTCCGCCTCAGCCCAGATCCTTGGCGAAGCAGTTCGACAGGGGAAGCACTTCGTACGGCGAGAAGATCGGAACTCGGTGGTAACCGCTGCGTTCGTAGAAGCGGACGGCCTCCGGTTGCAGGTGACCGGTTTGCGGGATCAGTCGGGGGCGTCCAGCGGCGCGGGCGGCATCCTCGGCGGCGGTGAGCAATAGCGCCGCCGCGCCCGAGCCGCGATGCGCGGGGCGGACGAACATCCGCTTGACCTCGAGTTCCTCCCCGTTCCACCGCAGCGCGGCGTGACCCACCGGACCATCGGAGTACGCCACGAAAGTGCTGTGCACAGTGGCGGAATCCACCGCGTTCGGGTTCGTGGGCAGTTGCCTGGCCAGATGCGCGTAGCGCGGCCCGACCTCGGCCGCCATCTCCGCGCGCAACGTCACCGCGTCCGGATGGTCCCAGTCCACGGCGGTCACGGTGAGCGGAGGACGGACCGGCGGCTTCGCGGAACTCATGCTCCGACGCTAGCCGTACGCCGGGCGACGCGCTCGCATTCGGATCACCGAGATCGTTGTCCGCCCGAAGACCCGCACACGCTCAGCGACACCCGCCGGGGACGACGAGCACGCCGAGCGCCCCCAACCCGAGATGCACTGCCAGCGCGGGCCCGAACTCGGCGACGATGAGTTCTTCCAGGCCGGGAACGAGTTCCCGCAACTGGCCCGCGATGGTCTGTGCGGCGTCCTCGGCGCCCAGATGCTGCACGGCCACCGCGGCGCCGTCCTCGCCCGCCGCGTCGACTGCCGCGGCGACGAGTTTCGCGTACGCCTTGGAGCGCGTCCGGACCTTCTCCCGCAGCTCCAGCCGTCCCTCGACGATCTGCAGCAGCGGCTTGGTGACCAGCTCGCTGGCGAAGAACGTCGCCGCCGACGACAGTCTGCCGCCGCGCCGCAATTGCTCGGTGCGATTGACCAGGATGAACGTGCGGGCCCGCGCGGCGGCCGCCACCGCCGCGTCGTACACCACGTCCAGCGGCGCTCCCGACTCGGCACGCCGGGCGGCGGCCAGCACGGGCAGCCCGGTGGCCAACCCGGCTCCGAGCGAGTCGACCAGCCGGACGCGGTCGGCGGCGTCCATGTCGCGCACGGCCTGCCGACCGGCCTCCCATGTGCCCGACAGCCGCCGGGAAAGGTGCACCGCGACAACGCCGTCACCGCCGCTGCGCTCCAAGGCCCGCTCGTACACCTCCCGCAGCTCGCCGGGCGAGGCGGCCGAAGTGGTCACGGTGTCGGAGGCATAGTCGATCTCGACCGGGTCGACGCCTTCCCGCATCGCCCGGTCACCGACCAGGACGTGCAGCGGGACGACGGCGATATCCAGCTCGTCGACATGTTCGGCAGGGAGGCTGGCGGACGAATCGGTGACGACCACGACTGCCACGGACTACCGAACCTCCTGCAGGGTCTTGACCATCGCGTTGGCCACCGCCGTGTGACCGTCCCAGCCCCAGTGGATGCCGTCCGGATTCGCCTCGCCGGAGAAAATGTTGTCGCGCACCGCTTCCCCCAGGTCGACCAGCGGCACCGAAGTCCGGTTCGACCAAGAGCGCAGCGCCTCCACCGCCCGTGGCCGCCCGGAGTGCACGCGGCCGTAGGCCTCGCAGTTGTGCACCGAGGGCAGCACCGCGACGACCGGCAGGTCAGGGCGCAACTGCGCCAGAGCCGTGCGGCACTGTTCCAGATAGTCGACACTCACCTTCGGCGGAAGCGCCACGGGCCTGCCGAGTTTCGACAGCTTGGGCTGCAGCCAGTTGTAAGTGGCGCGGACGACGCGGCGCAGCGCGGGCGGGCGCACATAGCGGATCAGTTCGCGCAGCGCGGTGGGCAATGGCGAGGGCAGCGTGTCCATGCCGCCGACGGCGAAGACCACCGCACCGGCGCGCGGCACCGCCGCCCACACCCGAGGATCGCCGATCAGGGCCCAATAGGCGTCGCGGCAGGTCCAGCCGATCCGGGCGACCAATTCGACGTCCCAATCCAGTTCGGCCGCAACGAGGTTCGGCCAGATACGCGGATGGTCTGCAGGCAGTCCGCCCTTGGGCCCGAAGTAGGACAGGGAGTCGGCGATCACCAGCAGCACCGGGCGCCCGGCTTCGCGCGTTTCGGCGGGTTCGTCGGCGCCTGCGGATTCCGGAGCGACAGCGGCGAACTCGGGCGCAGCGAGTTCAGGTTCTCCTGGCACAGCGGATCCGGGCGTCGCGGACTCGATCACGGCGTCTGTCGGCGCGGGCGATGCGGCAATCGCGTCGGCCGCGGACTCCTCTCTTGCCGGAGCAACAGGTTCGCCGAGCGCCGCAGCGGACCCATTACCCGCCGAGACAACCGGTTCGTCGAGCACCGCTGCGAACCCAGCCGCCACCGTGGCATCCGATCCGGCGATTGTGTCGGCCGCGGCCCCGTCCGTCACCGCGACCGATTTGCCGAGTGCTCCGGCGAATCCATCCGCCCGTGTGCCAACCGATTCCGCGATCGCAGAGGCTGCGGAACCGTCCGCCGCCGGGGCAACCGGTTCGCCGAACGTTGCAGTGGACCCGTCCCCCGTCGAGGAGACCGATTCGCCGAGCGTTTCCGCCGACTCGGCAATCCGTTCCGGAGCGTCGTTCGCGGCACCGACGGGCGACGCGCCGCCGCCGACGTGTACCTGCGGCTCGGCGCTGGTGACGATGTCACCGGATCCGTCGTCCTCCGAGTCGGATTCCTCTCCGGACTCGGACCCGCCGCCGGAATCGCCTGCCGCGCCGGAAGCTTCGTCGGATGTAGCCGCGGATTCGCGGGAAGCCGGTGGCGGACCGCCGAACAACGCGTCGGGCAACTGCCGTTCGGCCTTCGCCGAGACCTTACGGAACAGTTCGTCCGGGACCGATCTGATCGGCTCTTCAGAGGACATCCGGTGCTACCTTCGCCGCTGCGTTCCACACATCCAGACGCCAGCCGGGCTGTTCGATGCTCGGGCCGTGACTGCTGAGCTGCACCCAGCTGGTATTGGCCAGTCCTCCGAGGATCGGCCAGTTCTGCGGCGGCAGGTCGAGCAGCGCAGCCGTGAGGGCGGCGATCAGCCCGCCGTGCGCCACCAGGATGATAGTCCGGCCCGGCCAGTCCTGCCGTTCGACCAGCAACTCCTGCACCACCGGCAGCGACCGCGCCCCGACCTCGAGTTTGCTCTCGCCGTTGGGCGGGGTGTAGCGCGCGTCCAGCCGCCACGCCATGCGCGCGCCCGGATAGTCGGCGTCGACCTCCAGGTGAGTCAATCCCTCCCAGTCGCCGAGATTGGTCTCCCGCAACCTGACGTCGGGCACGACGGTGAGCCCGGTGTGTTCGGCCAGAGCCGTCGCGGTGTCGAAGGCACGGCGCAGATCCGAAGCGTGGATAGCGATGGCGTTGCGCGAAACCAGTTCGCGTGCCGCCTCTTTGGCCTGTCTGCGACCGAGTTCGGTGAGATCGGTGTCGATCTGGCCTTGCATGCGGTCGGTGGCGTTCCATTCGGTCTGCCCGTGGCGCAACAGGATGAGGGTGCGCACGCCGGCATGTCTGCTCACGATCGCGCCTCGTCCTCCGTCGCCGCGGCGCGCGAATCCGGCGCGGCCCCGGTGAGACCGGCGACCGGCACCACGGGGCAGTCCTTCCACAGGCGTTCCAGCGCATAGAAATTGCGCTCGTCGTTGTGCTGGATGTGCACGACGACGTCGACGTAGTCCAGCAGCGCCCAGCGGCCTTCGCGGGTGCCCTCGCGCCGGACCGGCTTGTGCCCGGCCGCGCGGAGCTTCTCCTCCACGTTGTCGACGATGGCGTTGACCTGACGCTCGTTGGGCGCGGACGCGATCACGAAGCAGTCGGTGATCACCAGCTGCTCCGACACATCGAGCACCACCACGTCGGACGCCAGCTTCTCGTCGGCGGCCAGCGCGGCGACCTGCGCGATCTCCACCGACTCGGTCGACGCGGTCATGCCTGCACCCCCCGAGCGCTCGGCGGGACGGCACTCGCGGCCGTGGGGATCGTTCGCTCGCTCATGCCCGCACCTTCGCTGCGCTCGCTCACGCTCAGCTACCTTCCGCTGCTCCGGGCACATACAGGTGCCGCTTCGATATGTACTGCACCACGCCGTCGGGGACGAGGTACCACACCGGCCGATTCTCGGCGGCGCGGCGACGGCATTCGCTCGACGAGATCGCCAGCGCGGGGACCTCGACCATGGTCACCGCATCCGGCGGGAGATCCCGCAGATGCTCCTCGAGATGATCGATGTTCAGCTCGTACCCCGGACGGCTCACCCCGACGAACTTCGCCAGTTCGAACAGTTCTGCCCAATCCTGCCATGTGAGGATGCTGGCCAGCGCGTCCGCACCGGTGATGAAGTACAGCTCGGCGCCGGGATGGGCCGATCGCATCTCCCGCAGGGTGTCGACGGTATAGGTGACCTTGCCGCGCTCGATGTCCGCACGGCTCACCGAGAACCGTGGGTTGGACGCGGTCGCGATGACGGTCATCAGGTACCGATCCTCGGCCGGGCTGACCTGCTTGTGCGATTTCTGCCAGGGCTGCCCGGTCGGGACGAAGATCACTTCGTCCAGGTCGAACCGGTGCGCGACCTCGCTGGCGGCGACCAGATGCCCGTGGTGGATGGGGTCGAACGTGCCGCCCATCACCCCGAGCTTGCGGCCGCGCCGACCTGTCTCGTGCATGACTGCCGAGCTTAACGGGTCGCCCGCGGCCCGCACGGGGCCGGTAAGCGGGGGCGGGCGGCGAACTGGGGACACCCGCCCGCACTATGCCCCGCCACACGGGCCCGGCGGCGCCTCAGGCGGTGGCGTCTCCCATCTCGCGCATCCGGGCCAGCTGCTCGCGGGTGCGCGCGAGTTCATCCGCCGCCTCGGCCGACCGGCCCGCCAGCGGGGCCAGCTCGGCGATCAGCGTCCGCATAGAGGTGAGCCCGGATTCGGGATCGGCTTCGCCGCACACGCGCAGCCAGGCCGCCGCCCGCAGGCAACGCGCCCGCTCCGCCACCGCGCCCAGCCCGGCCCACAGCTGTGCGGCGCGCTGGTAGGCGGCCACCGCCTCGTCGTCCTGCCCGCAGTACTCGAGCGCGGTGGCGGCCGACCACGCCAGCTCGGCGTGCAGCTTCGTCCGCTCCGGGTCGCGTTCGACGAGTCGTGCCGCCTCCAGGAACTGCCGCGCGGCCTCGCGGTGGCGGTTCAGTGCGTTCAGCGATCGGCCGAACTGCGCGCGCACCACCGCCAGTTCGCCGGACGGATACGGAATCGCGCCGCTGAGCAGCGCGTGTTCGAACAGGGCGACGGCCTCGCCGTGGCGCTCCGCGCGATGGAACGCGCGTGCGGCGACCACGGTGTGATGCAGTACATCCGGTTCGGACAGCCCTTCCCAGCGTGCCGCGGCGCGCACCGCGGCATCGGCCAGATCGAGTTCGCGGTCCGGCTGGCTCGCGATGGCGATGACCAGCTGCGCGCCCAGCCGGGCGGCCTCCTCCCCGGCCAGCACCTGCGTACCGAGCGCCAGCGCTTCCCGCAGGTGGGCTTCCGCCTCCTCGGGCGTATCGGCGAGCCGGGCGGCACCGAGTTCGGCCAGCCTGCGGACCTCCGTCGCTCGGTCGCCGGAGAAGTCGTCGGCCGCCCGCACGCTGTCCGGCGCGCTCGCGGCGCGCGGCAGTGTGCTGCGCAAACCGAGCGGCAACCGGTCCAGTAGCGGTTCGGCCGCGAGCCGGGCGGCGGTGCGCAGGCTGACCGAGCTGTTGCCGTTGCGGGCGTCGTAGCGAGCACACAACGCGCCGATCTCGACCTCCAACCGGGCGCGCACCGATTCCACCGTCCCCTCCGCAAGCGGAAGATCACCCAGCCGCAGCGCCACCAGCCTGCGCAGCAGCACGCACACGCCGGTGGCGAAGGCCAGGCGCGCGCCCGCGTCGGCTCCGGAATCGGCCAGCCAGTTCGCGTGCTCGGCGAGAATTTCCAGCCCGCGTGCCTCGTTGCCGGTCAGCGCGCAGAATTCCATATGCGACGCCACCGACGGACGCAGGTCCTCGGTGTGCCGGACCAGCGGATACCCGGACAGGTGCGCGCCGCGTGCCGCCGCGACGCGGCCGGTGCGCACCAGCGGGAGCAGTGCCTGCGCCAGAACGCGGTGCGGCTCCTCGGCGCAGGTCCGTTCGCCGTCGAGCACGGGCTTCCAGTGCGCGAGTCCGCCCTCGTCGTCACCGAGAGACACGCTCGTCACACCCCATTCGCCGCGCTCGCAGGCATCGCAGTCGGACATGCTGTCGCGCGGTGCGGCCATCGCCTGCTCCAGCCACGCGGCGGCGGCCGCGGCGTCACCGATCTCGCGGGCGAGTTCGGAGCGCAGGGCCAGCACCGGGCGCGGACTGTAGCCGCGCTGCCGGTAGCGGCTGTCCAGTTCGTCGAACCAGCGATCGATCGTGGACAGCGGCAGCGCGGGGTTGCCGACCATGCCCCAGGTCACCCATTTCAGATACCAGTGCACCGAGTGCGTCATCGAGCCCAGCTCGGCGGGGTGGTCGTCGTAGATCCGCAGCAACCTGCCGTAGGCGACGGGCACCAGATCGCGTTCGCCCGCGTAGGTGTACGACTGCGCGAGCTCCAGCAGCACCCTGCCTTCCAGCGCGCGATCCGATCCGGTTCGCGCGGCCGCGGCCAGGGTCTCCAGTCGCTCGGTGCGCGTCCGGCCGTGCGGTAGCGCGTAGACCTGCGCCAGCGCCGCGCCGATCTCGGCGGCGTCCATGCTCACTCCGTCTCTTCACCGCGGTCGGCGGCGCGTTGGGTGGCCCAGCCGAGGAATTCGCCGAAGGCGCGATTGAGCAGCGCCGTGTCGGCCGCGCTCAGCGGGCGGTGGGTCATCAACAGGGCCTGCCCGTAGAGCGATTCCACCGCCGTCTTCCGGAAGCCGGGATCGTCGATGCGGGACAGCCTGCGCACGATCGGGCTGTGGTGGTTGAGCACCAGCCGAGCGCGCGGTGTCGCGACCGCCAGGGCGCCGAGGATCTCGGTCCACAGGTCGTCGGCGTCCCCGGCCGTCTGCGCTCTGGCGCGTTCGTTGCGTGCGGCGCGGCCGTCGAGATAGAGCGCGGGCACCGTGACCGGATGGAAGGCGCGCACGATGACGTCGCACGACAGCGGGTCGAGCACGGATCGCGCCAGTTCGAGCACCGGGGCCAGCGCCAGTTCGTCGCCTGGGTCGACCGGGTCGAGCGCCGCGGCGATCGCGTCTACGTCCAGGTCGACCACTTCGACGCCGGGCAGCAACCGCGGCAACCGCGCGATCAACTCCCGGTCGTAGGCGTAGCCGCCGTTGACGACGCCGATGCCCTGCGCGGCGGCGGTGGCCGCCACCTGACGGAACTCCTCGACCGTCGCCGTCACCCGGACGGTGCGGTGGTGGCGGGCGAACTCGGTGAGCGGCACGCGCCCGTCGGTGGTCTCGAAGTGCAGATGGGGCAGCATGATGCGCAGCAGTTCGACGGAATGGCTCGCCATCGCCTTCACGCCGAGTGCGTGCACGGACAGGAACGCGGCCAGCCGCTGCGGCTGTTCGGCGGCGATCTCGGTGAGCCAGTCCCGGATCCGGTCTCCGAGCACCTCGCGCACGACGGCGAGCCGCTCGTCCTCGTAGAGGCCCTCCCGCGACGCGGTGGGGCGCAGCGTGTCGGTGTCGAGCACGCAGCGCACGAAGAACGCCCAATCCGGCAGCACGCCGCGCACCGCGTCGCCCAGGAGCATGCCCTTCAGGTACACCCGATGCGCACTGCTGTCGGACGGGTTGCCCGGCTGGGACAGGACATAGGCCACACCGCTGACGCCTGCCGCACCGGCATCGAGCTCGATGGCGTCGAGCGGGACGAAGCCCAGCGTCCGGTGACCGTAGTCGAGCAGGGCGGCCCTGCGCCGCTGCGCCGACGGATACGCGCGGCGCCAGACCGGAACGCCTTCGGTGACCGTCGTCACAGCACCGTCCGACTCCACCGTCACCTCGTAGGGCAGCAGCGACCCGAATTCGCGTGCCAGGTCGGTCACCCGCTGCGGCCGGAACCACTCCCCGGCTCCCCCGCGCGGGGTGAGCCACACCGTCGTGCCCGGTTGCGCGTACTCGCCTCGATCGAGTGAGCGCACCGAGTAGGTGCCGTCGGCGCGGGCCAGCCACTCGACCGGCGAGGCGGTCGGGTCGGCGGCCGATCGGGTGACGACCCGGATCGTCTCGGCGACCGTGAAACAGGCCAGCAACCCGATTCCGAACTGTCCGAGGAACTCCCGTCGCGCGCCTTCGATGTCGTCGCGTTTGGACGAGCGGCCGATGGTGGCGAGGAACCGGTGCACGTCGGCGTCGGTCAGGCCGACACCGGGATCGCTGATCCGCAGCCCGGACTCGTCCACGGAGAGCCGAATTCCGGTGGGAGCCAGCGGATCGAGCCGAACACGTGCGGTGACCGCGTCGACGGCGTTCTGCAACAGCTCGCGCAGATAGACCCGCGGACTCGAATAGAGGTGATGAGAAAGCAGATCGACTATCCCGCGCAAATCGACCTGAAACGAATAGTTATTGTGCACCGCCACCGGATCGTCCGGCGTTCTGTTCCCCATGGCCGCCGATCTTGTCGGCGCAAGCCAAAGATCCCCTTAACGAACCCTTTCAGGCGGTCGGGCGCTTGCTCTTCGGCAGCTTGCGCACGACAGCCTCGTAGGAGAGATCGACCAGCTCGTAGAGTTCGTTATCCGAGACCGCGCCGCCGAACTGGATGACGTTCCAGCCGTACCGCCCGATGTAGGCCGACGCCGCCACGTCCCCCGGGTACACCCGGACCAGTTCGTCGGCCTCCTCGCGGGTCCGCCCGCATTTGAGGCCGACCGATGTCGCGCCGAGGAAGGCGAAGATCTTGTCGCCGACCTTGGCGACGACGTCGCCCTCCCACGGTTCGTCCTGCCAGGCGCCCGGCTTGGCCAGGCAGTAGCTCAGCAGCGCGGCATCGTCCATGCCGTCTCCTACACCGGTAGCAGCCGCGAAACCACCGCGGTGAGTTGTTTGGCCGAACGACATTCGTGCATCTCGATCACGTCGCGGTACTTGTCCGCCGCGGAATCGCCGGAACCCCACTGGTTGCGCGGTTCGGGATTGAGCCAGTGCGCGTGCTTGGCCACCTCGACCAGCGACCGCAGGGTGTTCAGCTCCGGGTCACGGTAGTTCGTGCGGGCGTCGCCGAGGATCAGCAGCGAGCTGCGGCTGGTGACGGCGTCCGGGAAGCCCCTGGCGAACCCGGCCAGCGCGTTGCCGTAGTCGGAGTGCCCGTCCAGGCCGACGACGTTCGCCTCACCGAAGATCCGGGTCATCGACCGGTCCAGCTGGGTGTGCGGATCGAAGAACCGGGTCACCTCGTCGATCTGGTCGACGAACGCGAAGATGCGCACCCGGGAGAACTGTTCGCGCAGCGCGCTCACCAGCAGCAGCGTGAAGTTGCTGAAGCCGGCCACCGAGCCCGACACATCGCACAGCAGAACCAGTTCGGGGCGGCCCGGTCGCGGCTTGCGGTTCACCAGGTCGATGGGCACGCCGCCCGTGGACAAGGACGCGCGCAGAGTGCGGCGAAGGTCGATGGCTCCGCGATGGGCGTGCCTGCGACGCGCGGCCAGACGCGAAGCCAGGATGCGGGCCAACCGCTGGGTACCGCGCTTGAGTTCGGAGAGTTCGGCCTCGGAGGCGCGCAGGAAGTCGACCTCCTCGGCTTGCCGGGCGACTCCGTAGCTCGCCACGCGTTCGCGTCCGATCCGTTCGGCGACGCGCCGCCTGGTCTCGGCCTCGACGGTCGCGCGGAAGCCCGCGATGCGCTGCCGGGCGGCGCGGCGGGCGATCTCGGAGTCGAACTCGCTCGTGTTCGGCCCGAGGGCCATGCCCGCGAGGATCTTCGCCAGCAACGTCTGCGGCTGCACCTCTTTCAGCGCCTGGTACGACGAGAAAGACGGACCGCGGGCGGACTGGTACTGGCCGAGTTGCTCGACCAACTGCGCGGCCAGCGCCTCCAGTTGCTGGGTCGCCGACTCCTGCGCCAGCAACTCCGCGAGCAGTTCGCGCAGCGCCGGGATGTCCACGTCTCCCGAGGGCGTGTGCGGGATCTCCAGCTCGTCCTGGCTCACGGCGCGCTGCCCGACGGCGACGGGGAACCACAGGTCGAACAGCCCGTCGAAGGTCGCGCGGTGGGTGGTGCGCCGCAACAACGCGCACGCCAGCCCCTCCCGCAGGACCTCACGGTCCATCAGGTCGAGCACGGTCACCACGCGGCCCGCGTCCACCGTCTCCGACGGTCCGACCGGTATCCCGCGCGCCCGTAGCGCCTCCACGAACCCGACCAGATGTCCCGGAATACCGTGTGGCGCGCTCAGTGCCGCGACTTCGGCGGGGACCGGCCCGGTCGCCATGGCTCAGGCCAGCTTCAGTTCGGCCAGCGCGCGCTGGTGGTCGCTCTGGTGTTTGAGGACCACACCGAGCGTCGCTCGGACGGTGGTGTCGTCCAGGTCCCGCAGGCCGAGCGCCAGCAGCGTGCGACCCCAGTCGATCGATTCCGCGACCGAGGGCAGCTTCTTCAACTGCATGCCGCGCAGCACGTGCACGATCCGCACCAGCTGCGCGGCGACGGCCGCCGACAGTTCGGGCACCCGGCTGGCCAGGATGCGCCGCTCCAGCTCCTCGTCCGGGAAATCCAGATGCAGGTACAGGCAGCGACGCTTGAGCGCCTCGGACAGCTCGCGGGTGGCGTTCGAGGTGAGCACCACGAACGGTTTGCGGCTGGCGGTGATCGTGCCCAGTTCCGGTACCGTCACCGCGAAGTCGCTGAGCACCTCGAGCAGCAGGCCCTCGATCTCGACGTCGGCCTTGTCGGTCTCGTCGATCAGCAGCACCGTGGGATCGGTGCGCCGGATCGCGGTCAGCAGCGGGCGCGAGAGCAGGAACTCCTCGGTGAAGACGTCGGCCTTCGTCTCTTCCCAGTCGTTCTCGCTGGAGGCCTGGATGCGCAGGATCTGCTTGGCGTGGTTCCACTCGTACAGCGCGCGGGCCTCGTCGACGCCCTCGTAGCACTGCAATCGCACCAGCTCGGCGCCCGAGGTCTGCGCGACCGCGCGCGCCAGCTCGGTCTTGCCGACACCCGCCGGTCCTTCGATCAGCAACGGCTTGCCCAACCGATCGGCGAGAAACACCGAGGTGGCGGTGGCCTTGTCCGCCAGGTAGCCCGTCCCGGCCAACCGTTCGATCACGTCGTCCACCGACGTGAAGATCGGCTCCTGTACTGCGCTCTCCGACACCACCCGGCACCTTCCTTCCGAACCGTCCCCCACGCTACGGCAGCGCGTCGCCGATGCCGACTCGGCATCGGCCGTGGCCGCCGCGCACGCGGGTCAGACGGGCCGGATCTGTCCTTCGCCCCAGACGATCCACTTCGTGGAGGTCAGCTCCGGCAGCGCCATCGGGCCGCGAGCGTGCAACTTCTGGGTGGAGATGCCGATCTCGGCGCCGAAGCCGAACTGCTCGCCGTCGGTGAACGCGGTGGAGGCGTTCACCATCACGGCGGCGGCGTCGACCCGGCTGGTGAACTCGCGGGCCGCGGCGAGGTCGCCGGTGACGATGGCCTCGGTGTGGCCGGTGCCCCAGGTGTTGATGTGCTCCACCGCCGCGTCCAGGCCGTCGACCACTTTGAGCGCGATGTCCAGGGTGAGGTATTCCTCGCCCCAGTCGGCCTCGGTGGCCGGAACCTGGCCGGGCAGGTCGCCGTGGATGGTGACGCCGGAACGCTCCAGCGCTTCGGAGAGCCGGGGCAGCGCCGTGTCCGCGATCCCGGCGTCGATCAGCACGGTCTCGGCGGCGTTGCACACGCTGGGACGGCGGGTCTTGGCGTTGATCAGGATCCGCTCGGCCATGTCCAGGTCGGCGGCGGCGTGCACGTAGACGTGGCAGTTGCCGGTACCGGTCTCGATGGTCGGCACCTGCGCGTCACGCACGACGGCGTTGATCAACCCGGCGCCGCCGCGCGGAATGACCACGTCGACCAGGCCGCGGGCCTGGATCAGATGCGTGACGCTGGAACGGTCCTCACTCGGCAGCAACTGCACGGCGTCGGCCGGGATGTCTTGCGCGGCAAGCGATTCGCGCAGCACCGCGACGAGCGCGGCGTTGGAGCGGGCCGCCGAGGATGAGCCGCGCAGCAGGGCGGCGTTACCGGACTTGAGCGCGAGCCCGAACGCGTCGACGGTGACGTTCGGCCTGGCCTCGTACACCATGCCGACCACGCCGAGCGGCACTCGCACCTGCCGGATCTCCAAGCCGTTCGGCAGCGTCGAGCCGCGCACCACCACACCCACCGGATCGGGCAGTCCCGCCACCTGACGCAACCCGGAGGCGATGCCGTCGATGCGGGGCTCGGTCAGCCGCAGCCGGTCCAGCAGTGACTCCTCGGTGCCCGCGGCCCGCGCCGCGGCGATGTCCTCGGCATTGGCGGCCAGCACCCGATCGGCGGCGGCCAGCAGCGCGTCGGCGGCGGCGTGCAGGGCGTCGTTCTTCCGCGCCGTCGTCAGCGGGGCGAGGGCTCGCGACGCGACCCTGGCCTTGCGCGCGGCCTCGTGCACTACCTCGCGAACATCAGGCTGGGTGGTCGTTCCTACCGTCATGGGTACAGCCTACGCACCGGGTACACCGCCGATTCCACCCGCTGCGACGCGGGCGCGGTCACGTGCGCGACCCGGGCCGGGCGACTACCGTCCGGCGATATGACGGTCGAATCGGACGCTCCCGCGATCGTGGTGCTCGGCAGCGTCAACATGGACCTGATCACTACGACCGCACGCAGACCGGTCCCCGGTGAGACGGTCCTCGGCAACGGCTTCGCCATGGTGCCCGGCGGGAAAGGCGCGAATCAGGCGATCGCTGCGCGGCGGGCGGGCGGCGAGGTCAGCTTCCTCGGGGCGGTCGGCGACGACGTCTTCGCCGGTGAACTGCGCGCGGCGCTCACGGACGCCGCGGTGTTCACCGACCGGCTGCGCACGGTCGCCGGGCCGAGCGGCATCGCCACGATCGTGGTGGACGACGACGGCGAGAACAGCATCATCGTCGTCGGAGGCGCCAACACGCGGATGACCGAGCTGACCGAGGACGACCTGGCGGCGATCGCGGCCGCCGATATCTTGTTGTGCCAGCTGGAGATTCCGGTCGAAACGATCGCCGCCGCGGCCCGCCACGCCCGCGCGCACGACACCACCGTGCTGGTGAACCCATCGCCCGCCCGTCCGCTGCCCGCCGATCTTTGGACGAATATCGATGTCGCCGTGGTGAATTCCGGCGAGGCCGAGCAACTGGGCGCGGACCTGGACACCGTCGCGCACGTGGTCGTCACCCGCGGGGCGGCGGGCGCGGACTATCGCGGACCGGACGGCGCCCGCCTGTCCCAGCCCAGCCCGCGGGTCGATGTCGTCGACACCACCGGCGCGGGCGACGCCTTCACCGGTGCGCTGGCCGCAGCCTGGCATCGGGGGCCGGAATGGGCGCTGACCTGGGCTTGCGCGGCCGGGGCGCTGGCTACGACCCGGTTGGGCGCGAGCAGTTCGATCCCGGCCCGCGAGGAGATCACCGCAGCCCTCGCCGCGGAGTGACGACTCGCGCCGCGGCGGCTCCCGCTGCGCCCGAGCCGATATCGTGATGCGCATGGCCACCACGCCGGATCGCATCCCCGCCGAGGGCGACACCGCGCCGATCGAGCGGCTGGACGCGGCCATGGTCGCGCTGAGCTTCGTGGACAACGCGGGCATCACGCGCGTGAAAACCGTCCCCAGCCAGCGGCTGGACCGAGCGTCCCGGTACGGCGTCGGAGTGTCGCCGTGCTTCGAGACCTTCGCCTTCGACGACCTGATGGCGATCGGGCGCTATCTCGGCGGGCCCGACGGCGACCTGCGACTCGTCCCCGATCTGAGCATGCTCACCGAACTGGCCTGCCAGCCCGGCTGGGCGTGGGCGCCCACGGACAAATACACCCAGGACGGCACCCGCTTCGCCGCTTGCCAGCGCCACTTCGCGGCACGCCAGACGGCTGCGGCGCAGGCCGCCGGACTGCGGTTGTCCATGGCGTTCGAGACCGAATGGGCGGTGGGCCGCGCCGACGACACCGACGACTTCACACCCGCGATCCACGGCCCCGCCTACGGACTGGTGCGGCTCGGGCAGGTGGCCGACTACGCCGCCGACCTGGTCGCCGCACTCGAGCGCCAAGGCGTCACCGTCGCCCAGTTCCATCCCGAATACGCCCTCGCGCAACTGGAGTTGTCGGTCGAACCGTCCGAGCCGGTCACCGCCGCCGACGAGGCCGTGCTGGTCCGGCACACGATCCGGCAGGTGAGCGCGCGGCACGGCAGGCGGGCGCTGCTCGCCCCGTGCATCGAACCGGGCGGCGCCGGTTCCGGAGCGCACCTGCACCTGTCGGTGACCGACGAGGACGGACCGCTGTTCGCGGACGGCGACGGCCCGCACGGCATGCGGCGGACCGGCGAGGCGTTCCTGGCGGGAGTGCTGCGCGAACTGCCCGCGCTGGTCGCGGTCGGCGCGGGCAATCCGGCGAGCTTCCTGCGGTCGGAGCCGTCGCGCTGGGCGGGAGTCTGGCAGTGCTGGGGCCACGAGACCAGAGAGGCCGCGCTACGGTTCGTCACCGGGGTGCGCGGCACCGAGGCGTGGGCGGCCAACGCCGAGATCAAATGTTTCGACGCGACCGGCAATCCGTACCTGATCGTCGGGTCGGTGATCGCCGCTGGGCTCGCCGGTGTCGCCGAACAGTTGCGCCTTCCGGTCGAAATCACCGGTGATCCAGCGACTTTCGACGCCGAGGCACGCATGGTATCGAATGTGCGCCGCCTGCCGACCACCCCGTCCGAAGCCGCCGACCACCTCGCCGCGTCCACGGTGCTCGCCGACGCCATGGGCGTCGAACTACACGACTCGATGCTCACCGTGCGCCGCGCGGAGGCCGAGCGGTACGCCGCCGCGAGCGCCGACGAGCTGGTCGCCCTGACCCGCTGGCGGTTCTGACATGCTCACCGACGGTGTCCGGCTCACCGACCACCACTGCCACGGGGTGTACACCGAGAACCTGGATCGGCCCGGCTTCGAGCGCTTGCTCGGGGAAGGCGCGCGCGGCAGTTTCGATTCCGCGATCGGGCTCGCCGTGCGCCGCTGGTGTGCCCCCGCGCTCGATCTGCCCGCCCACGTCGGCCCGGACGTCTACCTGCGTCATCGCGCCCGGCTCGGCGCGCGCGAGGTGTCCGCCCGGCTGCTGCGCGCCACCGGGGTGACCCGATGGTTTCTGGACACCGGAATCGGTGGTGGAACAGCGGATTTCATCGAGCTGGCCGGCGGGGAGGTGCGCGAGGTGGTGCGGCTGGAGCAAGTGGCCGAGCAAGTCGTCGCGCAGGTCGGCGCGGTGTCCGGGGTGTACGAGCGGATCGAGGAGGAGCTGCGCGCTCGGGCGGTCGGCGCCGTCGGGTTGAAGACGATCGTGGCCTACCGGTGCGGTCTGGACTTCCCGCCGCGGGATCACCCGCCGACCAGTTTCGCGCCCGAGCACCGGCTCACCGATCCGGACGTCCTCGGCTGGCTGGTCGGCCTCGGCGCGCGCATCGGCGCCGAACTAGGTCTTCCGCTGCAATTCCACACCGGATTCGGTGACCCGGACCTGCGCCTGCGGCACGGCGACCCGCTGCTGCTCACCGACTTCCTGCGCCGGACCGCGGGCACCGGGCTGTCGGTGATGTTGCTGCACTGCTGGCCCTTCCATCGCCATGCCGCTTACCTCGCGCACGTCTTCGAGCACGTCCATCTGGATCTGGGCCTGACCATCCCTTATGTGGGACAGCGGGCCGGGGCCGTGCTGGCCGAGACGCTGGAGCTGGCTCCGTTCCGGGCGCTGTGTTACTCCTCCGACGGCTACGGGCTCCCAGAGTTGCACTACCTGGGCGCCCTGCTCTGGCGGCGCGGTCTCGGCAAGCTCGTCGACGAGTGGCTCGCCGACGACGCGATCACCACCGCCGACGCCGAAGCCCTGGTCAGCGCCATCGCCCACGGGAACGCCGAGCGCGTCTATCGCGCACGGTTCGAGCAGGCGGCCGGCTGACCGCCAGCATTCCGGGCGGTCGAATATTCGGGTGCGCCGGGTGTCCTCGGTACCTACCGTTGATGGCATAACCAACGGAAGGATCGACACCATGTTTCCCGTCGAGCTGCGCGGCACCAAGGCGCAGACGCTGATGTGGGCCGACGAGCACGAGGTCGAGCAGGCCGCGCTCCAGCAGCTGCGCAACATCGCCGCGCTGAAATGGGTCCACGGCGTCCGCGTGATGCCGGACGTGCACCTCGGCAAGGGGGCCACGGTCGGCTCGGTGATCGCGATGAAGGACGCGGTGGCCCCCGCCGCGGTCGGCGTGGACATCGGGTGCGGCATGGAGAGCGTGCGCACCGATCTCACCGCGGCGGATCTGCCCGACAACCTGCGTTCGCTGCGGTCGCGCATCGAGGCGGCGGTGCCGGTCGGCTTCCAGGCGCATCACGACGCCGTCGATGTCACCCGGCTCGGCGGCCAGGTCGCGGGCCTCGGCGCGAGCACGGCGGCGCTGCGCGCGGGCTGGGACCGGTTCTGGGGTTCGTTCGGCGCGCTGGACAGCCGGGTTCAGGCACGAGAGTCGAAGGCGCACAAGCAGATGGGCACGCTCGGCGGCGGCAACCACTTCATCGAGGTCTGCCTGGACCAGGACGACCGGGTGTGGATCCTGTTGCACTCCGGCAGCCGCAACATCGGCAAGGAACTCGCCGAGCGGCACATCTCGATCGCGCGCACGCTGCCGCACAACGTCGATCTGCCCGACCGCGACCTGGCGGTCTTCGTCTCCGGCACGCCGGAGATGCGGGCGTACCGGCGCGACCTCACCTGGGCGCAGGAGTACGCGGCGCGCAACCGCGCGGTGATGCTCGCCCTGGTCTGCCGTGCGGTCGCCGCCGAATTCGCCGATCGCAGAGTGCGTTTCGAGCAGCCGATAAGCTGCTTCGCCGGGGAGACCTCGGTGATGACGGAACAAGGTTGCCGCCCTATCTCGGAGCTCGCGGGTGGCATGCATACCTTGCTCACGGAGGGCGGCGAGTGGGTGAAGGCGCCCATCATGTCCTTCGGTCATCAACCACTCTGGGAGCTGGTCGTTGGGCGCTACGGACAAGAGCGCACCATTCGCGCGACAGCTGAGCATCGCTGGCTTCTTCGACCGAAGGTCGCACATAACCGCACCGAGGCAATCACTTCGGGACTCCGCGTCGGAGATCGCCTGGCCTACGTCTTCCCGAAGCGCCCGGATGACCTCCAACCGTCTCGGGAAGGCATCGCCCGCGGCTTCGTGTTCGGCGATGGCAGCATCGCTGGTGACGCGCTGGCTAATGCCATCTTCTATGGGTCGAAAGACATGGCACTACTGCCCTACTACGACAACCTCGAGCGCGTACGAACCTACTATTACCTGTACTCGGACGACCCATCGCGGAAGACCTACGTGAAGTTGAACGAGGTCGCGCAACTTCGAAAGCAGGGCTACAACGTAAAAGCGTACAAGCGGTTAGGCGGACTTCCGCGCGAGTGGAAGCGCGAGTATCCGCCACTCGACGGATCACGTTCCGATCTGTACGGCTGGCTCGCGGGCTACTTCGCGGCAGACGGAGAGGTCGGTAAGACCGGCCGCCCGGCCATCCGGTCCGCGAATCGCGAGCATCTCGAATTCTTCAAGACTGCCTGCGATGTACTCGGCATCTGGACCCTCCCGATACGGAGGAAGACTCGCGAAGGGTTCGGCCGGTGCGAGTCCGACGTGTTCGTAATGGGCATCTCGCGCAGTGACGTCACGCCTGAGTTCTTTATCCATGCGAAGCACCGCTCGCTGTGGGCTGCTAATAGGAGCGCTGTCGAGCGACGCGGATGGACAGTTCGCTCGGTGAGGCCCACTACGGAGGTAGCAGAGGTCTTCTGCGCTGTTGTGGAAGAGACACACTCCTTCGCTCTCGAGGGAAACATCCTTACCGGAAACTGTCACCACAATTATGTGGCGGAGGAGATCATCGACGGCGTGCCCATGCTGGTCACCCGCAAGGGGGCCGTGCGCGCGGGGGAAGGCGATCTCGCGCTGATCCCCGGCTCGATGGGCACCCGCTCGTATGTCGTACGCGGCAAGGGGAACCCGGCTTCTTTCCAGTCCGCCTCGCACGGCGCGGGACGGCGGATGAGCCGCAACGCGGCCAAGAGGCAGTTCACCGTGGCCGACCTCATCGCCCAGACCGAGGGCGTCGAGTCGCGCAAGGACGCGGGCGTGGTGGACGAGATCCCGGCCGCGTACAAGGACATCGATGAGGTCATCGAGGCACAACGGGACCTGGTCGACGTGGTCGCGACGCTGCACCAGGTGCTCTGCGTCAAGGGCTGAACGTCGGCTGCGCGCCGGGCGGACCGACTCGCCCGGCGTGCGGCCGCGGTCAGCACCGCCGCAAGGTGGCGGCGAGCCCGGCTCCGATGAGCAACAGGCCGAGCACCAGCCCCCATCCGTTCAGCACCCAGTTGTAGAGGGCCAGGCGCCATTCCTCCGACAGCCCCGGCGTCTGCTCGATCAGACGCCAGAGGTCGTGAGGGAAGAACAACTGCACCGCGCCCGGCAGCAGACCCCACACCAGGCCCGCTATCACAGTGCCGACGGGTGAGTACGCGGCCAGCAGCGCCACCAGGAACAACAGCAACGCACCACCGATCATCTGGGCGTTCGAGCTCCAGCGGTCGCCCTCGTCCCCGAGGATCACCCACTGCCGGGTGCCGAGCCCGCCATGAGCGGCCAGGCCGATCCCGATGGGCGTCACCGACAGGCCGACGAGCGTGCCCGTCACAGTGCGCGAGACATTGTTGCTGGTCCGGAACTCGGCGCCCGGCGGAGCCCACCCCGCGGGCGGCTGAATGTGGCTCGACACCGCTGCCTCCTCCCCGGTCCCCCTACCGGGGATTCAGGGCTTCATTGTCCATCGCCGGGAGCTGTTTCGCTCTGGATGTCTCGGCGGCGTACTGGATACCATCGGATATGCCCTGGCGGCCCTCGTTCTTCTCACCCGCTCCTGCGGACGCGGCGGCCGGCCCGCCGGAGATCCCCGGCGTGCGGCGTTCCTATGTCACCGCTCGCGGGGTGCGTTTCCACGTCACCGAGGCGGGACCGACGGATGGCCGCCCCGTGTTGGCCTTGCACGGCTGGCCCGAGCATCATTACGCCTATCGTCACCTGCTCGCCGACCCGCCGGACGGACTGCGGATCATCGCGCCCGACCTACCCGGCTACGGCTGGTCCGGTCCCGCGCCGCACCGGTGGGCCAAGGACGAAGTCGCCTCCGACCTGCTCGCATTGCTGGACGCGCTCGGCCTGAAGCGCGTGCTGCTGGTCGGCCACGACTGGGGCGGTTACATCGCCCACCTGCTCGTGCTGCGCGAGCCGGAGCGATTCGACGCGCTGCTGGCGCTCAACATCGCCCACCCGTGGCAGACACCGCGCACTTTCCTCCCGCACGCGTGGCGGTTCCTGCTCTATCAACCCGCCGTCGCGGCGTTCGGCACCTACCTGCACCAGCGCACCCGCTTTCTGGACCTCGTCTTCGCCGGCGCCGTACGCGATCGCGAGAAGTTCGGACCCGAGGCGATTCGCGTCTACGCGGACCGTTTCCGCGACCCCGTCTGTGCCCGCACGGCGACCGACACCTACCGCACTTTCCTGCTGCGCGAAGTTCCGCGCTCGGCCGGACACGGCGAACGACGTCGAGCGAAGATTCCGATCCGCACCCTGTTCGGAGTCGAGGACGCGGCGGTCCATCCTTCGCTCGCCGCCGAGGAGACCGCGCGTGCCGACGACTACCGCCTGGAACCGGTGCGGGGCTGCGGCCACTTCATTCTCGAGGAACGTCCGGATCTGGTCCGTGCCCGGCTGGCCGAGTTGGCGGCCGCCACCGCGCGATCCGCCTGATCACGCCCTCACGTCGAGGATGCGCACCCGCCACGGCGAGTGCCGTGCCCGTGGAGATCGTGTGGCCGGAAGGCGCCGCGCGCGGCTGACCGATCGCCACACCGGCGCCCCGACGCCGCCTGTCGGTGGCGTCGGGCACGATGGACCGCATGACCACGGCCACCGACGCGTCTCCGATCGACCTCACGGCCCCCGACCTGCGCGAGCACGCCGAACAGCTGCTGCGCGAGCTGGCCGGGGCGGGCGCCGCGCTGCGGGAGGATCAGTGGACCGCGATCGAAGCGCTCGTCGTACGGCGGCGCAGGGCGCTGGTCGTGCAGCGCACCGGCTGGGGCAAGTCGGCGGTGTACTTCATCGCCGCCAAGCTGCTGCGCAGGGCCGGGCGCGGGCCCACGGTGATCGTGTCGCCGCTGCTCGCGCTGATGCGCAACCAGGTCGCGGCGGCACAGCGCGCGGGAGTGGTCGCCGCGACCATCAACTCGGGCAATGTCACCGAGTGGGACGAGATCCACGCACAGGTCGCCGCCGGTGCGGTCGACGTGCTGCTGGTCAGCCCGGAGCGATTGAACAATCCGGATTTCCGGGATCAGGTGTTGCCCCGGCTCGCGGCCGACGCCGGGCTGGTGGTGATCGATGAAGCGCACTGTGTGTCGGACTGGGGCCACGACTTCCGGCCGGACTACCGGCGCATCCGGACGCTGATCGCCGACCTGGGCTCGGACGTCCCGGTGCTCGCCACCACCGCGACGGCCAACGACCGGGTGGTCACCGATGTCGCCACCCAGATCGGCACCGACACCCTGGTGCTGCGCGGCACGCTGGATCGCGAGTCGCTGCACCTGTCGGTGGTCCGCTTCGACGATGCCGTGGAGCGCACCGCCTGGCTCGGCGGGCACCTCGACCGGCTGCCCGGCTCCGGCATCGTCTACACGCTCACCGTCGCCGCCGCGCACGATCTGGCCGACGTGCTGAACTCACACGGCCACACCGTCGCCGCCTATACGGGCCAGACCGACCCGGCCGAACGCGAGGCGCTCGAAGCGGCGCTGTTGAACAACGAGGTGAAGGCGCTCATCGCCACCTCCGCGCTCGGCATGGGCTTCGACAAACCCGATCTGGGATTCGTGGTGCACATCGGTGCGCCGTCCTCGCCCATCGCCTACTACCAGCAAGTGGGACGCGCGGGGCGGGGCACCGACCGGGCCGAGGTGATCCTGCTTCCCGGCCCCGAGGACGCGCGGATCTGGAGCTACTTCGCCTCCGTCGCCTTTCCCCGCGAGCACATCGTGCGTGCCGTGCTCGACGCGCTGGAATCCGACCGGGCGTTGTCCACCGCGGCGTTGGAACCGCTGGTGGAGTTGAACCGCTCCCGGCTGGAGATGGTGTTGAAGGTGCTCGACGTGGACGGCGCGGTGCGCCGCGTGCGCGGCGGCTGGATCGCCACGGGCCGGCCGTGGACCTATGAGACCGAACGGTACGAGCGCCTGTCCATCGCCCGCGAGGCCGAGCAGCAGGCCATGATCGACTATCAATCGACCGCCGGTTGCCGCATGGAATTCCTGCGCCGCCAGCTCGACGACCCGGGTTTGTCCACGGATTCGCCCGGCTGCGGCCGCTGCGACAACTGCACCGGCCACCGCCCCGACCGCACTGTCGCCGCCGACGCGGTGGCCGCGACCAAGGCCCGGCTCGATCGTCCCGGCCTCGATCTCGCGCCGCGCAAGCAGTGGCCCACCGGTATGGCCAAGCTGGGAATCCCTTTGTCCGGCAAGATATCCGGCGGAGCCGAGACCGGTCGTGTTCTCGGCAGGCTGACCGACCTCGGCTGGGGGCAGCGACTGCGCGCGCTGCTCGACGGCCCCGACGACCCGGTTCCCGACGCGGTCTTCGACGCCTGCGTCGCCGTTCTGCGCGAGTGGGATTGGGCCGCCCGCCCGACCTCGGTGCTCGCCCTGGAATCGCCACGCCACCCCGTGCTCACCGCCACCCTCGCCGCCCGCCTCGCCGAAGTCGGCCGCCTGCACGACCTCGGCACGCTGCGCACCCGCCCGGACCGACCGCCCGTCTCGGCGGCGAACTCCGCGCATCGCGTCGCCGGACTCTTCGATTCCTGGGAGATCCCCGACCTGACCCGAGTACCGGGCCCGATCTTGCTGGTGGACGCCATCACCGACACCGGCTGGACCTTCACCGTCGCCGCCCACGCCCTCCGAGCAGCCGGCGCCGCCGCCATCCTCCCCTTCGCCTTGGCCACACCGACATAACGACGACACCCAGCGAACGCGTGCGGGTCTTCTGCCCAACGAAGAAGCCGCACGCCGTCGAACCGCTCCACCGGCATCCATCCGGCACGCCTGCAACGCCGGTTCGTAGGCTTCGCCCCGCTGAACGTCCTGGACCGTAGCTGCTAGTCGTTGCCGGGCGGATCGGTCAGAAAATCTGTGATGCGGTGCCAGATCTCTTCGTGCGGTGCACCGTGTTCGGTCAAATCACCCAGGTCACGGACCTTGTCGATGACGATTCGTATGCGAGTGACCGCGACCGGGTCCCGCCTCCAATGTTCCTGGCCGACTCGCAGCGTCGCGACCAGCAGGTCACCAGGAAAAAGGTCGCCTCCGGCCAGTGGATTCCATTGCAACTGGTGTAACACACGCGGCAGTAGGACATCGACGCCTTCGTTCTGCTGCAGAAGACGACGAACATCTTCGTCGGTCAGACGCCCGATCGGCTTGCGCCGCAGCTCATGCACAGTACGCATCAGACCGCTCGCATCCGCAGGCATCGTGGGCCACACGTCGTCCTCGAGCTGCTCCAACGACAGATCCTCATCAGCGTCCGCGCATACCGTCCATCTCCCGGTTTCGTACCGGAAAAAGAGAGTAGCGACGTTGTCCGGTGCATGAACGATTCGCGCGAAGGCGACATCTCCGAAGAGGCGGAGGCCCGAAACCTCGAAAGTAGGCTCACCGATCGGCTCACCAGACGGCTCGTCATAGTCGGGATCGGGCACATTGTCCAAGAACTGCTCGGCTTCCTCGGCGCACATCAACGCGGCCATCTCACGAGGGATCCCGCGCTCCACCGCCACCCAGAACTCGTTGATCAGCCCCAGGATCAGCGACTCGTCGTCACCCGGAGATCTCATCCCGGCATTCTGCCCGCACCGCCGTCCCCGTGCCCCGTCCGCCGAAGTCACAGACTCAACGTCGCCCGCAAGCGCGCGTCCAGGGATTCCGTTTCCTCCAAGGAGAGCACGCCGAGGTGTTCGGTGAGCCAGGGCCGGTAGGCGCGGTGCAGTTTCAGGGTGTCGGCCCAGCCGTGCTCGGTGTGGGTGGCCAGCACGTGGCCCGGGTCGGCGTCGCGCAGTGGAACGACTTGCAACCAGCGATAGCGCGAAGTGATCACCGCCGAATCGGACACCAGCACCACTGTCATGCGCCGCGGGAAGGGGGTGCCGTCGCTGAGAGTCGGGGCGTAGCGCCAGACCTCACCGCGTCTCATGCGGCGCCGTCGGCGTCGTCGTCGGCGGCGGCCTGGGTGATCGCCACGTCGTCGTAGGCGGCGGCCAGTTCGGCTTCCTCGTCGATGGTCAACGCGGTCAGGCTGTCGTGCACGAGCGTGGTGCGCAGCGCGGCGTTGATCACCGCCGACAGGCTGCGGTTCTGGCGATCGGCGGCCGCTCTGGCCCACTCGGCCACCTGTGGATCCAGCGTGACGGTCACGCGCGTCGCCTTGCTCATACCCGTATGCATACCAGAGCGGTGCAGCGCCGCGGACCGGTACGGGACATCCGTCGCGGCGGCGCGCGATCGTGCGCGGATTTCCTTCGGCTCGGCCACTACAGTCGACCCGTGGCCAGCAAATCCACCGGGTCGGCGATCGAGCTAGAGGTCGGCGATCACACGCTCAAAGTCTCCAACCCCGACCGCGTCTACTTCCCGGAGTCCGGCGCGACCAAGCTCGACTTGGTGCGGTACTACCTGAGCGTCGGGGACGGCATCGTCAACGCGTTGCGCGGCAGGCCCTGCATGCTGCACCGGTTCCCCAAAGGACTCGCGGGCGACAAGGTGCATCAGAAGCGGCTTCCCGCGGGCGCGCCGGACTGGATTCCGACTGTGCGGGTGTACTTTCCGCGCTATGGACGGCACGCCGACGAGTTGTGCGTCGAGAAGCTCGCCGACGTCATCTGGGCGGTGCAGATGTCGACCGTCGAGTTCCATCCGTGGAATTCCCGCGCCGCCGATACCGAGCGTCCGGACGAGTGGCGCATCGACCTCGACCCGATGCCGGACTGCCCGTGGTCGCGGGTGCAGCGGGTCGCGACGGTGGTGCAAGAGATCCTCGACGAGATCGGCGCCGTCGGATGGCCGAAGACCTCCGGCGGCAACGGCCTGCACGTGTACGTCCGGATCGCGCCGCACTGGGGTTTCCAGGAGGTGCGCCGGGCGGCGCTGGCGTTCGCCCGCGAGGTCGAGCGCCGCGCACCCGATGACGTGACCACCACGTGGTGGCGGCGCGATCGCGACCCGAAGCTGCTGTTCGTCGACTACAACCAGAACGCGCGCGATCACACCATCGCCGCCGCCTACTCGGTGCGCGGCGTCCCCGCCGCGACGGTCTCCACCCCGGTACGCTGGGACGAGATTCCCGACATCGATCCGCGCGACTTCACCATGTCCTCCGTCCCCGCTCGCTTCGCCGAACTCGGCGATCTGCACGCGGGCATGGATGACGCGGTGTTCCACCTGGATCCTCTCCTGGAGTGGGCCGAGCGGGACAAGGTGGACGTGGAGCTCGACGACGAGCAGAGCGGGGCCTAGCGCCGCGCCCGGCGGTGCTACGGTCGCAACGTCCACCCGCTCGCGACCACGTCCTACTGCTCCGAAGGAGGTCCAACCATGAACCGGCCGGCAGTAACGATCGCGATCGCCCCCGCCGATCCTGCCCCCACCCTGGTGGAGAAGGCCGTGGTGGAGGCGGGCGCCGCCGTCTCCGATCTCGACGAGGCGCAAGGGCTGATCTGGGTCGGCGGCCCGGGCGAGTTCCCGGAGCGACTGCCCGCAGGCGTGGAATGGGTGCAGCTCCCGGCCGCCGGTATCGAGGAATGGTTCACCGCGGGCGTCATCGCCAGGCATCCCGGTGTGCGATTCACCTCAGCCGCAGGCGCTTTCGCGGCCAGTGTGGCCGAGCACGCGCTCATGCTGCTGCTCGCGGGCGTCCGCTACCTGCCCGAGCACTTGCGCGCGGCGGACTGGCGGCAGCAGGACTTCTTTCCGCACGTCGGCACGCTGCGCGGCAAGACCGTCACGATCGTCGGCGCGGGCGGCATCGGCCGTGCGCTGATCCCGATGCTGGTGCCGCTCGGCGCGCACATCATCGCGGTGAACCGCAGCGGACGGCCGGTCACCGGCGCAGGCATCCCGCCGTCGGTCGAGACGATCTCCGCCGAGCACCTCGGCCGGGTCTGGCCGCACACCGATCACGTGGTGGTCGCCGCGCCCGCCACGCCCGCCACCAGGCATCTCATCGGCGCGGACGTACTCGCGCGGCTCAAGCCGTCCTCCTGGATCGTCAACGTCGCGCGCGGCAGCCTCGTCGACACCGACGCACTGGTCGACGCGCTGCGCTCCGGCGCGATCGGCGGCGCCGGACTCGACGTCACCGACCCCGAGCCGCTCCCGGCGGGCCATCCGCTCTGGTCGCTGCCGAATGCCATTATCACCCCGCATGATTCGAATCCGCCCCAACTCCGCTTGGCGGCCTTCGCCGACCACGTCCAGGCGAACGTCGAGCGCTTCGTCGAACGCCGCCCGCTGCTCGCACCGATCGATCCCGCGCTCGGGTACTGACGAAGGCACTTCGCGCGCAACAACATTCGAGTGTGTCAGCCGAACAACGCTCGACCGAGGATTTCCTCGACAACTCCGCTCTTGGCGTTGGCGTAGTGCTGCACGAACTTCCATTCGCGCTGCGTCAGTTCGCGTTTGGTCCGTTCGTAATACGCACGATCGTCCTCGTGCGTGCGCAACCAGTCGCGGAAGGCCAGGATCCGCTCGATCTCGGGCCCTCCCGATTCCGGCGAGAGCACATGCAGATTCACGTTCCACCGCGCACCGCTGTCCACCCGACGAACGAAACAGCGATGCTGGTACCAGTCCGGTTGCCGGATACGCAGCTCATACCCGGCAGCCTCGAGGGCTGATAGATAGGCGACTTCGGCGGCGGCATCCGGAACAAGCAGCAGGACGTCGATGACCGCCTTGGCCGCGAGAGGGGGAACCGGCCACGCCGGGTTGTATTCCTCGAGCATCACCCCGGCCGCGTAGGGCCGCAAGTCGCCGACCGTCGCCGCCGCTATGTCGTCGTCATCCAACGTCGCCATACGTCACGGTAACCGGCACGCACATCAGCCTTCTAGAAATGTGCCATTGACAACTGGCACATTCATCACTGATTCTTAGCGCATGACAAGGTCGACGAGGACCTCGGTCCCCGGTGTTCCCACCGCGCCCTCGGCACGCGCCACTGTGGCCGCGGCAGCTACCAGGCTCACCCTGCGTCCGCTGAACTGCGCGGTTCCGATGAATCCGCCGGGTGTCTGGTTCGCGCGTAAGCTCATCGCCACCCTGATGGCCGTCGGCGGTCCGGTTCCGGCAGGCACTTCCGTCACTCAGGTCCGGTCGGGCGCGGTGCGCGGTGAATGGGTTCGGGCGGCGGGGGTGCCGTTCGGAACGCGGGCCGTCTACTACATCCACGGCAGCGGCTACGTGATCTGCTCGGCTCGCACCCATCGCGGGCTCGCGGCCCGGCTGTCGGCCGAGACGGGACTCCCGGTCTTCCTCTCCGACTATCGTCTGGCGCCCGAACACCGGTTCCCGGCCGCGGCCGACGACGTCGAAGCGGGCTACCGCTGGCTGCTCGGCCGTGGCATCGCCCCGGAAGACCTGGTGATCGCATGCGACTCCGCGGGTGGGCATCTCGCACTCGACCTGCTGGTCGAGAACGGACGGCACCGACGGCCGCAGCCCGCGGCCGTGGCGATGTTCTCCCCGCTGCTCGACCTCACCCTGAGCCTGGCGGCCGAGCGGGAACGCGTCCGGACCGATCCGCTGATCTCGGCCGCCGCCGCGAGCAAGCTGCCCGCGGCCTACACCAGCGGCCACGCCGCCGACGCGGCGCGCCTGCGGCTGGCCATCCCGCACGGTCTCGCGCTGCCGCCGATCCTGGTGCAGGTCGGCGGCACGGAGATGCTCGGCGCCGACGCAGAGGCGCTGTGCGAAATGGTCCGGCGCGCGGGCGGCAGCTGCGAACTCGAGATCTGGCCGGGACAACTGCATGTCTTCCAGGCCCTTCCCATGGTGGTGCCCGAAGCCGACCAGGCTCTCGCCCGCGCCGCCGACTTCCTGCGCGCGGTGCTGGTCGCTACCTCCGGCACGGAAAAGGTGAGCTGAGATGTTCGGATTGGACAAGTTGGTGGCCCTGGGCCGCACCCGGCGCACGCACGGCGCGCGAGCCGTGGTCACCGGCGCGGGCAGCGGCATCGGCCGGGCGTTCGCGCTGGAGATCGCGGCCCGCGGCGGACGGGTGATCTGCGCCGACATCGATGAGACGCGCGCCGACGAGACGGTCGCCCTGATCGAACGCGATCACCCTGGCGCCGCGCACGCCTTCCGCTGCGACGTGGCGCAACGGGAAGACGTGGAGCTGCTGGCCCGCTTCGCCGAAACGATTTTCGACCGCCCGGTCAGCCTGGTGATCAACAACGCCGGCGTCGGCATCGGCGGAAAAGCCGTGGGAAACATCGGTTTCGACGACTGGCAGTGGGCCCTGGGCATCAACCTCTGGGGCGTCGTGCACGGCTGTGAAGTGTTCGCTCCGCGTCTGCGCACGGCCGGGCGCGGCGGCATCATCAACGTCGCCTCGGCCGCCGGATTCGCCGCCGCGCCCTCGATGGCCGCCTACAACGTGTCCAAGGCGGGCGTGCTGTCGTTATCGGAGACCATGGCTGCCGAACTGAGCGGCTCCGGAGTCGCGGTCACCGTCCTGTGCCCGACGTTCGTCCGCACGAACGTCGCGCGCGACGGCCGGATCACCAAGGAATCGGCGCAGCTGGCCGACTTTCTCATGCGCTGGACGGGATTCTCCCCCGAGCGCGTCGCGCGCACCGCCCTCGACGCGCACGACCGCGGGCAGCTCTACGTACTCCCCCAGCTGGACGCGCACGTCGTCTGGCTGCTCAAGCGGTACTTCCCCGCGCGATACACCTTTGCCCTCGGGCTCCTGGAGCGGCTGCTGCCACAAGAGGACTCGACCACCACCGACCGCACGTCGGTCACCGACAAGACAGGAGTCTGACATGGCCGCCATCGCGATGGACTTCGACGACATGCTCCGCAAGATCAAGGACCGCCAGTGGGCACTGGCCGACATCGATTGGGACGCTCCGGGCGCCGAGACGATCACGCCGGAACTGCACGCCAAGCTCAAGCCGTTCATGGCCGATCTGATGTGGATCGAGAACGTCGGCGCGCGCGGCTTCGCGGCGATGGCCAAGAAGGCGCCGAACGAGACGCTGCGCGAGATCTACCGCTATTTCCACGCCGAGGAGCAGAAGCACGCCAACGCCGAGCTGGCGCTGATGCGCCGGTGGGGCATGCTCGACGGCGACGAGATCCCGCAGCCGAACGTCAACGTCAAGCTGGTGATCGATTTCCTGGACAAGTACTCCGACGACATGTCGCTGTCGTTCCTCGGCACCGTCATCCCGATGCTCGAGGTCGCGCTCGACGGCGCGCTGATCAAGTTCATCATGGACGAGATCGAGGACCCGGTCTGCCAGGAGGCGTTCAAGAAGATCAACTCCGACGAATCCCGCCATCTGGCGGTCGATTTCGCCGTGATGGACCTGCTGGGGCACGCGGAGATGCGCAAGCTGCTCATCGACCTGGTCGGCGGCTGGGCCAAGCCCTCGCTGATCATCGGCGTGCTGAGCTACGTGCCGCTGCTGAACAAGATGCGCGACAACATCGTCGCGATGGGCGTGGACGAGGAGAAGCTCTACGGCGCGCTCAAGCGGTACGCGAACGTGGGCGAGCGTAGTGAATTCGCCCGCAGGCTGCCGATGTACCAGATCGTGAAGACGCACGGCAGCTGGGTGATCGACCGTGGCCACCCCTACCACCTCGTGGCCGACGCGCTGGTGAAGATCACCGGGTTGGTGCCGAAGACGCTGCTGCGCAGCAACCCGACCTGGTCGAAGGAACTGACCTACGAGCCCGCGGCATGACAGGGAATCCGATGAGTACGCACACCCTCGACGTCGCCGTCATCGGCGGCGGATTCGCCGGAATCGGCACGGCCATCCGGCTGAAGCAACGCGGAATCCGTGATTTCGCGATTCTCGAGCGCGGCACCGCGATCGGCGGAACCTGGCGCGACAACACCTATCCCGGTGCGGCGTGCGATATTCCGTCGCGGCTGTACTCCTACAGTTTCGCGCCGAACCCGAACTGGTCGCGCACCTACTCCGGGAGCAACGAGATCCTCGGCTACATCGAGGCGATGGCCGCGGAGTTCCGGCTCGGTCCGCACATCCGGTTCGGCCACAACGTTTCCGGCATGGTGTTCGACGAGCAGGCCGGAGTGTGGGAGATATCGATCGACGGCCACGCGGACCCGATCCTCGCCCGCACCGTCGTACTGGCGTCCGGCCCGCTGGCCAATGCCAGTCTTCCGGACATCCGCGGCATCGAGACCTACCGAGGGCACAAGATCCACAGCGCCCGTTGGGATCACGACTACGACTTCACCGGCAAACGGGTCGCGGTCGTCGGCACCGGCGCCAGCGCGGTCCAGATCATCCCGGAACTGGTCGACAAGGCCGCCTCGGTGAAGGTGTTCCAGCGCACTCCCGGCTGGGTGCTGCCGCGGATCAATCGGCAGACCAACGGCTTGACCAAGGAGCTCTACCGTCGGCTGCCCGCCGCCGAGCAAATGGCGCGACGCGCCTGGTTCTACGGCCACGAGTCGGTAGCGCTGGGCGTGGTCTGGAACACGCCGCTGACCAGGGTGGTCGAGCTGGTCGGCAAGGCGCAGCTGCGCAGGCAGGTCAAGGATCCATGGCTGCGCCGCCAGCTCACTCCGGACTTCCGGGCCGGCTGCAAACGCCTGCTGATGACCGACGACTACTACCCCGCCCTGCAGCGGGACAACTGCAAGTTGATCACCTGGCCGATCGCCCGGATCTCCGAGCACGGCATCCGCACCGCGGAAGGCGTCGAGCACCAAGCGGATTGCATCGTCTTCGCGACGGGATTCGACGTCTCCAAAACCGGGACGCCCGTTCCGGTGGTCGGACGCGGTGGCCGGGTTCTCGCGGACGAGTGGTCGCGCGGGGCCTACGCCTACAAGAGCGTCGCGGTTTCCGGATATCCCAACCTGTATCTCACGTTCGGACCCAATTCCGGCCCGGGACACAACTCGGCGCTGGTCTACATGGAGGCCCAGATCGACTACCTCGTCGGCGCGATCGGCGTCATCCTGGACCGGGACCTGCGCATGCTGGACGTGCGGCGCGACCGGCAGGACCGCTACAACGCCGCCATCCAGCGCAGACTGTCGGCCACCACCTGGAACTCGGGATGCCACAGCTGGTATCTCACCGAGGACGGCTTCAACGCGACCATGTATCCGGGCTTCGCCACCCAGTACGTCCATCAATTGCGCAAGGTCGATCTGGACGACTACTTCGTGGTCGAATCGACCGCCGACCAGCGGCGACAACGAGTGGCACGGGTTTCCTGAGTGCCGGAGGCACCGGCGGCGCGGACGATAGACTCGGTCCGCAGGGAGTTCTACAGCGCGCCGCCGGTCCTTCGGCGCCGTGGGCAGCGAGGGAGGTGAGGTCGACGCCGGAGTACCGGATCGATGACCTCGCGCGCGCCGCGGGCACCACCACCCGCAACGTGCGCGCCTACCAGGAACGCGGGCTGCTGCCGCCGCCGGTCGGCAAGGACGGCCGGGCCAGCATCTACGACGACGCGCACCTCGAGCGGCTGCGCTTGATCGACGCGCTGCTCCAGCGCGGTTTCACCACCGCGCACATCGCCGACTTCATCACCAGCTGGGAGACCGGCAAGGACCTGACCGAGGTACTCGGCCTGCAACACGCCGTGACGGCGTCCTGGGCCAAGGACGAGACCTTCGAGGTGCCCCGCGAGCTGATCGGCACCATCCTCGGCGCCGACGCCGACGAGCTGGTCGACCGGCTGCGCGAGATGCGGCTGGTCCGGCTGGAGGGCGACACGGTGGTGTTCACCGAGACCCAGTTGCTCACCTCGTTCGCCGAACTGCACGAGTACGGTCTGGAACTGCGCACGCTCATCGAGATCTATGCCAAGGTGGCCGACCGGATCGATGACATCACGCACATCATGATCACCGCCGCCAAACAGCACATCATCGACGAGCACGGTCCCGGCTGGATGCCCGACACCAGCGGCGAAATCGCCGAGACCACAACGATGCTCAACAAGATGCGCGAGCTGGCGGTCGCCTCGGTGCACGCCACGCTCGCCCGCTCGCTGGACGTCACGCTGCGCCGCGAACTCGGCGACTATCTCGCCACCGCCGCCGAGCGAGAGAAACAGCGCAGCGAATCCGGGCGCGACGTACCCTCCTAGACAAGCGCAGAGTGCCGACCTTCGACGGATGGAGTCGCCGTGGCGTCCGACCGACCGAGAATTCCGCCGCTGCCGCTGGTACGGGCCGTCGAATCGGTGCGCGCCGCCCTGGCCTTCGCGTTCCGCAAGCTGGTGCCCGGGCACCTCGCGCTGATGGAGCTGATCGCCGCCGGATGGATCACGCAGGCCATCCACGCCGCCGCGGCGCTCGGCGTGGCCGACGCACTCGCGGCGGGGCCGCGGTCGGGCGCGGACCTCGCGGCGGCGGTCGGCGCCGACGAGGACGCGCTGCGGCGGTTGCTGCGCCTGCTGATCAGCCACGGCATCTTCACCCAGCGACGCGACGGACGGTACGCGCTGACGCCGATGGCGCGAGCCCTGTGCCGCGACTCGGACGTGTCGTTGCGCGACGCGGTGCTGTTCTTCGGTTCGCCCGGGCACCGCAACCACTGGTCGCACTTGGTCGACGCCGTGCGCACCGGCGAACCGGTCGGCGTGAAGCTCGACGGGATGCCGTTCTTCGAATACATCCAGCACGACCGGGAACTCGGCGCACTGTTCGACCGCGCGATGACCAGCATCGGCACCCTGTCGATGGAGCCGCTGTTCGCGGCCTACGATTTCGGCCGCTACGCGACCCTGGTCGACGTCGGCGGCGGCGAAGGGACGATGCTCACCGAGATCCTGCGCCGCGCACCACGATCGCGTGGCATTCTGTTCGACGTGCCCGAAGTGGTGGCCGCGGCCCCCGCTCGGCTCGCCGCGCTCGGTCTCGCCGATCGCTGCGCGGTGGAGAGCGGATCCTTCTTCGACAGCGTCCCCAGGGGCGGCGACGCCTACATCCTCAAGCACATCCTGCACGACTGGGCCGAACCGGACGCCGGTCGCATCCTCCGCACCGTGCGCGCGGCCATGGAACCCGACGCCCGGTTGCTGATCGTCGAACTGGTCGTCCCCGAACACGCCGCACCGCACCCGAGCAAGTACATCGACTTGGAGATGCTGGTCAACGCGGGCGGACGGGAACGCACCGAGGCCGAGTACCGCGACTTCCTCGCCAGGAACGGATTCACGCTGACCCAGCGCGTACCGACGGCTTCCCCGGACAACGTGCTCGAGGCCAGGCCGAGCTGAACCCGCTCGCCGGACGCGTTGCCGCTCGGCGGCGCTACGACGTGGCCGGGACGACGAACGCCAGCGTGGCGATCCCCACGGCGCCGTCGGCCACACAGGTGGCCCGCATCGGCTTGCCGACCGGCGTCTGCCGCGACTCGAAGCCGCTGTAGTAGCCGAACACCGGCCCGGACCGCTCCGACGGCAGGAAGAAACCGAGGCATTCGGCTTCCAGCACCGACGCTCCCTCACCGCTGTGGCACAAGGCGGCCGCGTCCGTGACGCCACGGTCGACATAGCAGCCCGCGGGCTCCGCTGCGGCGGACCCGGCTCCGACCCAGGCGAGGCCACCCGCGAGGAACAACAGAACGGTTCCCGCGCCCACTCGCCGCATCATGGTGTGCACCGCAATACCTCCTCGGCAGATCTCAGCCCTACCCGGTCGCTGCCGTGCTCTTCCACTATTTCAGCAGAATCGAAGGGGACGGTCGAGCACGACACCGCCGCGCAAATACTGTTTCTCCAGGGCGGATACCGAACCCATCCGGCGAGGCCGTGGCGTCTCCCCGCGGGAGTTCCCCCGTCCGGCGTCGAGACCGCTAGGCTACGAACAGCATTGGCTGGTTCGGTGAGGATGTGATTCGGCCGTGGAATGGACCTTCACTCCGGACGAGTTCGCCCATATCTGGCGCGAGACCGACCTGGATCGCCACCCCTACCCGCTGCGCATCCTGGAGACGCCCAGAACCGAGGACGACGCCGAGAAGTTGCGCATCGCCCTCGCCGAACGGCTGCCGCTGGGCTCCGACCCCGACCTTTCGGCATGTCTGCGCATTCTGGCCAGGCCGCATACCAGGATCGTTGCCATCGGTGGTACACACCAGCCGGGCGGCGAACTGCGGTTGCTGGCCGCCGCCATCTACGATCGTGCCGTGCTCGCGGTGCAGGAACCCGGCGCGATTCCGGATTTCGGTGGTCGCGTGCGCATTTCGATCGGGCACAGCGCCAAACTGGGCCGGCGGATCGCGGCGCTGCTGCCGAAGACCCCCGCGGGCCGCGAACCCGCTCGCGTCGCGTCCGGGGCCGCCGTGCGCGACCGAGAGACCGTGACCGCGCGGCAGCAAGCAGCGCCGCGGATTCGCAAGTTGCTGCTGGAGCCGCATACCGCAGAGGGCCACATCAGGATCGAGTCGCGGCTCGATCGACCGACCCAGCCCCCGCCGATCCATTACACCTGGATCGATGTGCGCGACGACGGAAGATATCTGATCAAAGCGGGCGACGAGGTGCGCATCGCGCCCGCCTCCGCTGATCAGATCGCGACCCAATTGCAAAAGCGCATACCGATATAGCCCACTTTGGTGACCACTGCCGCCGACTATTGCTGACCCGGCGCTGGGCTTCCGGTTAGTCTGGGGCAGACCGACCGATCTCAGGGGTGAGCGATGACGATCGATACCAGCCGAGCCGATATCGCCCGATTCAAGGAGGCCGCGCAGGCCGGGACCGTCCAGTTCGATCCGGCGGCGGCTCGGCAGTGCGCCGAAATGTACGAACGGCAGGCCGATCGGCTGATCCACCTACAGCAGAGTCTCGAATCCGCCGCGGATCTAGGCGGTTTCGGTGGATTCGTCTCCGCCCAGCAGTTGCAGGCGGGATTCAGCCACAAAGCGCGTGACGCGGCGGCGCTGCTCGACCACTACATCGAAGCGGCCTACCGCATGAAGGAAGCGTTCTTGATCAGCGGAGGACTGTTCGAAGAGGCCGACGCCGCGAGCGCCGCCGCCCTGCGCGCGGTCCGGACGAGGTTGCCCCGATGACCGGTTCCGATCCCACCTACATCAACTCGATGGAGCATTTCGAGTCGATGCGGCACGACGAGATCTACGCGAAGGCACAGCAGATCGATCCCGCGCAGGTGCTGCACGCGTCGACCATCTGGCTCGACGCGGCCAGCACGCTCACCACGTCGTTCCCACTCACCCACGGCGGCGTCGATCGCGTGATGGACGCGGCGGACTGGAAAGGCGCCGCCGCCGACGCCGCTCAGGCTTGCGCACGCAGCTTCGCGGCGTCGGCCGACGAGCTGGCGGCGGTGCTCGGTCAAGTGGGCGCCCGCCTCGGCGGGGTCGCCGCGGCCGCCGAGGCGGTGAAACTCGCGGTGGTGCCGCCCGGCGCTTCCGGACCGGTCGGCGCGATCGCGCAGTTGCTGGAGGCGGCGCACGTCATCGACGCGCAAATGGCGCAGGAGGCGCTGCGCCAAGAGGCCGTGCTCGCGATGAACATGGTCTACAAACCCGCCTATTCCACGGCGGGATCCGCGGTGCCCGCGCTGCCGGCACCACCCGCCGCCACGGCGCCGTCCGCGCCGCAGGCGGTCTCACCCGGCACGCCGCGACACTCGGCACCCGACCAGACATCGCCGAACAACCAATGGTCGCCTGGAACAACGCAACCCGCGCCTGCCGCACCGGAATCGCCCGCACCGTCGCATAATTCGACACCGCCCGGGCCGAAGCCGGATCCGCAACAGACGCCTTCGGCGCCGCCCACCCAGCAGGCTCCGCCGACACAGCAAGCGCCGTCCACGCAGACGCCACAGCCCACGCCGACACCCGAGCCGACACAGCAAGCGCCGTCCACGACCGCGCCGCCGAGTCCCGCTCCGTCGCCACAGACCCCGGCGCCAACGCAACCGCCGAGTTCGTCGGCCCCTCCCCCGCCGACTACCGAACCGACGCAACCGCCGAGTTCATCCGCGCCACCTCCGCCGCCGAGCCCACCACCCCCACCTCCGACCCCGGAACCGACGCAGCCGCCGAGTTCGTCCGCACCGCCACCCGCAACCCCGGCCCCAGCCCCTGCGCTGCCGCCGAGCCCGCCGCAGGCACCGGCACCGGCTCCCGTTCCAGCCGTACCGATGCCCGACCCGAACGGCCAACCGGGCGTCACCGGGCCGGTGGACGGCAGCCAGCAGCAAATTCCGACGACCAACCAACCTGGCGTCGTCCCGTCCTGACGGCCCGTCACCGGAGTCTCCGCAACACGAGCCACACCCCGGTACCTCGGAAACCGTCGGCAGCGCTCCTTGTGGCGGGCGGGCACCTCGACGAGGCTGCTCGCCGCACCGGCGGCACCGTGATCGAGTTCCGTCTGGCAGGGAATGCGACCCCGAACTTCCACCAAGGAGTCATCGCCTACCACGACCATCACGTCGCGGTGGTCGCGCTGCGCGATTCCGCGGTGCTGGCGGTCGCCGACCCCCGGGTGATCGATTTCGATGACGCGGCGATCGAGTCCGGGCCCCTCACATTCATCGAGGCTCCTGACCTGATCGCTGCTCTGGCCGAACAATCAGGGTTCGAACTACTCACAACGGCCGAACTCGCCCAGCCGTTCGATGCGGCAGCCTGGCCCGAACTGGACCGAGACGATGTCCGGTATTGGAGACCACAGACCGTCGGCGACGCGCTCTTCAACTATTGGGACTGAAGCGACCCGCCGTCCCGGCTCCCGGGTCAGTCGCTCGGTCGTACCGGTGACCTGTCGAACGGTGCCTGATCAGACCTTCACGAGGTCGTCGGCGTGGATGACGGGACGCTGCATCGTGTCGGGGAGTTCGGCGGTGGAGCGGCCGAGCATGCCCGCCAGTTCGGTGCTGTCGTATTCGACGACGCCCCGCGCGACAACGCGATTGTCCGGAGCCACCAGATCGACCACGTCGCCGCCGTAGAAGCGGCCACGGACGCCCACGATCCCGGCCGCGAGCAGCGACCTGCGGCGGTCCGCCACCGCTTGGACCGCGCCGTCATCGATGAGCAGCGTGCCGCGGCTGTCCGCGGCGTGCCGGACCCAGAACTTGCGGGCGGACAACCGCACCGGCCGCGCGGCGAACGCGGTGCCGACGGTGCCGGTGGACAACGCGGTAGCCGCCGACGAAGCGGCGGCGAGCAGAACCGGCACGCCCGCGTCCGCGGCCAGGCGCGCCGCCGACAACTTGGACGCCATGCCGCCGGTGCCGAGCGCGCCGCCGCTGCCCGCGATGACGCCGTCCAGGTCGGCACTGCTGCGCACCTCGGGAATCAGCGTGGCCGCACCCTTGCGCGGGTCACCGTCGTAGAGGCCCGCCACGTCCGACAGCAGCACAAGTGCGTCGGCGCCGACGAGGTGGGCGACCAGCGCGGCGAGCCGGTCGTTGTCGCCGAAGCGGATCTCCTCCGTCGCGACCGTGTCGTTCTCGTTCACCACCGCCACCGCGCCCAGCGAGCGCAGGCGATCGAGGGTGCGCTGCGCGTTGCGGTGGTGCTCACGCCGGGAAAAGTCGTCGGCGCTCAGGAGCACCTGCCCGACCGTGCGGTCGTAGCGGGCGAACGACGTGCCCCAGGCATGCGCCAGGGCCAGCTGCCCGACGCTCGCCGCGGCCTGCTTGGTCGCCAGGTCACGCGGACGGCTGGTCAAGCCCAGCGGCGCGATGCCGGCGCCGATGGCGCCCGAGGATACGACCACCACATCGGATCCGGCGCGCATCCGAGCCTCCACCGCGTCGGCCAGCCGATCCAGCCGCGCGGTATCCAGGCCGCCTTTCAAGCTGGTCAGCGCGGACGAACCGATCTTCACCACGACGCGGCGCGCCGCCGCGATCGCCAACCGCGCCTCGCTCAGGCCCGAGGAATCCGCCTCGGCGCTGATAGACCTCACCTGCATCCCCACCGAACTCTTTGCACCACAATCGAATCCACGGTAGTCGGGACCCAGCCGCGAACGATCGAGTCCGCCGGACACGGCGCCCACCGAGGGCGCACGGCGACTCGACCGTGGTCCACGTCTACTCCTCGTCTTCCTGTACCAGACCGCGTCGCACCCGGGACGCGTGCTTGCGCTCGGCCGCGCTGACCCGGTCGGTCTGTTCCAGCCGGATGTCGGTGCCGCGCCCGGTGGGCACCATGTCGATGCCAGCCGAGATCTGCGGCTCCCAGTCGAACGTCACGTCGCCGATGGTCACCGGCGCTCCCGGCTCCGCGCCCAGCCGCACCAGTTCGTCTTCCACGCCCAGGCGCGCCAGACGGTCGGCCAGGTAGCCGACGGCCTCGTCGTTGTCGAATTGGGTCTGCCGCACCCAGCGCTCCGGCCGGGTACCGCGCACGATGAAGCCGCCCGGCTCCTCCGGGTCGGCGAGCACGCTGAATCCGGTCTCGTCGACCGCGATCGGGCGGATGACCGGGCGCTTCGGCGCTGCCCGCGGATGCTCCTCGCGGTACCGGCGCACCAGATCCGCGAGGGCGAAGGTCAACGGACGCAGGCCCACGTGGCTCACGGCGGAGATCTCGAACACCGGCCAGCCGCGTTCGGTGAACTCCGCGGTCACCATCTCGGCCAGTTCGGCCGCATCGGGTACATCGATCTTGTTCAAGATCACCACGCGTGGGCGGTCGGCCAGATCGCCGAGCCCGGCGTCCGCGCTCAGCGCCGGCTGGTAGGCGGCGAGTTCGGCTTCGAGCGCGTCGACATCGGACACGGGGTCGCGGCCCGGCTCCAGCGTGGCGCAGTCCACCACATGGGCGAGCACCGCGCAGCGCTCCAGGTGCCGCAGGAAGTCCAGCCCGAGTCCGCGGCCCTCGCTCGCGCCCGGGATCAGTCCGGGCACATCGGCGATCGTGAAGGTGGTCTCACCGCTGGCGACGACGCCGAGATTGGGTACCAGCGTGGTGAACGGATAGTCGGCGATCTTCGGCTTGGCCGCCGAGAGCACCGAGACCAGCGAGGACTTGCCCGCCGAAGGGAAGCCGACGAGCCCGACGTCGGCGACCGACTTCAGTTCGAGCACCAAGTCGAGTTCTTCGCCGTCCTCGCCGAGCAGCGCGAAACCCGGCGCTTTGCGGGCCTTCGACGCCAGCGAGGCGTTGCCGAGTCCGCCGCGGCCGCCGCGGGCGACGATGAAGCGGTTGCCGGTACCGACCAGGTCGACGAGCACTTTGCCGTCGTCGTCGAGCACCACGGTGCCGTCGGGCACCTTCAGCACCAGGTCGACGCCCTGCTTGCCGTCGCGGTTGCCGCCTTCGCCCGGCTTGCCGTTGCCCGCCTTCGCGTGCGGGTGGAAGTGGAAGTCCAGCAGGGTGTGCACGTTGGAGTCGACCTCGAGGATGACGTCTCCGCCGTTGCCGCCGTTACCGCCGTCCGGCCCGCCGAGCGGCTTGAACTTCTCGCGGTGCACCGAGGCGCATCCGTGGCCGCCTTTACCCGCACGCACATGCAGTACGACACGGTCGATGAACTTGGACATACGCCGAATCATCCTCCTTCGGGACTGGTCGTACTGAGGGCTGCTCGTTCGCGAACACGAAAAACGGGCCAGGGTTCCGAGACCCTGACCCGCTCGCTGTTATCCGGAAGTGGTTCGGCGGTCAGGCCTGAACCGGCTCCGGGGCCACGATGTTGACGGTCTTGCGTCCACGCTTGGTGCCGAACTCCACCGCGCCCGCCGCCAGGGCGAACAGGGTGTCGTCACCCCCACGGCCGACGTTCACGCCGGGGTGGAAGTGGGTGCCGCGCTGACGCACCAGGATCTCGCCCGCCTTGACCGACTGGCCGCCGAAGCGCTTGACGCCGAGTCGCTGGGCGTTGGAATCGCGTCCGTTCCGGGAGCTGGACGCACCCTTCTTGTGTGCCATAGCTGGTTCTCCTCGGGATGTCTTATTTGATGCCGGTGACCTTCAGGACCGTCAGCGGCTGACGGTGTCCCTGGCGCTTGTGGTAGCCGGTCTTGTTCTTGAACTTGTGGATGCGGATCTTCGGGCCCTTGGTCTGCTCGACCACCTCGGCGGCCACGGAAACCTTGGCCAGCTTGTCGGCGTCGGTGGTCAGCTCGGCGCCATCGACGACGAGAACCGGATCCAGCGCCACGGCGGTACCCGGCGCACCCTCGATCTTCTCGACCTTCACCAGGTCACCGACCGCGACCTTGTACTGCTTTCCGCCGGTCTTGACGATCGCGTACGTTGCCATCGGTCGGCTGCCCTTCTTCCTATAGTGCTCGGCACTCGTTCACGCGGCGACACCTCCGGTCTGAATCCACCGGAAACCGCCACACGACTGGTCTGGTAATCGCCACCGCCTCGGCACCTGGTGGCTCTCGGTATCGAACTGTCGAGAACCGGGCCACGAAGACAAAACATGTTGTCACCGGGCAGCGACTGTCCAAGATTACAGGACGGCTACCGCGACGACCAAACCGGCGTTCACCCGCGCACCGCGGCCCTGCCACGCGTTCGCTGCGGGAACGCCTGTGGCCCCCGACCGGAAGGACCGGCGGGGGCCACAGTGGTGTCGGCGAGAACTCAGTTCGCGGCGTCCGGCGCGCCTGCCGGGCGGCCGACCGACCGCCTGCGCGGCCGGTTACGCTGCGGCACCTCGACCGGCTCGGGCTGGGAGTAGTCGACCGCGGGCGCGGGCGCCTGGTCTCCGGTGGGCAGCACGAACACCGCTCCGGAGCTGTCCGCGCCGGGCGCGGCGGCCGAACGGGCAACCCGCCGGCGACGAGCCGGACGGCTCGGGCCCGGCTCGGCGACCCCGTTGGCGGCGGCACCGTTCTCGGTCGTCGCGACGGGCTCGGCAGCCGCGACGGTGTCGGCGACCGGCTGCGGCGCGGCATCCGAGACGGACGCACCGACGGGCTCGGAGACGGGCTCTTCCGCCGGTGCCGACTCGACCTTTTCGACTTGCTCGACGACCTCGACCACTTCGGCGGGCTCGGTCTCCGGCTCCTCGGCGGGCACCGCGACCGCGGCCTCGACGGTCTCCGTGACGACGCGCTCTTCGGCGGCCTCGTCCGCGACGGCGGCCTCGGCCGTGTCCGCGACCCGCGGCTCGGCGAACGTGTCCGCGGTCGCTTCCGGCGCCTCCTCGGACTGGTGCGCGGCCATCGCCAGCGCCACCGGATGCGCCCGTTTGACGGCCGCGTCGTCCTCGGTGGGTTCGGCCGCGGGACCGGACCCGTTGGCAGGCTGGGGAGCCGCCGCGGCAGCCTTGTCCCGGCCTCGACGCCTGCGCGAACCGCTCTCGCGGGTGCGCGCGGCCGGCTCTTCACCGGAGCCGGGCTCCACCGGGTAGCTGTGCACGAGGATGCCGCGTCCGTGGCAGTGCTCGCAGGTGGTGGAGAACGCCTCGACCAGGCCGGTGCCCAGCTTCTTGCGGGTCATCTGGACCAGGCCCAGCGAGGTGACCTCGGAGACCTGGTGGCGGGTGCGGTCCCGGCCCAGCGCCTCGGTCAGGCGGCGCAGCACCAGATCGCGGTTGGACTCCAGCACCATGTCGATGAAGTCGACGACGATCATGCCGCCGATGTCGCGCAGCCGCATCTGGCGCACGATCTCCTCGGCCGCCTCCAGGTTGTTCCTGGTGACCGTCTCCTCCAGGTTGCTGCCGCCCGCGCCGGTGAACTTGCCGGTGTTCACGTCGATCACCGTCATGGCCTCGGTGCGGTCGATCACCAGGGTGCCGCCCGACGGCAGCCACACCTTGCGATCGAGCGCCTTGGACAGCTGTTCGTCGATCCGGTAGGTCTCGAACACGTCGACGCCGTTGTTCTCGTGCCGGGAGACCCTGGCGAGCAGGTCCGGCGCGACGGTGCCGATGTACTTCTCCACTGTGCTCCAGGCCCGGTCACCCTCGATGACCAGCTTGGAGAAGTCCTCGTTGAACAGGTCGCGGATGACCTTGACCAACAGGTCGGGCTCTTCGTAGAGCGTCTTGGGCGCGTTGCCGTCCTTGCCGGTCTGCTCCTGGATGGTGCGCCAGGTCGCCTGCAGCCGCTCCACGTCGCGGGCCAGTTCGGTCTCGCTGACGCCTTCGGAGGCGGTGCGGATGATGACACCGGCGTCGGCGGGCACGATGTCGCGCAGGATCTCCTTGAGGCGCTTGCGCTCGGTGTCCGGCAGCTTGCGGCTGATCCCGGTGGAGGTGCCGCCGGGCACGTACACCAGGAAGCGCCCGGCCAGGCTGATCTGCGTGGTCAGCCGGGCGCCCTTGTGGCCGACCGGGTCCTTGCTCACTTGGACCAGCACCTGGTCGCCCGGCTTGAGCGCCTGCTCGATCTTGCGCTCCTTGCCGCCGAGCCCAGCGGCCTCCCAGTTGACCTCACCGGCGTACAGCACGCCGTTGCGGCCGCGGCCGATGTCGACGAACGCGGCCTCCATGCTGGGCAGCACGTTCTGCACCTTGCCCAGGTAGACGTTGCCCACCATGGACGCGGAACCTGTGCTCGTCACGAAGTGCTCGACCAGGACGTTGTCCTCGAGCACGGCCACCTGCGTCGCGGTGGGGTGATCCGGGAAGGACTTCTCGCGCACGACCATCACGCGGTCCACCGCTTCGCGCCGGGCCAGGAACTCCGACTCGGTCAGGATCGGCGGGCGGCGACGGCCCGCCTCGCGCCCGTCGCGACGGCGCTGCCGCTTGGCTTCCAGCCGGGTGGAGCCGGTGATGCCCTGGACCTCGTCGACCGCGACGCGGCCGCGGCTCTTGTTGCGCGGCTCGCGCTCGTGCACGACCGTGTTCGGCGGATCGTCGTCGGCGGGTTCGTTCTCGCCCGAGTCACCGGCCACCTTGCGCCGACGGCGGCGACGGCGACGGCGGCTCGAGCCTTCCGGCACGCCGTCCTCGTCCTCACCTTCGCCCTCGGCGGTCTCGGCGGATTCCGCCGCATCGGTGGCTTCGGCGGACTCGGCGGCTGCGGGAGCCGACTCGTCGTCGGTCTCGGTGTCCTCGCCCTCGCCGTCGCCATCGGACTGCTGCTCGCCCCGGCCGCGACCGCGCCCCCGGCGGCCACGGCGACGGCGCCGCGGCTGGTCGGCGTCGCCGTGCTGATCGGACGACTCGCGCTCGTCCTCGGTGACCTCGGTCTCGTCCTCGACGGGCTCGGGTGCCTGCTCGTCGGCGCGGCGGCCCGCACGCTCGGCGCGGCGCTGTTTGCGCGCCTCCTCGGCGGCCGCGGCGTCCGGCGACAGGAACAGCGGCGCCTGCACGACGGCGGCGGCCTCGAACACCGCGGGAGTCACCGGCTCCGGTTCCGGCCGCACCGAGTGCGTGAACAGGTGCGTGTGGTTGGCCGGCGCGCTGAGCGGCGGCTGCGCGGTGGACACCGTGTCCGGCGCGGAGAAGATGACGCCCGCACCGGAGAACGGAACGTCACCGGCGGGTGCCGGTGGTTCCGTGGCAGGCGCGGGTCGTTCGGCCGCGGGCGTCGGCTGTTCCGGCGCCGGTTGCTCGGCCACGGGCGCCCGAGTGGGCGCGCCTTCCTCCGGCTGCGCCGGTACGGAGGCGTCTCCCGGCCCGGCGGCGGGCTGCTCGGCCGCGGCGTCCGCCTCGACCGTCACCAAGGCGTCGCGCACGGACTCCGCGACGGCTCGGTCGACGTTCGACTGGGCGCTGCGCGCGTCCGCCCCCATCTCGGTGAGCTTGGCCAGGATGCGCTTGCTCGTCACCCCCAGCAGCTTGGCGAGTGCGTGAACTCGGATTCGCTCCGGCAATTGTTCGGCATCCTGTGATGTTGTTTCCAGCGGCTCTTGATCGGCCACGAAGTCTCCTCGGGCCCCCGGGCGCGTCCCTCCCGGCGGGAGTGACGCGGCCGACGCGGGGGCGCTGTCCGTTCGACTCGCACCCGGTGGGCGCGAGATCAAGTGGTCTCGCCCCGCGTGCCCGGTTATCTCCTCGGTTGTGCGTCGGTCGGGCTAACTGGTCACGCGGCGCCTGGCTGTATGGCTGAACTCCGCGGCGCGAGCGCTCATCCAGCGTGCCTAGACGAACAGCGGACCCGGTGACCAGGCCGTTTGTCCATGGCAGCGATGATCGGCATCGAACCGTGGTGTCATCCGGCTGCCCTCGTCACGTTTCGTTCGCGCACCTGCACGAACAGTCGGCGTCGAAAGCAGCCGATGCCAGTATCCCATACCGCGCGCCGGGCGTTCGCCATCGGCGCTCGACTCGGTCCCGCCCGCGGCGCGAACGCGGGTCTCGCGGCGGCGCGGGCACGACGATCGAGACTCGGTCAGGCGGGCAGTTCGGGGAACCAGAGGGCGATCTCCCGCTTGGCCGATTCGGGTGAATCGGAGCCGTGGACCAGGTTCTCCTGGGTCTCCAGAGCGAAGTCTCCGCGAATGCTGCCGGGCACGGCCTTTTCGACCGGGTCGGTGCCGCCGGCGATCTGGCGGAACGCGGCGATGGCGCGCGGGCCCTCCAAGATGGCCGCGACGACCGGGCCCGAGGTGATGAACTCGATCAGGGACCCGAAGAACGGCTTCTCGGCGTGCTCGGCGTAGTGGCCCTTGGCCAGTTCCTCCGACACGTGCTTCAGCTCCAGGGCGACGATCTTCAGGCCCTTGCGCTCGATCCGTGCCAGCACCTCGCCGACAAGGCCACGGGCCACACCGTCCGGCTTGATGAGTACCAACGTCTGCTCAGTCACGGCGCACAGCCTATCCGGCATACTTCCGGGCACCGCACCAGCGGTCGGGCTGATCGGCTTCCCGGGCGCTCGGCAGGGAGACCTCCGCCGGAAAAAGTGCGACCGGCAGCGTCCTTGGCGGCCCTGCGGCTACGACCGCTGGATGCGCTGGCTCGGCAGCAGCCCTTTCTCCATCCGGCCGCGCACGTCGGCGCGCAGCACCAGGATGAAGCCCCAGACCACGGCGAACACCACACCGATGACGCCGATGGACACATGGATGAACGCGCCGAGCAGCACCAGGACCTGCAACCCGAGGTTGAACGGCAGCGCCCAGGACCGCCGCTGCAACCCGGCCCCGAGGAACATCACCACCGCGAGCACCACGAGATAGGTGCCGGACAACCAGGTCACGCCGCCGCCGACGTCGGCAACCACCGGCAACGCGAGCAACACCACGATCGCCTCGAGCACCAGCGTGCCCGCCATCACCCCGCGGAAGCCCTTCCACGGGTCGGTCGCGGGCGCGGGCACCGACTGCTCGTCTCGTTCGGCCGGTTCGCTCATGCTGTGCCCTCCTCGGCATCCGCCGGGCTCGTGCGGTGACCGGCGCTCATGCGGTGGTTCCCGGTCCCACGATGGTCCAGTGGGCCGCGGTGCACGCACCTGCCGCTCACGCCGGGTCCTTTCCGAACAGCGCGCGAGCCGCGCCCGCTGTGACGACCGATCCCGTGATGATCACTCCCGCGCCGGACACCATCTCGCCCGCGTCGCCCACTTCCTCGGCGATCGCGATCGCGGTCTCCAGCGCGTCGGGCAGGGTGGCGGCGGATACCACGCGCTCGTCGCCGAACCGCTGGACCGCGAGGTCGGCGAGGGTCTCCACGTCCAGCGCGCGGGGCGACCCGTTGCTGGTGACGACGATCTCGTCGAACACCGGCTCCAGCGCGGTGAGGATGCCGTCGGCGTCCTTGTCACCGAGCACCGCGACCACGCCGACCAACTTGCGGAAGTCGAATTCGTCGGTCAGCGCCGCGGCCAGCGCCCGCGCGCCCGCCGGATTGTGCGCGGCGTCGATGAAGATGGTGGGCGCGCTGCGCATCCGCTCCATCCGCCCGGGACTGATGACGCTCGCGAAGCCCGCGCGCACGGCGTCGATGTCGAGCCTGCGCTGCGCGCCCGCACCGAAGAAAGCCTCCACCGCCGCGAGCGCGAGCACCGCGTTGCGCGCTTGATGCTCGCCGTGCAACGGCAGGAAGATCTCGTCGTACACCCCGCCCAGGCCCTGCAACTCGAGTTGCTGCCCGCCCACCGCGATCTGCCGGGCGAGCACGCGGAACTCCGAGCCCTCGCGCGCGACCGCGGCGTCCACCTCGACGGCACGGCGCAGCAGCACCTCCATCGCCTCGGGTTCCTGCTGCGCGATCACCGCGACGTTGTCGCGCGGCACCAGGCTCTCCGGGGCGCGCTTGATGATCCCGGCCTTCTCCCCCGCGATCGAGGCCAGGTCCGGACCCAGGTAATCGGTGTGGTCCAGGCCGATCGGCGTGATCACCGCCACCTGCCCGTCGATGACGTTGGTGGCGTCCCAGGTGCCGCCCATTCCCGTCTCGACGACCGCGACATCGACCGGCGCCTCGGCGAAGGCGGCGTAGGCCATGCCGGTGAGCACCTCGAACTTGCTCATCGCGGGCCCGCCCGCGGCCGCCGACTGCTTGTCGATCATCTCGACGAACGGCAGCAGTTCGCGATAGATCTCCACATACCTCGCCGGGGTGATCGGCGCGTTGTCGATGCTGATCCGCTCGGTGGCCAGCTGCAGATGCGGACTGGTGATCCGGCCGGTGCGCCGATGCAGTGCGGTGAGCAGCGCGTCGATCATCCTGGTCACCGAGGTCTTGCCGTTGGTGCCCGCGATGTGGATCGCCGGATAGTTCTGCTGCGGCGAGCCGAGCAGATCCATCAGCGTGGCGATCCTGGTGAGCGACGGTTCGATCTTGGTCTCCGGCCAGCGCTGGTCGAGTTCCGCCTCGACCAGCGCCATCTCGGCCAGTTCCACCGGCGACGGACCGGAGCCGAGCCGCGCTCCGCCGCCACGGCCCTCGTCGTCGCCGTATTGCGGTTCCGGCTCGTGGTTCACTTGCCGCTCAACTCCGCCAGTCGGGCCCCGATGCGCGCCACCTCGTCCGCGGCGACCTGCTGCCTGCCGCGGATCTTCTCGACCACGTGGTCGGGCGCCTTGGCCAAGAACGCCTCGTTGCCGAGCTTGGCGGCGGTGCCATGGAGTTCCTTCTGCGCGGCGGCCAGATCCTTCTCCAGCCTGCGGCGCTCGGCGTCCAGGTCGACCGCGCCCGAGGTGTCCAGCTCCACGGTGACCGTCCCGGCGCTCAGGCGGACCTCCACCGACGCGGTCGCGGCGAAGCCCGCGTCCGGCTCGGTGAGCCGCGCCAGGTTGGCGACCGACGCCGCCTGCTCGCCGAGCCCCGCCTCGCCGACCCCGATCAGCTTGGCCGCGACCTTCTGCTTGTCCGCCAAGCCCTGGTCGCTGCGGAACCGCCGGATCTCCGTGATCAACCGCTGAGTGTCGGAGATACGTTGCGCCGCCTCCTGGTCAACGGGCACCCCGGAGGCCTGCGGCCACGGCGCGATCACGATCGACTCGCCGCCGGTCAGCGCCTGCCACAACGCCTCGGTGACGAACGGCACGACGGGGTGCAGCAGGCGCAGCACCGCGTCGAGCACGGTACCGAGCACCAACCGGGTCGCTTCCGCCCGCGCGCCGTCGGCGGCGAACTGCACCTTGGCCAGCTCGAGGTACCAGTCGCACAGCTCGTCCCAGGCGAAGTGGTAGAGCGCCTCGCACGCCTTGCCGAACTCGTAGGCGTCGAACGCGGCGTCCGCTTCGGCGCGCACCGCGTCCAGCCGGTCCAGGATCCAGCGATCGGCGTCGGTGAGCTGTGCGCGATCGGGCAGGTCGCCTACCCGCGCGCCGTTCATCAGCGCGAACTTCGTCGCATTGAACACCTTGGTCACGAAACTGCGCGAGGCGAGCACATGCGGCTCGCCGACCGAGAGGTCGCCGCCGGGCTGCGCGCCGCGTGCGAGGGTGAAGCGCGTGGCGTCGGCGCCGAAGGCGTTGATCCAGTCCAGCGGGTCGATGCCGTTGCCGCGCGACTTGGACATCTTCTTGCCGAACTGGTCGCGGATCAGGCCGTGCAGGAACACGTCCTTGAACGGCACCTGCCGCGCGCCGCCCTTGCCCGTGGTCAGCACGGCGTCCTCGGCGACGTAGGTGCCGAACATCATCATCCGCGCCACCCAGAAGAACAGGATGTCGTAGCCGGTGACGAGCACGCTTGTGGGATAGAACTTCTCGAGTTCGGCGGTGGCGTGCGGCCAGCCCATCGTGGAGAACGGCCACAGGCCGGAGGAGAACCAGGTGTCGAGGACGTCCGGGTCCTGCACCCAGCCCTCGGGCGCCTGCTCGTCGGGCCCGACGCACACCACTTCGCCCTCGGGGCCGTACCAGATCGGGATGCGGTGGCCCCACCACAGCTGACGCGAGATGCACCAGTCGTGCATGTCGTCGACCCAGCCGAACCAGCGCGGCTCCTGGCTCTTGGGGTGGATCACGGTGTCGCCGCTGCGCACGGCGTCGCCTGCGGCCTTGGCCAGCGACTCGACCTTCACCCACCACTGCATGGACAGGCGCGGCTCGATCGGCTCGCCGGTGCGCTCGGAGTGCCCCACGGAGTGCAGGTACGGCCGCTTCTCGGCGACCACGCGGCCTTCTCGCGTGAGCCGCTCGCGCACCTTGACGCGGGCCTCGAAGCGGTCCATGCCGTCGAATTCGGTTCCGGTGCCGGTGATCCGGCCGCGCTCGTCCATGATCGTCGGCATCGGCAGCCCGTGCCGCAGACCCATCTCGAAGTCGTTGGGGTCGTGCGCCGGTGTGATCTTCACCGCGCCGGAGCCGAATTCGGGATCGACGTAGTCGTCGGCGATGATCGGGATCTGCCGTCCGGTGATCGGATGCTCCAGGGTCGTGCCGATCAGCGCCCGGTAGCGCGGGTCCTCCGGATGCACGGCCACCGCCGTGTCGCCGAGCATGGTCTCCACCCGGGTGGTGGCGACGACGACGTGCGGTTCGTCGTCGCGGAGCGAGCCGTAGCGCAGCGAGACCAGCTCGCCTTCCACGTCCTCGTACTTGACCTCGATGTCGGAGATCGCGGTGCGCAATTCGGGCGACCAGTTCACCAGCCGCTCGGCGCGGTAGATCAGGCCCGCGTCGTAGAGCCGCTTGAACATCGTCTGCACGGCGCGCGACAGGCCTTCGTCCATCGTGAAGCGGTCCCGGCTCCAGTCGACGCCGTCACCGAGCGCGCGCATCTGCCACTGGATGGCGCCGCCGGATTCCCGCTTCCAATCCCAGACCTTCTGCACGAACAGTTCGCGGCCGAAGTCTTCCTTCGTCTTGCCGTCCACCGCGAGCTGCTTCTCCACCACGGTCTGGGTGGCGATGCCCGCGTGGTCCATGCCGGGCAGCCAGAGCACCTCGTACCCCTGCATCCGCTTGCGGCGCGACAGCGTGTCCATCAGGGTGTGGTCGAGCGCGTGGCCCATGTGCAGCGTGCCGGTGACGTTCGGCGGCGGCAGCACGATCGAGTAGGGCGGCTTGCCGCTGCCGGTGTCGGCGGTGAAATAGCCAGCGGCTACCCAGCGCTCGTACATCTCGGCCTCCACCTCGCTGGGAGTCCAGCTCTTGGGGAGGGCATCGGCACGATTACGCGTGTTGTCAGGGGCTGCGCTGGTCACCCCGCGATTCTAGAGCGCGTCGCCGCGCCGACTTCGGGTCGGTCGACCCGGCTCGCCGCTACCCGCGGATCCGCCGGGCGGCAGCGCTGCGGAAATCGGGCGGGATATCGGCCCGCGGGGCGCTCCGGACGAATCGCGCGGAGCGGTATTTCGCGACGGAGACAAAGAAAGGCGGAGTCTTCGGTGGATGAGGGACACCGAACACTCCGCCTATGCCAGTAGCTTACCGGCGATCCGAGGCCGGACTCGGAATCCATAAGCAATTCTCAGCTTCCGGCATTTTCTACCCCGGATATTCCCCTTATCGGGCCGGCACGGTGACGTCGGCCGACACCAAGTCGCCGTTGATCGCGATCGCGGCGGTCGAGCCCGCGCCCGCCGCGGAGATCACCTGCGCAGCCGGATCGCTCACATTACCGGCGGCCCATACGCCCGCCACGCTGGTGCGCCCGGTGGCGTCCGTCACCACCCAGCCGCTGTCGTCGAACGCACACCCGAGCGCCACCAGCACGTCGTCGTTGGCGCGGAAGGTCGGCGCGACGAACATCGCCGTCCTCGGCACCGCTCGCCCGTCGGCCAGCTCCACACCGCGCAGCCGGTCCTGCACCACGAACCGGGCGACCTCGCCGTCGAGCACCCGCACGCCGCGCGCGTCCAAGCGAGCGCGGTCGTCGTCTGACAGTGGCATCGTGTTCGGGAAGAAAATGACGTCGTCCGACCACTGCGGCAGCAGCAGGGCCAAGTGCACCGCCCGCGCCGATGCGCCGGGTTCCCGCCCGCCGAGCACGCCGAGCGGCTGGTCACGCACCTCGTAGCCGTGGCAATAAGGGCAGTGCAGCACGTCGCGCCCCCATCGTTCGCGCACTCCGGGCAGCCGCGGCAGTTCGTCGCGCAGCCCGGTCGCGACCAGCAGGCGGCGCGCCCGCAGCGTCGCACCGCCCCGCGGCCGCAGCACGAACTCCGACTCACCCACCCGTTCCGCGCCGACGACGACATCGGAGATCACCTTTGCGCCGTAGCCCGCCGCCTCCTCGGCTCCGGCCGCCAGCAACTGCGCGGGTGGCATCCCGTCCCGGGACAGGAACCCGTGCATGTGCTCGGCGGGCGCGTTGCGCGGCGCGCCGCCTCCGACCACCGCGACCCGCCGCCGCGCCCGGGCCAGGACCAACGCCGCGGACAACCCCGCCGCACCGCCACCCACGATCACCACGTCATATGTCTCGCTCATCCGCGATCACCTCCACCGACACAGTGCCGTGGCTCGGCGCATATCAGCAACTATTGTTGCCAAATCCGGGACGACGCGGTGCACTGGTGACATGTCCACACCACCAGGCGTCGCCCAAGCCCTCGCCGACATCGGTCCGCGACTCAAAGCGCTGCGGACTCGACGCAACGTCACGCTCACCGCGCTGGCGGAAAGCACCGGGATCTCCAAGAGCACGCTGTCGCGGCTCGAGTCCGGCCAGCGAAAAGCCAGCCTGGAACTGCTGCTGCCGATCGCGATGGCCCACCAGGTGCCGTTGGACGAACTGGTGGCCGCACCGCGGATCGCCGACCCTCGGGTCCACACGACGGCACGGAAGATGAACGGGCTCAGCATTCTTCCGCTGACCCGGCAGCCGGGGCCGTTGCAGGCGTTCAAGATCATCATCCCGCCCGAGCGTGGTGAGCCCGACCCGAAGGTGCACGAGGGTTTCGAGTGGCTCTACGTCCTGTCCGGACGACTCCGGCTGGTGCTGGGCGAACACGATCTGGTGCTCGGCCCCGGCGAGGCCGCGGAATTCGACACCCGCCAACCGCATTGGTTCGGTAGCGCGGGCCGGGGACCGGTGGAAATTCTCAGCCTTTTCGGGTCCCAGGGTGAACGAATGCATCTTCGCGCGCGGTCGGCGGGCCGGAAACCCACATGAACCGATAGTGTCCGAAATGTCCAGTATTGCCGAAAGGACGAAACCTCGGGACTCTGGGAAGGGTGAACACCCCACGCGCATCTCACTCGGCGAATCACCAAGAAAAACGGGGGTTTTCCCGGATGCCGAACCCGTCTCGGCTGCGGACGCTGGGAGAGGTGAACCCCCCGCTGGAAGCCGTGCCCGGGCACGCCCCCGAACCGCGACCGCCGATCCTGGTCCCGGATGCGCTGCACGATCTACGCGGTCGCGCGGTCGCGGAGATTCGATACCCCGCCGCGGCGGCGCTGATCGTCGCGGGCGTCCCCGGCGCGGGTAAGAGCACCGCCTTGCGCAAATTCTTCGGCGCCGACGCGGCGGCCACCGCACCGTCGCACAGTCCCGCCGGGGTGCTGGTGCTCGACTCGATGCAGGCGCGCAATCGCTGGCGGCCCAGACTCTGGTGGCTGCCCTACCTGCTGTGGCGTCCGGTGGTGCACGTGGCGCACTTCGTCGCTGTTCGCGCCGCGCTGCGTGAGGTCGACGGCCCGGTCGTCATCCACGACTGCGCCACCTTCCGGTGGGCGCGCGTTCTGATCGCGCGCTGGGCGGCGGGACGTGAATTGCACCTGCTCCTGCTCGATGTGCCCGCGCCGGTGGCCAGGGCGGGCCAGCACAGCCGCGGACGACGGATCAATCACGTGGCCTTCCGGCTGCACGTGCGCGGCTGGCGGCGATTGATGAGCGTGGTGGCGACGGAACCCGCGGCCCGCGGTTCCCGGTCGGTCGTCATCGTCGACCGCGCGGCCGTCGACCGCCTTGGGTGCGTGACCTTCGCCTGACCGGCGAAACCGCCGCCTCGGTGCGCCTCAGGGCACCAGGACGGTCAGTGCCGCCGGGACGGCCCTGATGGTGAGCGGCAGGGTGCCCGCCGGTTCGCCGTCGGCCGTGGCGGGCGCGCCCGCGGCGGTCAACGTGACGGCCGCGGCGCGGAACTGCTTGACCTCCGGGTGATTCTGGCGTTTCCCCGCCGACAGCGCGGGCAGCAAGCGCAGCATCTCCCGCCGCGACAGCGCGCCGACCACGGTCAAGTCGAGCAGTCCGTCGTCCATGATCGCGTCCGGGCAGATCAACATGCCGCCGCCGTAGGTGCGGGTGTTGCCGACCGCGACCATGACCGCCTCGGTCTCCAGCAGCGAGCCCATGCCGGGGTTGGTGAGCCCGTCGGTCACCGCGTCCACCAACTCGACGCGGTAAGGAACGGTGAAGCGCCCGGAGATCTCGGCCAGCGCGGCGACGGTATAGCGCAGCCTGCCTTTCGGCCAGCGCATCTCATTGGCGCGCAGCGTGACTCGCGCGTCGAATCCGGTGCCGGTCACCGTGGCGAACCACATCGGCGCGCCGGGCGACTCGATCCGGCCGAGATCGATCGTCCTGGTCCGCCCGCGCAGCACGAGCGCGGCGGCGGCGAGCGGGTCGTCGGTCGGCACACCGAGTTCCCTGGCCAGGTCGTTGCCGGTGCCCGCGGGAACCATGCCGAGCGGGACGCCGGTCTCCGCGACGGCCTGAAGGGTCAGGTTGATCAAGCCGTCGCCGCCGACGCAGACCACGGCATCGGGCGGCGCGTCGCCCGCGATGACATCTCGCACCTGCCGAACCGTTTCGGCGGCCGAGGGCGCGCACACCTCGGCGACCTCGGCGCCGCCCGCGCGGAGACGGGCGATCGCGGCGCTCGCCGCCGCGCCGCTCTTACCGTGCCCGGACCGCGGGTTGGTCACCACGGTGACCTTGCGTACCGGCGAATATTCGGTCACGGCACCAGCTTTCCCGGATTGAGGATGCCGGCCGGATCGAGTTCGGCCTTCACCGCGCGCAGGACGCGCACGCCGAGGTCACCCACTTCGTCCGGCAACCAGGGGCGGTGGTCGGTGCCCACCGCGTGGTGGTGGGTGATGGTGCCGCCCGCCGCGACGATGGCGTCGCCCGCGGCGCGTTTGGCGGCCTGCCACTGCGCCAGCGGGTCGTCCAACTGCTTGGCGACGACGGTGAAGTACAGCGACGCACCGGTCGGGTAGGTGTGCGAGATGTGGCACATGACCAGCGGGGGCGTCCCCTGCGCACTGAGCGAATCGGTCAGCGCCCCGGTCACCTTCTCCTTCAGCGCGCTCAGATTCGACCAAGTGGTGGCGGTTTCCAGCGTTTCACAGAGCACCCCGACATCCAGGAGCGCGTCGCGCAGGTACGGCGCGGCGAAACGACCGTGCTCCCATTCCCTGGCCGCTGCCTCGCCCAGGGCCGAGCCGCCCGCCGCGGCCAGCAGTGCACCCGCCTCGGCGCTGCGCGCGGCGACGTGCGCGGCACTGCCCTCGTAGGTGGTGACGGCCAGACATCCGGCCACCGGGTTGCCGCCGATATCGCCGGAGCGGGCGAGGTTGATCCCGGTCTCCGCCTCGTCGGACAGCCGGAGCACGGTCGGCGCCGCACCCTCCTGCACCACCGCGCGCAACGCTGCGGCGCCGGTCGCGAAATCGGGAAACGACCACGCCTGATAGGCGACGGTTTCCGGGACCGGGTGCACGCGCAAGGTGACCGCGGTGATCACGCCGAGCGTGCCCTCCGATCCGACGAACAGCTCACGCAGATCCGGGCCCGCCGCCGAGGCGGGGGCGCGCCCGAGGACGAGCGTGCCACTGGGCGTGGCGATCTCGAGCCGCTGCACCATGTCGTCGAAACGGCCGTAGCCCGCCGAAGCCTGGCCAGAGGATCGCGTCGCCGCGAAGCCGCCGATGGTGGCGAACTCGAAGCTCTGCGGGAAGTGGCCGAGGGAGAAGCCGTGCCCGCCGAGCAGTTCCTCCGCGCGCGGGCCGGTGAGTCCCGCGCCCAGTGTGGCGGTGCCGCTGATCGGATCGATCGCGGTGATCGTGTCCAGCCTGCGCAGATCCAGGGCGATCACGGCGTCGAAGCGACCGCGCACGGGTTCGACGCCGCCGACCACGCTGGTGCCGCCGCCGAACGGCACCACCGCGACGGCGTTCGCCGCGCAGTAGGCGAGCACGGCGAGCACCTCGTCGTGGTCGGCGGGGAAGACGACGGCGTCCGGCGCGTCCTGCGGGCCCTCGGCCCGGCGGCGCAGTAGATCGGGTGTGCTCTTCCCCCCTGCGTGCCGCAACCGATCGCGGTGGTCGGCCGACACGTTCCCGGAACCGACCACCTCGACCAACCCGGCCCGCCGCGCGGGCGTCAACGCCGATTCGCGCAGTGGCACGTCGCCCTCATCGCGGCGCGCCACCGGATCGCCGGACACCCCGAACACCTGCGTCAGCAGACCACGGATCCGCTCCGAAAGTGGCTGGTGCCCAGCCGGGATTCCCCAGGCATCCCAGACCATACTCGCCGCCGACCCGCTCACGCCGGTCTTTGCCGCGGAAGCCGAATCGCCCGCGGAGTGCTGCCGTGTCTCCACCATGCGTTACAGTTTGACATATACTGTCAAGCAGTAACGAAGGTTCGGACCATTCCCCTGGTCGACGCCAGCCGTCGGCCGATCAACCCCCGGTGGTGACACCTTGACCGCTCCTGACGACTCCGCCGAGCGCCTCTCGGCGACCGACCTGGCGATCCTCGACGCCGCTCGCGCGTGCGTGGAGGAATTCGGCGTGCGCCGCACCACCCTCACCGAAGTGGCGCGGCGAGCGGGCGTCAGCAGGCCGACCGTCTACCGCCGCTGGCCGGACACCGGCGCGCTGGTGGCCGAGCTGCTGGTCCGCGAGCTGCGCGGGATCGTGGCGGCGACCATGCCGTCGGCGGGCAGCGCGCGCGTCAGGCTGGTCGAGGGCGTGGTCGCGGGAGCGGCGACGGTCCGGTCGAATCCCTTGTTCGGCAAGATCTTCCGTACCGACACCGATCTGATGCTCACCTACGTCTTCGGCAGGCTGGGGCGCAACCAGCGCGCTCTGATCGAGCTGTTCGCGGCGGGTATCCGCGACGGCCAGCGGGACGGCTCCATTCGCGGGGGCGACCCGGAACGGATGGCCACGATGCTGCTGCTGATCGCCCAATCCGCGGTGCAATCGGCGGGCACCGTCGCGCCGCTGCTGTCGGGCGAGCATCTCGACGCCGAACTCCGTCGCGCGATCGACGGGTACCTGGACGACCACGCCCGGGAGACGACCGAGGACACCGACCGGAGACAAGCGCGATGAGCCGTCTTCGCACCCTTCTCGCCGTAACCGAAAGGCATTGTGATGAGCACTGATCCGGGGCACACCGGGGACTCCGCGTTGAACGCCGCCCGCCGTGCGGCGGATCTGTCGCGGCTCGGCGACGGCGCCGAGGTCGACGTGCTGGTGATCGGCGGTGGCGTCACCGGCGCGGGCGCGGCGCTGGACGCCGCGGCCCGCGGGCTGAGCACCGTGCTGGTGGAACGCCACGACCTGGCCTTCGGCACCAGCCGCTGGAGTTCCAAGCTGGTGCACGGCGGCCTGCGCTATCTCGCGAGCGGCCGCGTCGGCATCGCCCACGAAAGCGCCTCGGAGCGCGGCATTCTCATGCGCACCACGGCGCCACATCTGGTGCGCCCGCTGCCCCAACTGGTCCCGCTGCTGCCGAATATCGGCACGACGCAAGCCGCACTGGTGCGCGCCGGTTTCCTGGCGGGTGATCTGTTGCGGCGTGGTGCGGGCACCCCCGCGGCGCTGCTGCCCCGGTCCCGGCACGTCGCCGCCGCGGAGGCGGTACGGCTCGCACCGACCGTGCGCCGCGCGGACCTGCGCGGCGGGCTGCAGGCATGGGACGGACAGCTGGTCGACGACGCGCGCTTGGTCGTCGCACTGGCGCGCACCGCGGGGGCCAACGGCGCGCGCATTCTGACCCGCGTCGAAGCGATCGACGTGACCGGGAATTCGGCGACCCTGCGTGACACACGCACCGGCGAGACCCTGGCGGTGCGGCCGCGCGCCGTGGTGAACGCCACCGGAGTCTGGGCCGATCAGGTGGATCCGAGCATCCGGCTGCGCCCGAGCCGCGGCACCCACCTGGTGTTCTCCGCCGCGTCCTTCGGCGGCCTGTCCGCGGCGCTCACCGTACCGGTGCCCGGCAGCATCGGCCGCTTCGTCTTCGCCTTCCCCGCCGCGCACGGCCGGGTGTACCTGGGGTTGACCGACGAGGACGCGCCGGGCCCGGTTCCCGACGAGCCGAAGGCCACCGACGGCGAGATCGATTTCCTGCTCGAGACCATCAATCCCGCCCTGCGCGAGCCGCTGACCCGCGCCGATATTCGCGGCTCCTACGCCGGGTTGCGCCCACTGCTGGAGACCGCCGACGACAGCACCGCCGACATCTCGCGCAAACACGCGGTGCTGCGTTCCCCGAGCGGGATCGTCACCATCGTGGGAGGCAAACTCACCACCTACCGCAAGATGGCCGAGGACGTGATCGACGCCGCCGTCACGCACAACGGTCTCGCCGCGGCACCGTGCCGCACCCGGCGGCTACCACTGGTAGGCGCGGTCTCCGGAGCGGCGCGCGACCGCATCGACGCGCCGCCGGTGCTGATCGAACGCTACGGCGGTGAGGCGGACGCCGTGCTGGCCGCCGCGCGCCGTGATCCTGCCCTCGCCGAGCCGGTCGCGCCCGGAATCGACGTACTCGGAGCCGAATTCGCGTTCGCGGTGTCCCACGAGGGCGCGCTGGAGGCCGACGACCTGCTGGATCGGCGCACGCGCATCGGCCTGATCGCCGAAGATCGGGCCGCCGCGGCGCCCGCGGCCGTACGCGCCCTCGCCTGACGGCACGACGCGTCCGGGCGGCTCAGTCCATCGACCATGCGGACAGTTCCGCGCGCATGCACGCGCGCGGCCAGCGGTCGAGGCCGTGGGCCTGCTCGGCGGCGCGCAGCGCGACCAGCCCCGGCGTCTCCTCCCCCGCCGACAGGTACCGGAAGCCGAGCCGCTCGTAATACGGCCCGTTCCACGGCACCTCGGTGAACGTCGTCAGCGTCATCGCGGGTAGGCCCGCGACGGCGGCCCATCGGGCGGCCTGGTCGAGCAAGCGCTTGCCGATCCGGCGCCGGGCGTGATCCGGGCGCACCGAGACCTGCTCGATGTGGGCGTTCCCGTCGACCACTGCCGCGACGAGGTAGCCGATCGGCAGGTCGTCGTCGGTCCACACCCAGGCCCGCCCGGCCTGCTGGAACTGTCGCAGAGTCGCCAGCGAGGGCGGTTCGTCGTCGGCCACGGTCGTCATCCCGATTCGCGCGAACGGCTCACCCGTCGCGCGCTCGATGTCCTGGAGCACGGGGAGGTCTCGGAATGTCGCGGGTCGGATCACCGGCCCATTGTCGGTCCGCCCCCACGACATAAGCCAGCGAATTTCACTGCGCCCGCGTGGCGAGGATGCCGTTGAGCAGCACTTGCACGGCCCAGGCCGCGCGCGCCGCACCGCCGCCCGCCAGCAGAGCCTCCCGCATGGCCACGACGGTCGGATAGCGGTCGGCGGGCAGTTCGGCGAAGCGCCGCTCGATCGCGGCGAGGTACTCCTGCTCGCTGCCGCCCCCGATGCGGTGCGCACTCTGTTCGGACGCCGACGCGGTGATGTGCAGGAACAGCAGGTCCACCGCCCACGACGCGGTCAGCTCGTCCAGTCCCGCCTCGGTGAGCGCACCGAGCATCAGCTCCACCAGCCGCAGGGCGTTCGGACTGCTCGGAATCACACCGAGCGCGACGAGCGCCAGCCCTTCGTGCCTGCTCATCGCCGCCACCGTGGCATCGACCAGCTCGGTGAGCCGCTCGCGCCAGCTCGCCCCGGCGGGCTCGGGGACGGAACCGAGGACATGGTCGAGCATGGCGGCCATCAGATCGTCGCGATTGGCGACGTATACGTACAGCGAGGCGGCGCCGGTGTCCAAGTCCTGTGCGACCCGGCGCATGGTCAGCGCCGCCGCTCCATCCCGGTCCAGGATGCGCAGGCCGGTCTCGACGATCACCTCGCGGCTCAGCGGAGCTTTGGCCGGGCGGGCCCTGCGGCTGACGGCTGCTGCGCTCATGAGCCGAGCATAACGAGGGACGAACGCCGTTCGGGTGAGCGGCGCAAGTCCATGCGCGTCCGGAGCTGCCGCGAAGAGGCCGATCCGGCGGGACGGAGCAGGCCGCCGAACGCCGCTTGCTGCGGAAAACACCACAACACGCAGCTCACAGCCTTGCGAAGCTTGACGGCGACCGCTCGCGAGAACCCGCCCGACAGAGCGTGATTCGAGAATCCGATGACACGGCGAGACGTTCGCACTGTCCGCTTCGCGATGCGCGCAGACCCCGGTTCGGTTGTCGCCGACGCTCTATGCTGGCTTCGGTATGCCGGTAGTGCGCCGGGAAGGAGGGCGCGGGTGCGCAGAAAACCGTCCACCGTGGGTGTCGCACCGGGCGACGGACTCGTCGCCCGTTTCGGTGCGGTCGTCGCCTACCTCGGGGCCGAAACGACCTCCACGGACCGAATACTCGGCACCATCGAAGCCGTGGCCGAAGGCGAGCATCCCGGCGCCGCGCTGGCGCAACGCTTGGCCGCGGTGATCTTCGGCAGCACCGTCCAACCGCCGCCGTTCGGTGTGGTCGCCCCCACCGCGGACGGCGTGCTGATCCTGTTGCGCGGACCGGTCACCGCGGAGATCCAAGGCGCCGAGGGCACCCGCCGCCTCGACGGCGGGCGTGCGTTCACTTGGGTGGACGAGATCGTGCGCGAACCGGTGCGCCGCATCACGATCGGCGCGGACACCGGCGAGCCGCCGACCGCCTTGCCTCGCACCGACCTGCGCGCCGGCGTGGTCCCCGGCGGCGGCTTCGTGCTGCACGCCGCGGTACGACGCACCGGAAAAGCCGCCGAACCACGCACGTCCGAGCCTTCCGCGCAGGCCGAGCCCGAGGCGACGGCGGCGGCCGGTTTCGCGGCGATGCCGGAACCGACCGGCGCGTCCGACGCCGTCGCGCAAGCATCGCCCGCTCCGCGACCGACCGGCGCGTCCGACGCCGCCGCACAGGCAACGCCGATCCCTCGGCAGACCAGCGCCGCCGACGCCCTCGCACCAGCGACACCCAGGCCGAACGAGTCGGTCCGCCCCTTTGCCAAACCGCGTCCGCCCCGGCCGGTCCCGGACCGACCGCCGGCGTGGTCCCAGGTGCAGCCCGCGCGCGAACCGGTCGCCCTGCGCAAAGCGCCCGAGAACGGCGGAACGCGAGCCATGAGCCCGGCGGCGCTGTCCGGAGACGCCGTCGGTGCGCTGGTCACCGAAGAGGGGGCGGCCTACCCGTTGGACCGCGCCTACGTCATCGGGCGCGGACCGCAGGTGGACGAGGCGGTCCGCACCGCCGCCGCCACTCCGATCGTCATCCAGCGCGATCGGCATGTCTCGCGGGTCCACGCCTATGTGTCGGTGGACGGCGGCAAGGTGTACATCCGGGACGCCGCCGCTACCTCCGGCACCTTCATCGCCGGTCCCGGCACCGACCAGTGGACCAGGATCAGCACGTCCCCGACCGAGCTCCCGCCCGGCTGGCGGGTCCGCATCAGCGAGCGGGTCCTCACCTACCGAGGCGACGAGCAGCGCACGGGCACGGCGGATATCGCGGGAGCGCGCCGCCGTTCGTAGCCGCCGAGGGCGCCTGGCAAAGTGGCCGCGGTGACAAGTTCGCCTGCCAGCACCGGCGCCCGGGTACTCGAACAGCGTCGCCGCGCCCGCACACGCACGGCATCGGGCACCCGGACCGGCGCCGACCACCGTTCGAGCATGTCATGACCCCGGCGCTCGCGGCTGCCTCGCACCAGGGCGCCGCACAGCGTGAACGGCTCGCCGAGCCGCCGCGCTCGCGGAACCGGGCTCCGGGTCGGCCCCTCGCACGGCCGAGGCCAGGCCGCACCACGGCCGCGTACCGGACGGCTTCGCGCCCGGCTCATCGGCCTCGCGCCGGGGACGGCCGATCAACCGGTCGAGTCGAGCCCGGATCGCGCGGGGAGCACAATGGCGACATGCACCGAAACGGACCGAGCCGCGACATCGACGAGTCCGAGCTGACGGTGACCCCGCCCGAAGAGCAGGCCGCGGGCGTCACCGCCGTGGCGGTGGCGTTGAAACGCTCGATCGAGGAGATGGGCGTCATCCGCACGGCGCGCACCCTGGCCCGGGTCAATCAGGTGCACGGCTTCGACTGCCCGGGCTGCGCCTGGCCGGAGCCGAGCGGCCATCGCAGGCCCGCCGAGTTCTGCGAGAACGGCGCGAAGGCCGTCGCCGAGGAAGCCACGCTGCGCACGGTGACTCCCGAGTTCTTCGCCACCCACTCGGTGGCGGACCTGAGCGACAAATCCGGCTATTGGCTCGGCCAGCAGGGCAGGCTGACCCACCCGATGGTGCTGCGTCCCGGAGACACCCACTACCGGCCGATCGCCTGGGACGACGCCTACCGTTTGATCGCCGACACGCTACGCGGGCTGGACTCCCCGGACGAGGCGGTGTTCTACACCTCCGGCCGCACCAGCAACGAGACCGCGTTCCTCTATCAGCTGCTGGTGCGCAGCTACGGCACCAACAATCTGCCGGACTGCTCCAACATGTGCCACGAGTCCTCCGGCGCGGCGCTGTCGAGCTCGATCGGGATCGGCAAGGGCTCGGTCTCCATCGACGACTTCGCCAAGGCCGACCTGATCGTCGTCGCGGGACAGAATCCGGGCACCAATCATCCCCGGATGCTCAGCGCGCTGGCCGCGGCCAAGGCGAACGGCACCCGGATCGTCGCGGTGAACCCCCTGCCCGAGACCGGGCTGCTCGGCTTCCGCGACCCGCAGACGATCAAGGGCGTCACCACCGGCGTGCCGATCGCCGACGACTTCCTGCAGATCCGCCTCGGCGGTGACCTGGCCCTGTTCCAGGCGCTCGGCCGCCTGCTGCTGGAAGCGGAGGACCGCGCACCGGGCACGGTGGTCGACCGGGCGTTCGTCGACGCCCACTGCGCGGGCTACGCCGAATACGAAAAGCACGCGCGCACGGTCGATCTCGACACCGTACTGGAAGCGACGGGTCTCACCGCGGCCGAACTCGAGCACACCGCCGAGCTGTTCGCCCGCTCGCGCAACATCATCCTGTGCTGGGCCATGGGCCTGACCCAGCAGGCCCATGCGGTGGCCACCATCGAGGAGGCCACCAATCTGCTGCTGTTGCGCGGCATGATCGGCAAACCGGGCGCGGGTGTGTGCCCCGTGCGCGGTCACTCGAATGTGCAGGGCGACCGCACCATGGGCATCTGGGAGAAGATGCCCGACACCTTCCTCGACGCCCTCGACCGCGAATTCGGCATCAGCAGCCCGCGCGAGCACGGCCTCGACACCGTCGCCGCCATCCGCGCCATGCGCGACGGACAGGCGAAAGTCTTCATCGGCATGGGCGGCAACTTCGTCTCCGCCACCCCCGACACCGCCGTGACCGAAGCCGCGCTGCGCGACTGCGCGCTCACCGTGCAGGTCTCCACCAAACTCAACCGCAGCCACGTCGTGCACGGCCGTACCGCGCTCATCCTGCCGACGCTCGGGCGCACCGACCTCGACCTGGCCCCGGACGGCGCCAAGAATCAAGTCTCGGTGGAGGACTCGATGTCGATGGTGCACCTGTCCACCGGACGGTTGCGGCCGGTCAGCGACCAGTTGCGCAGTGAAGTCGCCATCGTCTGCGAACTCGCCCGGGCAGTCCTGGGCCCCGACCACCCGGTGCCGTGGGCGCGCTTCGCCCGTGACTACGACAGCATCCGCGACGCCATCGCCCGCGTCGTGCCCGGCTGCGCCGACTACAACGCGAAAGTTCGCGGCCGGGGCGGCTTCCAGCTACCGCATCCGCCGCGCGACGCCCGCGAATTCCGCACCGCCACCGGCAAGGCCAACTTCGCGGTCAACGAGCTGACCTGGCTGCCGGTCCCCGCGGGCAGACTGATCCTGCAAACCCTGCGCAGTCACGACCAGTACAACACCACCATCTACGGCCTGGACGACCGCTACCGCGGCATCCACAACGGCCGCAAAGTGGTGCTGGTCCACCCCGAGGACATCACCGCGTTCGGTTTCCGCGACGGCGATCTGGTCGACATCGTCTCCGAGTGGACCGACGGCACCGAACGCCGCGTCGAAGGCTTCCGCCTGGTCTCCTACCCCACACCGCGCGGCAACGCCGCCGCCTACTACCCCGAGACCAATCCCCTGGTGCCACTGGACCACGTCGCGAAACGATCGAACACGCCAGTCTCCAAAGCGGTCACCATTCGTTTCGAGGCGAGCAAGGCATGACCAGCCGGGTCCGGCCGCAGGACAGTGCTCGCGCCGAAGGGAACACGGCATGAGCCGCGTCACCGCTCGCCGCCGGATGCGCCGGATCTCGCCCAGCGGGCAGATCCAGCGCCCGGACACCTTGGCCGTCGAAGAACCGCTCGAGATCCGCATCGACGGGCAGTCGCTGACGGTCACCATGCGCACCCCCGGCAACGACATCGACCTGGTGCACGGATTCCTGCTGAGCGAAGACGTCATCGGTTCCGCCGAGGACATCGTGGCGGCCCGCTACTGCGCGGGCACCGACGACCAGGGCCACAACACGTATAACGTCCTCGACGTCACCCTGCGCACCCCCGTGCCGGTGTCGACCCGCTCGTTCCTCACCACCGGAGCCTGCGGACTGTGCGGAAAGACCGCCCTGGACGAGGTCCGCAAGCGCACCCGATTCCCTCTGCCCGCCGCAGGCCCGGTGGTGGACACCCGGGTACTGGCCGCGATGCCCGGCATGCTGCGTGACCGCCAATCGGTGTTCGAAGCCACCGGCGGCTTGCATGCGGCGGGCCTGTTCACCACCGACGGGCAAGCGCTGGCGGTGCGCGAGGACATCGGCAGGCACAACGCGGTGGACAAGGTGATCGGCTGGGCACTGCGCGAATCCAGGGTGCCCGCCCATGATCTGGTGCTGATCGTGAGCGGGCGCGCGTCGTTCGAACTGGTGCAGAAAGCCGTCATGGGCGGAATCCCGATGCTCGGCGCGGTCTCGGCGCCGAGTTCGCTGGCCGTCGATCTCGCCGCCGACGCCGGACTGAGTCTGATCGGCTTCCTCCGCGGCGACACGATGAACGTCTACACCGTCCCCGAGCGGCTGCGCACCGATCCGGGCGCCGACTCGTTGTTGGCCTGACTCACTATTGCCCGCGCCGGACGCCCGTTCTACCGTGACTGCACGGAGCCGGAACGGATTCGGCGAGAACGGAGCGGCCGATGCGGATATCGGTGGAGGGGACCTCCGAGGGCCTGCGGGTCCGGATGCGGTTCGAGCAGTACCGCCGCCTGCTGCTGACGCGGATCGTGCTGGCCGTCTTGGCGGTACAAGGAGCGATCGTCGGCCTTTGGGCCACGTTCGCGCCGCATTCCTGGTACACCAGTTTTCCGGGGTTCGGCGCCAAGTGGGTGGCGGCGGACGGCCCTTACAACCACCATCTGGCGGCCGACGTGGGTGCCTTCTTCCTGGCGCTGACAGCGGTGACGATCGCGGCGCTCGCGGTCAACCGAACCACGGCGGCCCGGATCGGGGGCGTCGGCTGGCTCACCTTCGGTGTCCCCCATTCCCTTTACCACCTCTTCCACAAGCCCGCGGACATGGGCGCGGCGAGCTTCACGGCCAGCCTGATCGCGGCGTTGCTGCTCGTGATCGGCGGAGCGGCCTGCCTCTTCCTGCCGCCGCGCGGCGAGTTGCCCCTCTCGGACCCGCAACCGGTGACGCTGCGTTTCCCGCGCCGCCGTCCGCGCGCCGTCCGCTGATCGGCGAACCCGGCAGCAGAGTCCGGGACGCCCGTGGGAGATCACCACGGGCGTGATCCGGTGGATCCGCGGATGACGCCGCGACTTGGCGAATTCCCCGACCGTCAGTCCTTCAGCGCTTCGAGCAGTGCCGCGCGCTGACGCGCACCGAGCCCGCCGATCCGGCGATCCTCCGGGATCTCCGCCTGGTCCATCAACTTCGCGGCCTTCACCGGCCCGACACCGGGCAGGGCCTTGATCACCGCGGCCACCTTGGTCTTCTTCACCAGCTCGTCGGAGTCTGCCTTCTTCAGCAGATCCGCGACCGAAACCTTGCCCGCCTTCACCTTGCCGATCAGTTCGGAGCGTGCCTTGCGGACCGCAGCCGCCTTGGCCAAGGCCTCGGTGCGCTGCTCTGCGGTCATGGTAGGCAGTGCCATGTCTCCTCCGCTTCCACTCGTCACTCGAACATCTGGTTGACCGGACCGAGTAAACAGCACGGCACCGGGAGCGCAAGCTCGACACACCGGGCACGAACTGCGGAAATGACGATGAATTTCCCCGGTTCGCGCCGTCGGAATCAGTGGACGGCCGACGGGCTACAGACGAATAGGACGAAAGGAACACCACGTCACGGAGCTGTCCCTCGCACGGATCGTCGCGTCGGACGACACGTACCGAGAACCCCGAGCAGAAGCGGTGCGCCGGGACGGCGACTACTCCGAAGCGGCCGTCGCCGCACGGTAACGCGGGATGAGCCGTTACCGACAGAGTCAGCAAATACCGAACGCGGGTCTGGTTCAACGGCGAACCAAGGGGGATCAACGGCGATCCCCCGGGCCCGCTCGGGTCACACCGAGCGGAGCCTTCACCCCGGACAACAGAAAATATCGCGGTTCGCACGGCCCGTGACAGCATGACGGCATGGAGCCGAGCACTCCGCCGGGGACGACTGCGTCCGCGATTCTGTGGCTATGGCCTGGGCAGGCGATCTATCGCGGACCGTCCCTGCGTCCGGACGCGCATTCCACCGCCGTGAACTGTCTGGCCGTTGGGTTGGACGCGCCGTTCACACTCGCGACCGATGCCGTCACGCACACCGTGCGCAGCGCGCTGATCCCGCCGCGCCGGGTGCACCGCGTCGTCGCGGGCGGCGACCAGATGATGTTCTGTTATCTGGATCCGGGGTCGCGGGGCGCCCGAGCCTGCCGGGATCGGATGATCCGGTGGCACGCTGAATTCGGACTCGGCCATCGGGCGGAAGCCGCGCTCGCCACGGCTGCGAGCGGCACGTGCCCCGATCCGCGCTCGCTGGCCGAACTCATCGGCGCCGGGCCGGTCCCCACGCCGGACGACCGGGTAGCCGAGGCGATGGCGACCCTCCTCGCCCATCCCGCGCGGGAGTTCACCGCCGCCCGGTTCGCCGCGGCCGCGCACCTGTCGGAGTCGCGCTTCCTGCATCTGTTCGCCGCCCAGGCGGGCACCTCGTTCCGGCGGTACCGGCTGTGGGCCAGGATGCTCGGCGTCGGCCGCGCGCTCGCCGAGGGCGCGAACCTCACCGCCGCGTCGGCCGACGCGGGCTTCGCCAGCCCCTCACACTTCAGCGACGCTTTCCGCACCCTGTTCGGCTTGTCGGCCACCACACTGCTCGCCACCGGAGTACGGATCGTCGTGCTGGACGAAGCGGAAGGGATCGAATCGGGCGTCCGAACGCGCTAGGCTACAAATTAGAACACGTTTCATTTCAGAGGAGACTCGATGGCCAAACAGATTCGCGACGTGGTGGAGCAATACGTCAAGCTGGTCGGCTCGGGGCCGACCGAGGACATCGTCGCCCTGTACGCGCCCGACGCGATCGTGGAGGACCCCGTCGGCACTCCACCCAAGCGCGGCCACGAGGCCATCCGCGAGTTCTACGAGGTGATCGCCGCACTGGATCGGGAGACCGAGCTGCGGCCGGAGGACGTGAGAATCGCGGGCAATCAGGCCGCGTTCCCATTCACCATCGTCACCAAGGTCGGCGGACAGCGCTTCGTCCTGTCACCGATCGATGTGATGGAGTTCGACGAAGAAGGCCGGATCACCGGGATGCGCGCCTACTGGAGCCAGGAGGACATGCGGGTCGAGCCCGAGTAGCGCGCGCGGCGGCCGGGTGCGCCAGGTCACATCGCGGCCCCATCACATTCCGGCACGGTCTCTCGTCCGAGAAGTAGGAACCACATCCGCTGATCGAAGGAGATCGACATGAGCGCCACCCGTATCGCCGCCGTCACCCCGCAACACGCGGGACCGACGACCAAGCTGCTCTACCGGCTGGCCAAGCGCCGCTTCCGCGAAGTGCCGGAGCCCTTCGCCGTCACCGCCAACCATCCGAAATTGCTGAGGGCCAGCGCGGTCCACGAGACCATGGTCGGCAAGGCCAGCACCGCCCTGCCCGCCGTCATCCGCGAGATCGCGGTGTATCGCACGGCGTGGACGATCGGCTGTTCGTGGTGCGTCGACTTCGGAGCCATGCTCATGCGCCTGGGCGAGCTGGACGTCGCGCGGCTGGAACACATCGCCGACTACGCGACCTCGCCGCTGTACTCCGACGACGAGCGCGCCGCCATCGCCTACGCCGACGCGATGACCGCAACGCCGACCACGGTCACCGACGAACAGGTCGCCGACCTGGAGCGGCGCTTCGGCCGAGCGGGTGTGGTGGAGCTCAGCTATCAGATCGCGCTGGAAAACTCACGCGCCCGGTTCAATTCGGCGCTCGGGATCACGGCGCAGGGTTTCAGCACCGATTCGTGCCGGGTGCCCTGGTCGTGAAAAGGGCCGCGGCGCTGCGGGAATGGTGCGATCCGACCTGGTACTTCGGCGCCGCGTTCACCCGGGGCTGTCGTTACGGCCCGGAATGCACTAAGAATAAGAGGTGTTGACGTCGCCTGGCCGTGCCGCGGCCGGCGGGCTACCTTCGCGAGTTTCGGTGCGGGGTAACGGCGTCTTCGGTTTCTCGAGTTCCCCTCCGCCCGACCGTTTGGAGCCGCATGCTCGACGAACAGACCCCGGACGACGACGTCGCACGGCTGGCGAGACGAGTCGAGAAGGCCCGCGGCCGTCTCGCCTACCAGTTCGACCCGGCTCTGACCGGCGCGCTGTCGGAGGAGGAACTGCTCGCTGAACGCGAACTGGCCGAACGGATCCGGACCCAGGACCGCGAACAGCGCTGGAAGCACGCCGAGGCGGGCGCCGCGGCCTCCGACCGGGCGCGGCACACCGCGGAGGCCATCGAGAAGGCCGAGATCAGGGACCTGCTGTTGGCGCGCAAGGCGATTGCCGCGCAGCGGCGCGCGTCCAGCCCGCACGCCAGGTTGGCGTCGCTGTACCGGCACCGCTCCTGGTCGCTCGGCGCGCTGGCCGGCGTGGTCGCCGCCGGAATGCTGTGGTCGGCGGTCAACGTTCAGCACAACATCGCCCCAGGTGGCCCGGACGACCCACTGTACTGGTTCAGCTACCTGCTCGAGGCGATGATCAGCGTGTCGCTGATCATCATCATGATCGGCACGAACAAGGTCACCGAATGGGGCGTGCTGGACAACCGGAGCCAAGTGGCGGCGGCGGAAATGGCCCTGCTCGCGCTCACCGTCGGACTGAACACCTACCCATACGTGAGCGCCGGGCGATGGTTCGACGCCGCCGTGCACGGTGTCGCCCCGGTGATGATCGGCGTCGCCCTGCTCATCCACGATGCCGCGAGCGCGCGATACGGACGCGCGATCGGCTATGCCACCGAGCAGGTGCGGAGCTTGCCCGACCCGACCGGGCGCGACCCCTTGCCGGAACGCTCCGCGGCGGACAGCCTGTCCAGCGCGGACGCCGACTTCCCAGTGGATCTGCACACCCCCGTGGTGCAGGGCGCACACAGCTAGACCTATCAGCCTGCGGTGCGGGGCAAGTCGTCGAAGAATGCCCGCTCTACTTCCGCGCCGGCGCGCGAGCCGTCGGGCCCTGTGCTCGCGCCCCGGTGATCAGTACGGATACCGGCGTTCGACCGCTTCCTTGGCCTCTTTCAGGCCGCACCCGGTGAGTTCGCGATACCGCTTGATCGCGTGAATCTTCTTGCCCTGCGCCAGAAGCGCATCGATCTCGGCCATGCCGTCGCCGCGCGGGACCGCAGGCACGGCACGCGGCGGCACGGCCGCTGCCTGCGCCTCGATGCCCAGATGGGTCATGATCAGGTCGAGCTTGGCGTGCAGGGCGTCGACCTTGCGCTCCAAGCGCCGGTTGGCGAACATGCCCCGATGGTATCGACCCCGGCCGCGTCAGGCCGCGTCGAGCACGGCGTCGGCGAGACTCGACATCGTCTCGAAGCGCGCCAGATCTCCCGCCAGCTCCAGCAGCCGGTCCACACACCGGGGTCCGGTCACCAGGCGCATCCTACGGCCGGTCTGGGCCAGCATGGACCGCGCGTCGACCAGGACGTGCAACCCGGCGACGCCGAAAAACGTGATCTTCGACAGATCTACGACCACCAAAGGCGCCGCCGTGCCCAGCGAGCCGATCAGCCTGCGTCGAAACACTTCGACGGTGTAATGATCGACTTCGCCCGCGAGCGCGCACAGCGTGACCGAGTCGCTCGGCACTGTGACCGAAATCTTGAGCCGCTCGGCGGGGTGATCGGCATTGCGAGCGGCGGTGAGAACGTACGTGGGGTTGGCCAAGCCTGTCGACATGAGGACCTCGGTCCAGTCGCCCGCGAGCAATCTCGGAAACGGGCTTGCTCGCGGGTTCAATGATGCGCCCCGGAGAAAAACGCCGGAACTAGGCTGTCTGCTCAACCCTCACCGAGGAGTACCCCCTGCGACGGGTCGCCACACCCGAATTACGCCGACTTCTCCCGGCGCTCCGGCCGCTGCGCCTTGCGCGGCACGATGGTGGGCAGAACGTTGTCGTTGACCGTATCCGCGTTGACGACGACCTTGGCGACGTCGTCGCGGCTGGGGATGTCGTACATCGCGGGCTGCAGGACTTCCTCCATGATCGCCCGCAGGCCACGCGCGCCGGTGCCGCGCAGAATCGCCTGGTCGGCGACCGCCTCCAGCGCGTCGTCGGTGAACTCGAGGTCGACCCCGTCCATCTCGAACAGCCGGACGTACTGCTTGACCAGCGCGTTCTTCGGTTCGGAGAGGATCTTGACCAGCGATTCCTTGTCCAGGTTCGTCACCGACGCGACCACGGGCAGGCGGCCGATGAACTCCGGGATCAGGCCGAACTTGATCAAGTCCTCTGGCATGACCTCCGCGAAGTGATCGGTGGTGTCGATCTCGGCCTTCGACCGCACCTCGGCGCCGAAACCGATGCCGCGGTGGCCGGTGCGGTCGGAGATGATCTTCTCCAGACCGGCGAAGGCGCCCGCCACGATGAACAGCACGTTGGTGGTGTCGATCTGGATGAACTCCTGGTGCGGGTGCTTGCGCCCGCCCTGCGGCGGCACGCTCGCCTGAGTGCCCTCCAGGATCTTCAGCAGGGCCTGCTGCACGCCCTCGCCGGACACGTCACGGGTGATCGACGGGTTCTCGCTCTTGCGGGCGATCTTGTCGACCTCGTCGATGTAGATGATGCCGGTCTCGGCGCGCTTGACGTCGTAGTCGGCCGCCTGGATCAGCTTCAGCAGGATGTTCTCGACGTCCTCGCCGACGTACCCGGCCTCGGTCAGCGCGGTGGCGTCGGCGATGGCGAACGGGACGTTCAGCATCTTCGCCAGGGTCTGGGCGAGGTAGGTCTTGCCGCAACCGGTGGGACCGAGCATCAGGATGTTGGACTTGGCCAGCTCGACGGTCTCGCCGCGGCTGTCCCGCCCCTTGTCACCGGCCTGGATGCGCTTGTAGTGGTTGTAGACGGCCACCGCGAGAGTGCGCTTGGCGGTGTCCTGGCCGATCACGTAGTTTTCCAGGAAATCCCGGATCTCGGCGGGCTTGGGCAGCTCATCGAGCTTGACCTCGCTGGACTCGGCGAGTTCCTCCTCGATGATCTCGTTGCAGAGATCGATGCACTCGTCGCAGATGTACACCCCTGGTCCCGCAATGAGCTTCTTGACCTGCTTCTGGCTCTTTCCGCAGAACGAGCACTTCAGCAGATCGCCGCCATCTCCGATGCGCGCCATCTCGTGGGTCCCTACTTCCTTGTCCGCGTGCAACCGTCCGTCCAGGTTGCCAGCTGTCCACCACTTTCGCAGCCGCAAACGCATCGGCTGATTTCGTGGCCGGTGGGGCAGTGCCGTCAACCGGGAGCAAAGGTCCCTAGGTTGACCGTACCCGGTGTTCGGGATGGAGGTCGACAACTCGCGCATGTTTCTCGCGCGGGTTGTGCGAGTCGTCACGAGCCATACCTCCGCACCGCCCGCCGCGCGGCGCCGTCGGTTCGAACAAATTCTCGAACCGCGGCGGCGCGAGGGCGGCCCGGCCGGGCGGTATGCCCCGTTGCGTACTTCCCGGCCGGAATTCCCTGTCACAAAGCAATTTAGAGCGAACAGCCCCGGGATCGGCAATTCGCCCCCGCCGTCCCGGCCCCGGCCGGAAACGACGATTCGCGCCTTATTTCTGCGCGCTCAGCTTCCGGTAGTCGAACACCGTGTCGATGATCCCGTACTCCTTGGCCTCCTCGGCCGTCAGGATCTTGTCGCGGTCGGTGTCCTTGCGGATGGTGTCGGCGTCCTTGCCGGTGTGCCGCGCGAGCGTGCTCTCCATCAGGCGACGCATGCGCTCGATCTCGGCGGCCTGGATCTCCAGATCCGACACCTGGCCCTGGATGCCGCCCTCCAGCGAGGGCTGGTGGATCAGCACGCGCGCGTTGGGCAGGCAGGCGCGCTTGCCCGGCGTGCCCGCGGCCAGCAGCACGGCGGCGGCCGAGGCGGCCTGGCCCAGGCAGACGGTGGCGACGTCGGCGCGCACGTACTGCATGGTGTCGTAGATGGCCATCAGCGAGGTGAACGAGCCACCCGGCGAGTTGATGTACATGGTGATGTCGCGGTCGGGGTCCAGCGACTCCAGCACCAGCAGCTGCGCCATGATGTCGTTCGCCGAGGCGTCGTCCACCTGCACGCCGAGGAAGATGATGCGCTCTTCGAACAGCTTGTTGTACGGGTTGGACTCCTTTACGCCGAAGCTCGAGTGCTCGATGAACGACGGCAGGATGTAGCGCGCCTGCGGGCTCTGCGGTGCCATGCCGGACAGGCCGGCGCGCGGGTCGATCGAATTGGCCATCTTCGTCTCCAAAGTCGGTGCGGCGGCCGGACGTTCGAGGTGTCCGGGGGCCTGTGGGTGATCCGGTGCGTTACTTCTTGGCGCCGTTGGCCTGATTCGCGTGGCTGATCACGTGGTCGATGAAGCCGTATTCCAGGGCTTCGGCCGCGGTGAACCAGCGGTCGCGGTCGGCATCGGCGGTGACCTGCTCGACCGACTTGCCGGTGTGCTGCGCCTGCAGTTCGTTCAGCTCACGCTTCGTGTGCGCGAACTGCTCGGCCATGATCGCGATGTCGGCCGCCGAGCCGCCGATCCCCGCCGAGGGCTGGTGCATCATGATCCGCGCGTGCGGCAGCGCGTAGCGCTTGCCCTTGGTGCCCGCGGTGAGCAGGAACTGCCCCATGGACGCGGCCAGGCCCATGCCGTAGGTGGCGATGTCGCACTCGGCGAACTGCATCGTGTCGTAGATGGCCATGCCCGCGGTCACCGAGCCGCCCGGCGAGTTGATGTAGAGCGAGATGTCCTTGGTGGGATCCTCCGCCGAGAGCAGCAGGATCTGCGCGCACAGCTTGTTCGCGATGTCGTCGTCGACCTGTGTGCCGAGGAAGATGATGCGCTCACGCAGCAGGCGCTCGTACACCGAATCACTGAGGTTGAGACCAGCAGTCGCGGTTGTCATGACCCCTGCCTGGTTGATTGTCACGGATACCTGCCTTCTCTCGCCGGCTCGTTGCGGATTGCCACATAGCCATCACTGGTTGGATATGCCGCACCCGGTCGGACATGGCCATCCAACTTGTCGTCACAAACATTAACGAAGCAGGGCGGCACCGAACTCCCGGTACCGCCCTTTCTTCGCTCACAGCGCAATCAGCGCACCTCGCGGGCGTCGATCACGCCGACATTCCATGGAATTATTCGGCGTCCGCCGGGGCCGTCTCGACGGCCGCGTCCTCGTCGGCGGAATCGGCGGGGGCGCCGAACATTTCGGTGGTGTCCACCGAGTTGCCCGCGGAGTCGGTGACGGTCACCTGGCCGACCACGCCCGCCAGCGCCTTGCCGCGCCGCACGTCGGCGAAGATCGCGCCCAGCTGGCCCGCCTGCTGCACCTGCTGGATGAACTGCTCCGGCGACAGGCCGTAGCGCTGCGACTGGAACAGGATCCGCTCGGTGAGCTCCTCCTGGCCGACCTGGGTGCCCTCCGCCTCGGCGATCGCGTCCAGCAGCAGCTGGGTCTTGACCGACTTCTCGGCGGCCTGCTTGGTGTCGGCGTCGAACTCCTCGCGGGTGCTGCCCTGCGCCTCGAGCGCCTCGGCGAACTTGGCCTCGTCGTGGTCGAAGCCGTGCACCGCGTCGTGGGTCACCGCGTCGATCTCGGCCTTCACCACGGCCTCGGGCAGCGGCACCTCGACCTGCTCGAGCAGGGTGTCCAGCACCTTGTCGCGGATCTCGCCCGCCTGCTGCACCTTCTTGACCCGCTCGACGCGGCCGCGCAGATCGTCCTTCAGCTCCTCCAGCGTGTCGAATTCGCTGGCCAGCTGCGCGAACTCGTCGTCGGCCTCGGGCAGCTCACGTTCCTTGACGGTCTGCACGGTCACGGTGATGACCGCGTCCTTGCCCGCGTGCACGCCCGCGACCAGCTTCGAGGTGAACTCCTTCGACTCGCCCGCCGACAATCCGACCAGCGCCTCGTCCAGGCCCTCGATGAGCTGACCGGAACCGACCTCGTGGGACAGGCCGGTCGTGGCGGCCTCGGCCACCTCCTGGCCGTCCACGGTCGCCGACAGGTCGATCGAGACGAAGTCGCCGTCCTGCACCGGACGCTCCACCCCGGTCAGGGTGCCGAAGCGCTGGCGCAGCGACTGCAACTGCTCCTCGATGTCCTCGTCGCCGACGGTGAACGCGTCGACGGTGACCGCGATGCTCGCGTAGTCCGGCAGCGTGATCTCCGGCCGCACGTCGACCTCGGCGGTGAAGGCCAGCTCCTGGCCGTCCTCGATCTTGGTGATCTCGATCTCGGGCTGACCGATGACCTTCACCTCGGAGGTGGTGACGGCCTCGCTGTAGCGACCGGGCAGCGCGTCGTTGACGACCTGCTCCAGGATCGCGCCACGGCCGAGACGGGCCTCGAGCAGCTTCGCTGGCGCCTTACCGGGACGGAAGCCGGGGATGCGGACCTGCTTGGCCAGTGCCTTGTACGCGCGGTCGAAATCCGGCTTCAGCTCCTCGAAGGGCACCTCGACGTTGATCCGGACCCGGGTCGGGCTCAGCTGCTCGACGGTGCTCTTCACGGACATGCTCCTTGTTCGTTGTTCGTACTGGTTGACGTTCGTCTTGCGGCGCCCCGCCCCCGGCATTCCGGGATCGGAACGGCGGGCGAGGCGGCCCTACGCCGGCTGCCGCATTCCCCCACCGGCGCCGATCCGAACCGGAGTCCCGGCCTCGGCCGAGACGACGAGGGGTGCGGCGTACGCCACGCATCCCGACCAGGTTAGTTGACCGGCCGAGCGGACCTGCATCCGGCGGTGCCCGGCGGGCGACGCGAGCGGCCGGGCTACTTCCCCACCGAGACCGCGTCGGTGACGAATACCAGCGTCTCGTACGGGGCGATGCCACGCCCGCCCGCGCCGTAGCCCAGCTCCGGCGGCACGATCAGCAAGCGGCGCGCGCCCTCCTTGACGCCGACGAGTCCCTGATCCCAGCCGGGGATGACCTGTCCCCCGCCGAGGGTGAGTTGGAACGGCTTGCCGCGCTGGAACGAGCTGTCCAGCGTCTTCTTGTCCGACCAGGTGACCAGCGCGTAATTCATGGTCAGCTGCTGGCCGGGCGCGGCGCCGGGCCCGCTGCCCTCCTTCAGATCCTTGACGATCAGCTGCTTGGGCGGGTCGCAGTTGTCGGGGAGGGTGATCTTCGGCGCGGCGCCGAAATCTCCGGTGACGCGGATGTCGTCGGCGGTGCACTCGCGGCCCTTGCTCTGGGTAGCCGGGCGCTGCGCGGAAGGCCCAGCCGCCGCGGTGGTCCGCGTCGTGGAGACGGCGGGAGCGGACTCGTCGTCCGAGCCGCAGGCCGCCAGCACGATGGTGGTCGCGGCGACGGCGCCGATACCGATGATCCTGCCGAGAATGTGCATGCCGCGGACCCTAGACCACGAACGGGCCCCGGGTGGGACGAGCTTCCCGCGACACGCTCGGACCGCCGCGCGGCCCGCTGCGGCTAGGCTGGCGGTGAATTCTCCATCCGGCGTTGTCGATTCCGATCGGCAACCTTCGCAGGACCGCGACGGCGGCCGGTCGTGGCGCCGCCGTCCCCGATGCCATGAGCGTGAGGAGAGTCGGCACATGACCCACATGGCGAGTGCGGGTGGCGATACTTCGGCGGACAACGTCGGCAGCACCGGCGGCCGGACCGTCGCACCGCGTCCCTACCGGCTGGCGGACGTGCCGGGGCCACTGGCACGCGACGAGCTGGCGGCGATCGACGCGTGGTGGCGCGCCGCGAACTATCTCGCGGTCGGCCAGATCTACCTGACGGCTAATCCGCTGCTGCGCGAACCGCTGCGCGCCGAGCACGTCAAACCCAGGCTGCTCGGGCACTTCGGCACGGTGCCCGGCCTGAATCTCGTGTGGGTGCATGCCAATCGCGCGATCCGGCAACGCGGCCTGAACGCCGTCTTCGTCGCGGGCCCCGGGCACGGCGGTCCGGGCCCGAACGCGTGCGGCTGGCTGGAGGGGACGTACTCCGAGGTCTACAGCCACATTCCGCAGGACGCCGCGGGGATGGGCGCGCTGTTCCGCCAGTTCTCCTTTCCCGGCGGGGTGCCGAGTCACTGCGCACCGGAGACGCCGGGCTCCTTCCACGAGGGCGGCGAACTCGGCTATTCGCTGCTGCACGCGTTCGGCGCCGCCCTGGACAACCCCGATCTCACCGTGTTCTGCGTGGTCGGCGACGGCGAGGCGGAAACGGGTCCGCTGGCCACGAGCTGGCATGCGAACAAGTTCCTCAATCCGGCGCGCGACGGCGCGGTGCTGCCGATCCTGGCGCTGAACGAGTACAAGATCGCCAATCCGACCATCCTGGCGCGCATCCCGGAGCCGGAGTTGCTGTCGCTGCTGCGTGGCTACGGTTACGAGCCGATCGTCGTCGCCGGCGACGATCCCGCGGCCGTCCACCAGGCGATGGCCACGGCGGTGGACACGAGCATGGAACGCATCGGGCGGATCCAGGGCGCCGCACGCGACGGCGCCGATGGGGCACGGCCCAGCTGGCCGATGATCGTGCTGCGCACACCGAAGGGCTGGACCTGTCCGCCGGTGGTGGACGGCGACCAGGTCGAGGGCACCTTCCGCGCGCACCAGGTGCCGTTGCCGGGCGCGCGCACCGACGCGGACCACCGCGCGGTGCTGGAACAGTGGCTGCGTTCCTACCGTCCGGAGGAACTGTTCGACGACGACGGCAAGCCGGTGCCGGAGCTGACCGCTCAGGTACCCGTCGGCGAACGGCGGATGAGCGCCAACCCGGTCGCCAACGGCGGTACGCTGCTGCGCGATCTGTACCTGCCGGACTGGCGCGACTTCGGCGTCGAGGTCACCGCGCCGGGCGCGACCCGGCACGAGGCCACCAGGGTGCTCGGTGGCTGGCTGCGTGAGGTCACCAGGCACAATCCGGACAACTTCCTCATCTTCGCGCCGGACGAGCTGGCCAGCAACCGCTTGCAGGACATCCTCGAGGTCACCGGCCGCAACTGGCAGGCGGAGATCGACCGCCGCGACCAGAAACTCGACCGCGGCGGCCGGGTGATCGAGGTGCTGTCCGAACACATGTGCCAGGGACTGCTGGAGGGCTATCTACTGACCGGCAGGCACGGCGTGTTCACCTGCTACGAGGCGTTCATCCACATCGTGGACGCCATGTTCAACCAGCACGCCAAATGGCTCGACGCCAGTTCGGCGGTGCCGTGGCGGCGTCCGATCCCCAGCCTGAACTACCTGTTGTCCTCGCACGTGTGGCGCCAGGACCACAACGGCTTCACCCACCAGGACCCCGGATTCCTGGACGTGGTGCTGAACAAGAAGGCCTCGATCGTGCGGGTGTACCTGCCGCCGGACGCGAACACGCTGCTGTCCACCTACGACCACTGCCTGCGCTCCCGCCACTACGTGAACGTGGTGGTCGCGGGCAAGCAGCCGCAGGCCGACTGGTTGTCGGTGACCGAGGCCGCCGAGCACTGCGCACGCGGGATCGGGATCTGGCCGTGGGCGGGCCACGGCGACGAGGTGGGCACCATGCCGGACGTGGTGCTCGCCTGCGCGGGAGACATACCGACGCTGGAGACCCTCGCCGCGGCCGCGATCCTGCGCGAACGTCTGCCCGACCTGCGCGTCCGGGTGGTGAACGTAGTCGACCTGATGCGGCTGCAAACGCAGGACGAGCACCCGCACGGCCTGCCGGACAGTGAGTTCGACACGCTCTTCACCCAGGACCGGCCGGTGATCTTCGCTTTCCACGGCTATCCGTGGCTGATCCACCGGCTGACCTATCGGCGCACCAACCACGACGAACTGCACGTGCGCGGCTATCGGGAGCGCGGCACCACGACCACGCCGTTCGACATGGTGATGCTGAACGATCTGGACCGCTACCACTTGGTGATGGACGTGATCGATCGGGTGCCGTCCCTGCGCGAGCGGGCCGCGGGGCTGCGGCAAGAGATGGTCGACGCGCGGTGGACGGCCCGTGCGTGGACCAGGGAACACGGCGAGGACCTCCCCGAGGTCGCCGACTGGAACTGGCCTTACCAGCGGAACTGAGCCCCACGAACCCGGCGGCAGAAAGTACGATCGACCGTATGGAAAGTGGTCAGCGAACCGCCGAGATCACCGACAAGCGCCTGTTGCGCGGTGCGAAGACGCGTGCCACGGTGCTGCGGCATGCGGTCGACATCGCCTCGCTCGACGGATTGGACGGCCTGAGTTTCGGCAGGCTGGCCGAAGACACCGGTCTGAGCAAGGCCGGAATCCAGACCCTCTTCCGCACCAAGGAAGCACTCCAGCTGGCCACCATCGATCACGCACGCGACCGCTTCGTGGAAGCGGTCGTCGAACCCGCACGGTCCGCGCCGCACGGCGTCGCCCGTCTGCGGGCCTTGGTGGAGCACTGGATGGTCTATGCCACGACGCCGCTGTTCGCGGGCGGATGCTTCCGCGTCGCGACCATGGCCGAGCACGACAGCAAGCCGGGCCCGGTGCGCGACGCCCTGCTCCGCGATCAGGGAGCGTGGGTTCGGCTGCTGGCGCGGGAGCTGCGCGCGGCGGCGTCCGCCGGTGAGATCCCTCAACTGGACGCCGATCTGGTCGCCTTCCAGATCGATGCGGTGCTCTGCGCGACGAATACCGCGCTGCGGATCGGTGATCCGGAGGCCGCCGACCGCGCCCACCGCATCGTCGAAGGCTTTCTGCGACCATCGTGAACTCGCGCTATACGCGTTGAGTATGACTCGAATCGAATTGTCGCAGGTACCAGGACATTCGGAAATCTCGGACACGAGCCCGCACGACCTTGTATCTTGCGAACAACGCGTTCCGCGCGTTTCCGAAGCAACTCCCCCCATCCGTCGCCGTTGCCGGAGGGCGCGCAGAAGGGCGGTTCCCCATGAACCACACAGCCGAGGCGACCGGGTTCGAAATCCTAGGTGCGATCTTGATGGTGGCCTGGATGGTCGTCATGTGGGCGGCCGTCGGCGTGCTCGCCATCGCGATGCGCAAACCGTTGCGACCATGGATGTTCCGCACCGCGCTCGGTGTGATCGCGTTGGGCGTCATCGCCCAGATAGGTCACTTCCAGGAGCACGTGGCACAGGTCGGATACTGGATCCAGCACCCGAACTCACCGGCGTGGATGACGCCGTGGGGCACCGGCTTGGCCAAGGGATTCGGCCAGGTCAACCATATGAAGCCGTCGCTCGGGATGGAAATCTTGCACTTGGTCGGCAATTTCCACTTCCTCGCCGGACTGGTCGGTGTCGCACTGGTCACCCACCACGCCCTGGAGAGCAAGGCGCGCAAGTGGGGCCGCATGGGCGTACTGATGCAGGGCATCCACGGACTCGAGCATCTCGCGCTCACCCTGACGGTCGCCTTCGGCACCAAAGCGATCGGCCTGTCGACCTTCTTCGGCCTGCTCGACCCGGGAGCCGGTGCGTCGACCTACCGCATCTGGTGGCATTTCCTGGCCAACGTGATCGGCACGAGCATCTTCGCCATGGCGCTGTACTACCTGTGGCAGGAGCGCGCCGTGATCGAAGCCCCGTTCCGCGACCCCGCCGCCGCGAAGCCGAGCCGCGCGCCCGCGGCGGCCACGGGTTCAGGGGCCCCGGCATACGCGGCGGTCACCGAGGCCTGATCCAGCAACCCTAAAAGGGCGTCTGCCATCGCGGCAGGCGCCCTTTTCGTGTATGCGCGAAGGGCTTTCCGTCGCAGCCCGTTCATCAGCCCACAGCGGCGAACCGCGCGGCACTGCCGCTGCCCTTCATTCGCCCCCACATCCCGCGCGCATGCCGGCTCCACCTCCGCGGTCAGCACGGCCCTGGCGTGGTGAGTGCAACGAAGACACAGCCCCCGTGCCCCGGCCGGTCGTGCTACCCACGTCACTTTCGGCGAGAGCGCCGCATCACTGCCGCGCCCCCTACCCGGCCCGCCGGAAGGCCGCACCGTCCCGAAAAAGCATCGCGTCGAGCAAGTTTCGCAAAGCCCCCGGGTTACAGGCGGTCGGCATCACCCCTGGTCAAGACGCCGACCCACGCCGGAAACTCCGCAGTTCTTCCCAAGTATGGGAAAGCACTCGACAAGGCATCGACCCGTCGATTAATGTGACGTTATCCAACGGCACGATAGATAGGGACCTGCCGATCGGACCACACCGGGCCGATCTCCGATCCCGAGGTGGCGAGATGAACGGACGCGAACGATGACCGGCATCACGCCGCACCAGCGACGGACACAGACCTGGCTCGTCCGCCCGCTGATCGTGAGCGCGATAGCGGCCACGCCGGAAACCCCGGCGCCGGCCGAAGCGCTGGCCGGGCCCGACGCGATCGTCGCGGCACCGCGCCCCGCAGACCCGGGCCGCCACGGAGACGACAGGCCGGGCTCTTCCCATCCCGACAACCGGGACCGAGCCGACCGGCACCGGCCCGCGGACCAGACGTCCGCGACGGATGCCGCCCCGATCCCTTCCCCGCCCCCACCTCGCGCGGCAACCCCGACCATCGACGTTCGCCGCACCGCCGCCGCTCGAACCGTGTCGCCGCGCACGGCTCGAATTCCGAACGGAGACTTACGATGACCGCCACGACCAACTCCGCCGCACGGCGACTGCTCGCCTGTACCGCGATCGTCGGCATCCTCACCGCCGGCGCCGTCGGCATCGCGGGCGCCGAGTCGCACTCGGGCCCCTCCGACCCGCGCAACGGCACCGGCGACACCAACGGCTGGCACCAGATCGACCCGATGGGCTACAACCACCGCGACAACGACCCGCTCCGCGCGGACGAGCACGACGACGCCATCCGCGACTACCACCAGCGCCAGAGCACCCCTGCGCCGGCCGACACCACCACGGGCAACAATTCCGTCAGCCCCAGCTGGTCGCGCGTCGCCCGCCCGGACGGCAGCGGCTACACCGTCTGCCGCCCGCAGGCCCGCTGGTGCCAGTGATCGCCGGACCGGCTCACTCACTCGCACCCACAATCTTCCGCGACGTCCTTCTGGACTGATCGTACCGCTGTCTAGCGGCACATTACTTGAAGTATCACCAATCCCGGAAATCCACTCCGGCCGGGATAGCGCACGAAAGAGAAACACCAATGATCAACATTAACGGGCTTCGCCGGACGACCGCGTGTAACGACAAGCGCGGCACGGCACGGACGCTCACCCTGCTGGCGGCGGCAGCGGTGGCGGCGGGCGGCCTGAGCCTCGGCGCGGGCACCGCCGAGGCTCAGGGCGCTGCCTGCCTCTGGGCCGGTGGCGCCTACGGCCAGGGCACCACCGTCGTCGCGGGGGGCTCGACCTTCACCTGCGGCACCGATGGGGTCGGCGCGCCCTACTGGCACCGCGGACACAATGTGCGGCAGGCCAGCACCGTGCCCAACCCGGGCGCGTACACCCACCCAGCGGGCCTGTTCAGCCCCGGCGCCCGCCAGTACGGCACGGAATACAACGACTACTGCGTCGGAAGCCAGCTCATCGAGGGTTCCGAGGACGTCTACCAGGTCGTCTCGGACGGACGCGGCTCCGTGTGGTGGAAGGCCGCGGGATCGATCGACCAGTGGGCCTTCGATCCCGGCACCGGGCCGCAGCATTCCTGGCGGTCGTCGAGCCTGTGCTACGACGGCTCGCTGACCTGACGCCTGACCGACCTTCCTACCGGCACGCCCGTGACCGCCGCGCGGTTACGGGCGTGTTCGCGTTCGCGCGGGCCTTCGCTCCGATTCCAGCCGGATCCGCTCCTCGAGGTGATCCGGTACGTGCCAGCTGATGTCGGCCCTGGTAGCCGCCATCAGCTTTCTGCGTACGGTCGCCACCTGTGCATCGACCGTCCGGATCGAGCTGCCCCTGCGCGCGGCGATGGCGCTGTTGGCCCAGCCCGCGGCGGCCAGCACGGCGACCTCGCGTTCCGCGGGCGTCAACTCGTCCCAGCGCGAGGCCGTCGACCTGGCCTGCGACCGCCGCGCAGGCAGCAGCCGATCGGCGGGCAACCTGCCCAGCAGCAGTAATTGCAGTTCGTCGCGTTCGGGACGCAGGCGGGCGCCGCGCTGAACCGCCGCTTCGTGCGCCTCAGCGCCGAGGACCGCGGTGACCGCCGCGACCGCCTGAGCGGTGCCCCTGGCCACCAGGGTCACCCGGTCTGCGACGATGCCCATGGAGCGGTGCAGCGTAGCGATCCCGCCTTGCAGATGGGCGATCTCGGTGGCGGCGGCGATCGCTTCGGCGCTGTCGGTGTCCCCCGCCTCGATCCGGGCGGACAGCAGGTAGGTCAGCGCCATCATCATGAAATGCGCGACCCAGCCCGCCGTCCAGGTGTCCCCCGTGATCAGCAGGCGTTCCAGGGTGGACCGCCCGAGCGTGACCGCCTCTCGCGGATCGCCGTGCCGGGACACCGCGATCATCCAGGCCAGCTCCGCCCATGAGGTCGCCCAGCCCGCGTCGGAAGCGACGGCCCGGTCCAGATGCCTGCGCGCGGCCCCGAGCGCGACGTCCGCGTCACCGAGGTTCGCGTACGTGAGCGCCTCGAACAATTCGCTGCGCTGCTCTCCGGCCCGGTCGCCCAAGGTGGCGAATTTCCTGCGCGCCCTGGCCAGCACGTCCACCGCCCGGATGTCGAGATGGATCAGCAGCAGTTCGAGTCCCCAGGTGAACTCCACCGCGGCGGGCAGGCCGACATCGGTCGCCGTCGTCTCCCGCCAGCCGCGCCGAAGTTCCGCGTCGGACAGGCACTCCGCGGCGCATTCGTCCAACAACTGCGCGGTATAGGCGTGTCTGCCCTGCCAGATGGCGATCCAGCCCACCAGCGCGGTCGCGTTGATCCGCAGCCGGGTCGGCGGCGGCTCCACCTGCGCGGTGACTTCCAGCGCCTGTTCGGTCAGGCTGGTGATGGCGCGGTTGGACCCGGTGATGAACGGCACGCGCAACGCCATCAGCGTCGCGGCGGTCTCCAGCCCGACCACGGCCTCCTCCGGATCGGCGAGACTGGTCTCGACGGCGATGAGGATGTTGTCCCAGGCCGCCCGGGCCCAGGCGATCCACTCCTGCTCCCGCGGGCCGTACCAGGTGGCCGGGCCCGCCGCCACGCGGTCGCGATAGTGCCGCCGATGCCGGGCGAACAGCCGCGCCTCGTCCAGGTGATCGCCGCGGGCCGACAGCCGGTCGCGCACGAACACCCGAACGCTTTCCAACAGGTAGTAGCGCACCGTCGAGGTGGTGATACGGGCCGACAGCAGCGAGCGTTCCACCAGGCGCTCGAGCAGCCCCTCGATTCGCTCCGCGGGCAACGTCGCGTCCGCGCACACCGCGACGATCGCGTCCACGTCGGCCCCGCCGCACGGCGTCTCGTCGTCCTCGGCGTCGCAACCGGTGGCGAACACGGACAAGCGGTCCAGCAGCAACTGCTCCGACGCGGTACACAGGCCGTAGGACCAGGCGATCACGTCACGCACGCTGCGGTGCCGTTCGCCGATGCCGCCTCTGGCCCCGTGCGTCCACTGCAGGCGGCGATCGTCGGTGTCACCGGACAACTCGCGCAACAGGATCGCCGGTGGCCGGTGCAGCAGCCGCGCCGCGGCCAGGCGGATGAACAGCGGGTTGTTGTCGACGTGCCCGCAGATGCGGGTGGCGATGGCGAGCTGGCCCGGATCCTCGGAGATCGGCCGCCCGGTGCGCTCGGCTCGCCGCCGGAACAGTTCGAGGGCGTGCACGCTGGACAGCGGAGGCACGGCTACCAGCTGCTCGTCGATCCAGCCGATCGGCTCCCGGCTGGTCGCGACGATGGTCAAGCCGGGGGCCGCCTGGAGCAGTCCGATGATCAGCGGGCCGACTCCGGCCAGCACGTGTTCGCAGTTGTCCAGCACCAGGATGGTCCGGTGCGTCTCGCCATCGGCGAGACCGTCGGCGAAGATCTCCACCAAGCCGTCCCAGGCGGAGCGGCCCGCGATGCCGTTCTTCGCGACGGACAGCAGCACCTCCTCGGCGACCGCCCCGGTCTCCGCGCCGGGCACCAGCCGGGCCAGGCGCGTCCAATACACCGGGTGCCGCGCCGCGCCGCGATAGCGCCGTACGGCTTCCACCGCCAACGTCGTCTTGCCGATGCCGCCGGGCCCGACCAGGGTGATCAACCGGGCGCTGGACGAGCTCAGCAGGGCTTCTATCCGCCGCAGTTCGGCATGCCTGCCCACGAACTCGACGGGCGCGGCGGGACCGTTGTCACCACCGCTGTTCACCTCCGACATGCCGACGCACCTACCGATCCAGACAATCACCGCTCGAGCAGCCTAATGGGCGCGGCCGGGGGAAGGGTTTCGCACGCCTCCGGCCCGGTCGCCGGGGAGGCAGTCGTCTATCGATCCCGGCTCCCCCCTCGACGGCGCCGGCTGGGCCGCCGCTCGGATTCGTAGCGCACCCGATCGGCGAGCTCGTCGGGGATGTGGGCCGCGATGTCGGCGCGCGAGGCGATCTCCAGCTTCTGCCGGATGGCGGCGACCTGCGCGTCGACCGTGCGGATGGAGCTGCGCCGCCGCCCGGCGATGGCGCTGTTGGGCCAGCCGGCCGCCGCGAAGACGGCGACATCGCGCTCGGCGTCCGACAGATCGTTCCAGCGGGAAGCGGGCCGCCGCGACACCGGCCGGGAGGCCGCCGGGCGATCCGGGCGCCGGGAGGCCGGGACCGGATCCGCGGTGGAACACCACAGTGCGTCCAGTTCGGGCCGCAGTCGCGTTCTGCGCTCGGCGGCGGCATAGGCCCGGTCGCCGAGCACCGCGCGGGCGGCCTCCGCCGCGCCGCGGAGTTCGGCGGCGATCAATGGAACGCGTTCGACGGAGATGCCCATCGAACGCTGCCGCGTCTTGAAACTGCCGACCAGATACGCGATCTCCGTCGCGGTGTCGGTGCACGCGGCACGATCGCGGCCCTCGGCGCGCTGCGCGAGCAGGACCTGGGCCAGCGCGACGATGTGCGCGCCCACCGCCCAGCTCGCCGTCCAAGTGTCCTGCTCACCGCGGTGCCGAGTGAGCACACCATGGGTCAGCGTCAGCGCCTCGGCGGCGGACCCGTGCTTGGCCAGCGCCACCGCGCGCGCGATCTCGGCCCAGGCTCGCGACAACGTCGAGCCCGACGATGCCGACCGCGCCAGGAACCGCGCGGTGTGCTCCAGCGCCTGCGTCCGGTCGCCGACGAGAGCGGCGCAGAACACCACGAACACGTCACTGCGCTCCGCGCCGATGCGATCGCCCTGTTCGGCGAACTTGTGGCGGGCCCGGGTGAGGATGGTGATCGCGCGCCGGTCGCCGCGCACGAGCATCAGTTCGAGGCCCCACATCCACTCGACCGGCGCGGGCAGCCCGAAATCTGTGTCGGTGTATCGCGGGCCCGCATCCGACGGCAGGGCCGCGCGGTCGGCGAGCAGTTGCGGGATGTGATCGGTCCGCCCCTGCCACAGCGAGTTCCAGCCGAGCAGAGCGGTGGCCAGGTCGGCGAGCCCGGAGGTGCCGGGGCCGGAGCCGCGGGTGGCCTCCAGCGCGCGTTCGGTCAACCGGGTCAGCGCGCCGGCGCCGGACTTGACGTACGGCACCTTCATCGAGAGCAGGACGGTGGCGATCTCGAGGGCGACCACGGCTTCGGCCGGGTCCGCCAACCCGGATTCGATGCCGAGCACGATGTCGTTCCACGCCGACCGCGCCCATGCCAGCCAGGTCTGATCCTGCGGACCGAGCCAGAGGGCCTGTCCGGCGACCACCTTGTCCCGCAGATACCGGCGGTGCCGTCCGGCGAGCCGGTCGAGCTCGGCGCGGCCCCGGCGGCACAGCCGCTCCCTGGCGAACACCCGGACGCTGCCCACCAGGTACCAGCTGACCGTGGTCGCGGTGAGGTGCGCGGACAACAGCGACTGTTCGGTGAGCCGCTCCAGCAGATGTTCGATCTCACCGGCGGGCAGGTCGTCATCGGCGCATACCGCGATCGCGGCGTCGAGGTCGATGCCCCCGCGCAGCGACTCGTCGTCGGTCTCGTATCCGGCGGCGAAGACCGACAGCCGCTCGAGCAGCAACTGCTCGGAGGCCCCGCACAGCGCGAACGACCACGCGATCACGTCGTAGACGCCGCGGTGGCGCCGCTCGGCGCCCGCACGTGCTCCGTGGGTCCAGTGCAACCGCTTGTCATCCGCGTCGCCGGTGAGTTCGTGCAGCACCATGATCGGCGGTTGATGCCGCAGGCGCGCCGCGGCAAGTCGGATGAACAGCGGGTTGTGGTCGACCCGGCGGCAGATCCGCGCGGCAACGGCCGTCGCCTCACGCTCGTCCGGGATCGCGCGTCCGATGAGTTCGGCCCGCTGCCGGAACAATTCGAGCGACTGCCGCGGCGACAGCGGCGGTACGGGCAGGATGTACTCGTCGGCCCAGCCGATCGGTTCGCGGCTGGTGGCCAGGATGGTCAGTCCCGGTGTGCCTTCCAGCAACTCGGCGATCATCGCCGCCACCGCGCCGAGCAGGTGTTCGCAGTTGTCCAGAACTAGCACGGCGCGCTCGGTGCGACGGTCTCCGCTGGTGAAGGTGCGCACCAGCGCGTCGCGGGCCGGCGGCGAACCGGCATCGGCGCACACGGCCGACTGCATCACGTCCTGCGCGGTGGCGGTGCTGTCGGCCTCCAGCCCGGCCAATCGCGCCCAGTACACCGGCCTGCCCCGCACGCGGGCGCCACGGCGTAGGGCCTCCGCGGCTAATCGGGTTTTGCCGATCCCGCCCGGGCCGACCAGGGTGATCAGGCGGGCGCCGCCGTCCAGCAGCGTGCCCAGCCGGTCCAATTCCGTTTCCCGGCCGACGAATTCACTGGTGGATGCAGGCAGCACGTCGCCACGTGCCTGAACCAGGGACATAAAACGAAAGTTAGCCGACGACGCGGCAAAGCGCTCGACAATCAGAGGTTACGTCGACGGTGAAGCCGTCCGCTCGCGCGGTCGCCGGTCCGGTACGCGCTTCCCGCGCCGGTTCCTACCTGGCGGAGGCCATCTGCTGGTAGTGCATCTGGACCACCGCGCTGTCGAAGGTCATCACGTCCACCAGCTGCAAGCCCGACACCACCGCGGGCGTCGGGAACAGCGGAATCCCGCCACCGAGCAGGATGGGATGCACGAACAACCGGTACTCGTCGATCAGGTCGTGCTTCATGAACGCCGACGCCGTCTCCGCGCCGCCGAACAGGACCATGTCGCATCCCGGCTGCGCGCGCAACGCCGTGACCTCCTCGACGAGGTCCTCCCTGACCACGCGGGTGTTCCACCCCGCGCAGGCCATGGTGCGCGAGAAGACCAGTTTCGGCGTCTCTTTCCAGCACCGCGCGAAGTCCACGTAGAACTCCGAGATCGCCGGATCCACGTCGGCGGTCGGCCAGAACGACGCCATGATCTCGTAGGTCTTGCGGCCGTAGAGGAACAAGTCGGCCGAGCGCAATTCGTCCAGGAACGACTCGCACAGTTCCTCGTCCACCACCGGCCAGTGGACCTCCTGATCCGGCCCTTCCGCGAAGCCGTCGAGCGACATCTGCATCCACAGTGTCACGCTTCCCATGTGCCCACACCCATCTGCTGCCCTTGTGCGACATTCAGATTGTCGGGGGGAGCGACACTTCGGCGCATCGGTAGGTTGCCCGCAGACATACCTAAGTAGGGGATGTCAGGCGACTCGGCGCCGCGATCGCGCGCCGGATGGTCCCAATATACCGTTGATCAACGGCACGTTACCGCCACGTATCGCCAATGATGGGAATCTGAAACAGAAATTCTTCGGTCGGCGACGCCAGGCGGTCGGATCAGGCTTCCGGCAGCGCCTCGGCCAGCTCGGCGTCCTGGTCGAGATACCTTGCGACGAGCCGGTTCACGAGTTCGGCGGTGGTCTCCGCCGGGACCGGCCTGGTCGCCGCCAGGCGCTGGGCGAGCTCGGCGACCTGCGCCGGACCGCGTTCGGAGTCCTGGAACGACGCCCACGCGGTGCGCCGGAACAGGTCCACGTAGCGGCGGGCGATCCGCTCCGCGTCGGCACGCAGCTTCTCCAACTCGCCGAGGACCTCGTCGGCCGGGATGCCCGCGGCCGCCATCTGGTCGAGGCTCTGGGTCAGACGGCGGTCCGCGATCCGGTAGGTCGCGGCGTCGACGGGCTCGTACAGACCCGCGGCGACGACCCGGGCCAGACCGTTGGGCACGTCGCGATAGCGCTCCGCCAGTTCGGTCGCCGCGATCGTTTCCCCGGCGTCCACGACGAGCGGCTCGGTCGCGCCGGGCTCGCCGACACCGAGAATGTCCCCCAGGTCGTCGCCACGGTCCCAGGCGTTGAGCAATTCCTTGATGCCGTTGAGCTTGATCCCACGATCGAGCAACCTGCTGATGGTGCGCACCCGATTGAGGTGGTCGGCACCGTAGAACCCGGTACGCCCCTTGACCTGCGGGGGCGGCAGCACACCGCGTTCGTGGTAAACGCGCAGGCTGCGCACGGTCGTACCGGCCTCCCGCGCCAGCTCGTCGATCGTGTATTCCACACCCGCAGTCATACCTCAAGGAAACCACATCGCAACACGTGACGACCGCCGGTGCGCGGCCATTGCCGGGACGACCGACCGGTCTCTGGCGACATTTCAGCAAACATCACTGGCGTGCTGCGACGCGGCCTCCCGAGGGCGCGCCCACCAGCCGTTCTTCCCGCCTCTGGAAATCCATCCGACGCCCGGTTCCGCCGCTGCGCCTATCCTTCCGGCATGGGTGAATCCGCGGGTCTTCCGGCCAGTCTCGCCGACCGCGAGCGCGCGATGCGCGAGCTGACCCACCACCTGGGCACCGGACGGTTGAGCCTGGCCGAGTTCGACGAACTCAGCGCGGCCGTCGCGGCCGCGACCAGCAAGAGTCAACTGGCCGAACTGTTCGCCGACCTGCCGGGCAGCACACCGCCCCCGGCCGAGGTCACCCCGGTCAACCCGCTGCCGCGCCTGGTGGTGCTGGCCGGGGCGGCCGTGGTCTTCTCGGTGGTGCTCGCGGTGACCACGGGCAACTGGCTGTGGCTGCTGATGATATTGGCCGCGCCAGCGCTTTTCATGCTCACCGCGCGCACCACCTGAGACCGCTCACCACCTCGACTTCGGCCGCACGTAGTTGGCCAGGTCGACAAGGCGGTAACGGTGCAGCCGGTGCGGGGCGATCCGGGCCAGCGCCCGGAGGCTCGACTCGAGCCCGCGTTGCAGCCCCAGCGGGGTGAACGGGAAACCGAGCAGGGTGGCCTCCGCAGTGGCGGCCTGACCGCCCGCGCGCACCCACTCCAGCGCCGCGCCCACCACGATCACCTGCAGTTGCAGCGCCCGCGGTTCGTCCGGCGCGGCGTCCAGCCGCGCGGCCGCCTCCAGCAGGTCGGCCTCGGTGGTCTCCGGGATCGGTTGCGAGACCAGCAGCAGACACCCGGTCATGCGCGCCACGTTCTGATACCGCGACGCCTCCGGCACCTGATCGAGCACCTCGACGGCTTCCAGCAGGCCGCCGTCGGCGGCGAGCCTGCGGGCCAGGCCGAACGCCGCGCTCACCACGCCGTGATTGGTCCGCCAGACCGTGCGGTAGTACTCCTCGGCGAGCCGATGCCAGTGGTCGCCCGCGGCATCCCCGAGATGCTGGAGGGTGAGCTCGGCGGTGGCCGCCAGCGCCAGCGCGGGGGCGATCTCACCGGGCAGCATGCCGTGCACCAGGTCGAAGTACTCGTAGGCGCGCTCGTACTGCCCGTCCAGCAAGGCGGCGACGGCCGAGTACCACTCGATGCGCCAGTCCGTGCCGTAGTCCGGCCGCAGATCGGCGAGCCGGTCGCAGGCGGGCACCACCTCGCCCAGGTCCAGGTGCGCGCGCACCGCGGTGAGCGTGCCCTCCAGTTCGAACGTCTCCGGCTCCGGGATGGTCCCGGAGACGATCCGGTCGGCGGTGCGGCGCAACGCGTCCAGGGCGTGCCTCGGATCGCCGTGCAGCAGTGTGGACAGCAGATCGGCGCTGGGATCCTCGCTGTCGATCAGCGGCACCGGCAGGGCGGCGACGACGCTCGGCGCGTCCAGCGCGGGCAGGCGATGCCGCCCGTCGGTCATGCCGTCGGTCTGGCCGATCAACGTCTCGATCCCGAAATCGCCGCGCATCGCGCCGAATTCCAGCGACGCCTGCGGATGTTCCTTCCCGGTGTCGTAGGCCAGCACCATCCGCAGCACGCCGGCGAGCTGGCCGTACATCGCGTAGGCGGTCGGGAAGCGGCGCCGCGGATCCGGATCGGTCGCCCGGCACAGCAGCCTGCGCAACGCCGGATATTCCCGCAGCAGCGGCTGATCGTCCGGCGAAGGGACGCCGGGCAGTTGGTGTCCGTCGGCGTTCTTGGGCATGTCCAGCACCAGCGCGGCCAGCGTCCGCCCCACGGTGTAGATGTCCGAGGCGACCGTCGGGCCGGTCTCGGTGATCTCGGGCGCCTGATAGCCCGGGGTGCCGTAGATGCTGCCGTAGGACTCCATCGCGGCCACCGCGCCGAGGTCGATCAGCTTGACCTCGTCCTCGCTGACCATGATGTTGTCGGGCTTGAGATCGTTGTAGGCCAGGCCGAACGAGTGCAGATAGTCCAGCGCGGGCAGGATCTCCATCATGAATGCGATCGCCTCGGACGCCGGAATACGTTCCGGCGCACGCAGATCCAGCATTTTCTTCAGCGAGCGTCCGCCGACGTACTCCATGACGATGTAGCCGTCGGCCACGTCGCGCCCGGAACGGTGCTTGACGAAGTTGTGGATCTTGACGATGCCGGGATAGGCCACCTCGGAAAGGAATTGGCGTTCGGCGAGGGCCACCACGTGCGCCTCGAAGTCGAGCGGGTTCTGCAACCCCTTCAACACCACCCAGCGGTCGCTCACATTGCGATCGATCGCAAGGTAGATCCATCCGAGCCCGCCGTGGGCCAGGCAGCCCTGCACTTCGTACTGGTCGGCGACCATCTCCCCCGGCTGGAGCAGGGGCCGGAAGTTGAACGGCGAAGCGCATCTTCCGCATTCGCCTTCTACGGCGCCGGGCCGCGCTTCGGTGGTGCGGCCGACCGGCTGCTGGCATTTCCAGCAAAACCGTTTGTGCTCGGGCACTTCCGGGTTCTGCATCACCGCGGTGCGCGGGTCGAGGGGGCTCACCTTGGGCATGGACACCAGGCCGCCGCCCAGTCTGCGCCCGCTCGGCCGCGAGCGCGCGCTGCGCCCGGAACCGGGGTCGGACTCGAGTGCGCCGAGCAACAACTCGGCGGTCCCGATGGTGTGCTCGTCGCCGTCCCGGTCGGCCGGTTCGACGGCGCTCGGAACCGAGTCGACTGCCACGGCACGTGGTTTCTCGACATACCGTGGAGTCGACCACGGATTGGGTGGTAGCGGAGGCACTTCGGTCTTGAGCAGGTGCCGAGTTGCCCAGGGGTGAGCAGTTCGCCGGGGCACGTCGGTACCGCGCATGCGCCGATTCGCCCAAGGGTGCGCAAGTGGACGGTCGGATGCGCTGGGGTGCTCCGGCATACGAACCTCTCAGACCCGCCGTGTGATCGCGGTTTCATTCTGGTCCGTCGCCTGTCGATGCGCGCTGGTTTTGTTCCCGACATTGGGAATAGATCCGCCCCGGACGAACGGCCCGGGGCGGATACTGCCTTACTCTTCGTCGGGCTTGTCGAGGATCACCACCGGATCGCCCGATTCGCGGCGCGGGCGCTCGGCCAGGACCGGGAACTGACCGGTGATGCCCTGGCGGATCTCCGCGATCTGCAGCACCCGCTTTCGGGCGAGGAACCAGCCGCCCACCAGCGCGGGGGCCATGATGACGACCATCGCGATCACCGCACCGCGCTGCACGTGGTCGTCGCTGAAGGCCATCAGCCCGACCACGACGGCGAGGAACACCAGCGTCGCGAAGCTCGTGAACGGCGCGCCGATCAGCCGGAACGACGGACGCTGCGCGCGGCCGGTGCGCGACCAGCGCCACAGCTGCAGCTGGCAGACCACGATGGCGGTCCACGCGAAGATGGTGCCCAGCGCCGACATGTTCAGCACGATCTCGAAGGCCTGATCCGGCACCACCGCGTTCAGGCCGACGCCGATGAGCGCGACCGCGCCGGTGGCGAGGATGCCGACGTAGGGCACGCCGCCACTGGACATCCGCGCCGCGATGGTGGGCGCGCTGCCGTTCATCGACATCGAGCGCAGGATGCGGCCGGTCGAGTAGAGACCGGCGTTCAGGCTGGAGAACGCCGCGGTCAGCACGACCAGGTTCATCACGGAGCCCGCGCCCTCCACGCCGAGCCGCGAGAAGAAGGTGACGAAGGGGCTCTCGCCGTTCTTGAACGCGGTGTAGGGCAGCAGCAACGCGAGCAGGACCAGCGAACCCACGTAGAACAGCGCGATCCGGGCGATCACCGAATTGATCGCGCGCGGCATGATCTTCTCCGGGTTCTCCGCCTCACCGGCCGCGGTGCCGACCAGTTCCACTGCGGCGTAGGCGAATACGACACCGGTGGTGACCAGGACCAGCGGGAGGATCCCGGTCGGGAACAGCCCGCCGTGGTCGGCGATCACGCTCGGACCTGTGGTCTGGCCGTCGATCTTGAAGCGACCCGCGAGGAACACCGTGCCGACGATCAGGAAGGTCACCAGCGCGACCACCTTGATCAGCGCGGCCCAGAACTCGAGCTCGCCGAACCACTTCACCGAGACCAGGTTGATGCTGACCACGATCGCGAGCGAGACCAGGGCGATCGTCCACTGCGGTATCGCCTCGAACGCTCCCCAGTAATGGACATACGTCGCGATGGCGGTGATGTCTACGATCCCGGTCATGCACCAGTGGAAGAAGTACATCCACCCGACAGCGAACGCCAGCTTCTCGCCGTAGAACTCGCGGGCGTAGGAGACGAACGATCCCGAGGAGGGGCGATGCAGCACCAGCTCACCGAGCGCCCGCAGGATGAAGAACACGAACACGCCGCAGATGGCGTACACGATGAACAGGCCGGGGCCCGCGCTGGCCAGCCGGCCACCCGCGCCGAGGAACAGGCCGGTGCCGATCGCCCCACCGATCGCGATCATCTGCAGCTGACGCGGGCGCAGCGACTTGTGATAGCCCGAGTCCTCGTCTTCGAGCGCGGCAGCCTGCGCGGGCGCATCCGCGGGTGGTCGAACTGTGGTCATGGCGGTGGCCTTTCACGTGACGGCGATCATAACTTCGCTCAATGTACCGTTATGTAGCGGCACGTTCAATAGCGAGTCGCGACTTGTAACACGCTGGACATCAAAGTCTTTGAAAAAAGGGCGTCCGATCAGCGACGATCGCCGCGACATTCGTTGATCGTGCCACCGCGTATCGGTACGCTAGATGAGACGAATCGGATGAGGGAGCGCAGATGGCCTGGTTCGAGCGGGAATTCATCGCGGTCCCCGAGGACCGCAAGAACCAATTGGTCTACAAGTGGCCGGACGTCAACATCCGCCGGTACAGCCGCGCGATGGTCAACGCCGACCAGATCGCCCTCTTCCTGAAGTCCGGGCGTGTGGTGGGCGCGATGGGCCCGGGACGCCACCGCATCGACGCCGACGAGCTACCGGTGCTCGGCGCGCTCGTCGACACCCTCACCGGCGGCAACTACTACCGCGCCGAACTGTATTTCGTCTCCACGCGCGAGTTTCCGGGGATTCGCTTCGGCGGCCGACTGGACGACATCCTCGACCCGGTCAGCGAGCAGGTGGTGACGCTGCGCGTCTTCGGCGAATTCGCCGTGAGCGTCCGCGATCCGGCCGAACTGCTCACCGCGCTCGCGGGCACGGCCGATCTCACCGACCAGGAACGGGTGCAGAACTGGTGCGCCGACCTGCTGCTCAAATCCATGAAGATGGCGGTGACCCGGGGGGTCGCAGGCGGCGACTGGCCGGTGCTGGGCCTCTCGGCACAGCTGCAACCCATCGAGCAGGCCGTGTTGCGCCAGACCAACACCGCGCTCTACGAATACGGGCTGCGCATCCCGCGGATGGGTAACTTCGACATCAGCCTCGCGCCGGAGGACGCCGACCGGCTGAAGCGGCTGGCCAAAGACGTCAAGTACATCAACCTCACCGGCGATTTCCAGCGCTATGCCGCGGGCGAGCTCGCACTCGGCGCGAGCCAAGGCTTCGCGCGCGGGCACCACCACGGCGTCGAAGGCGGATTCCTCGGCGCGGCGCTGAGTTTGAACGCGATCGGCCATCACGTCGGCAGCCCCTCCCCCGCGCCGCAATTGCCCGCCGCCGCGCCCGAGACGGCCCAGACGTCGTGCGCCGCTTGCCAGTCCGCGAATCCCGCGGGCGCGAAGTTCTGCATGAACTGCGGGGCGCGTCTCGCCCCGCAACCGCGGCACTGCCCGAACTGCGGTTCGGAAGCGACGCCCGGCGCCAAGTTCTGCGGCAACTGCGGAACGCCGATGCCCGGAGGCTGACGCCGAGCGCCTGCCTCCGGGCATCGGGTGGAAGATCAGCCCGCGACCGTCGGTGCGACGGTCGACTCACCGCCGCTGACCATGCCGCGCACCTGCCGCGCTGCCACCGAGAGCGCCGCGAGATCGTGCGTCTCGGACGCGAAGATCTGCGCCAGCGCCGCGCCGGCACGGGCCAGCCGGGACCGGTTGGTCGATTCCCAGTACGCGATCTTCTCCGCGGTGCTGTCCTGCGGTTCGGTCGCGGTCAGTACGTCGCGGGTCAGCGACCGCAGCGAATCGTAGAGATCCTCGCGGACCGCCAGCCGGGCCAGCGCCCGCCAGCGCCCGCCGCGCTCCAGCTCGCCCACCGCGGTCACCAGCCGTTCGATCTGGAAGTGCTCGTTGAGCGCGTAGTACAGCGCCGCGACCTCGGCGGGATCGCGATCGGCGATGTCGGCCAGGTCGATCACGTCCAGCAGCGGGAAGCGGTGGATCAAGCCGAACGCTTCCTCGGCGAGTTCCCGCGGCGCGCCGCGGGTGATCGACCGCCGCGAACGCTCGGCGAGGTCGTCGCTGAGGTAGCCGGTCAGCCACCCGGGGACCTGGCCGGAGAGGGCGCGCACGCCGTCGCGGTACCTGGCGATGTCCGCGCCGATCGCGATCGGCTGCGGCCGGTTGGACAGCAGCCAGCGCGCGGCCCGATCCAGCGTGCGCTTGGTCTCCAGCTCCAGCTCGTTGCGCGCCGCCGTGGACATCGGCGTCTGCCTGATCCGCTCCCACAGCGCGTGCAGATCGAAGATCTCCACCGCCGCCTTGTACGCGCGCACCGCGTCGTCGGTGGTCGCCCCGGCCTCTTCCGCGAGCCGGAAGGCGTAGGTGATGCCGCCGTAGTCCACCATCTCGTTGATCACGACGGTGGCCACGATCTCGCGCCGCAGCGGGTGCCTGCCGATCGCCGTGGCGAACCGCTCCCGCAGCGGCGCGGGGAAGTAGGCGGGCAGCACCGACGCGAACGCCGCGCTGTCGAGCAGATCGCCGGCCAGCAGGTCGGCCTTGAGCGAGAGTTTGACGTGCGCCATCAGATTCGCCAGCTCGGGCGAGCTGAGCCCGAACCCCTCGGCGGCGCGGCGAGCCAGTTCCGCCTCGGTCGGCAGTGCCTCGAGTTCGCGGTCCAGACCGCGGCGCTGCTCCAGGTCGTTGATCAGCCTGCCGTGCACCCCGGACATGCCCGCCGCGTCGGCCCGCGACATCCCGAGCCGGAAGTTCTGCGAGATGTTGTCGCGCAGCACGAGTTCGGAGACCTCGTCGGTCATCGAGGCCAGCAACGGGTTGCGCTCGTCGACGGCGAGTTCACCGCTGGAGACCACGGCGTCGAGCAGGATCTTGATGTTGACCTCGTGGTCGGAGCAGTCCACGCCCGCCGAGTTGTCCAGCGCGTCGGTGTTCATCCGTCCGCCGTTGCGCGAGAACTCGATCCGGCCCAGCGCCGTCGCGCCCAGGTTGCCGCCCTCGCCGATCACTTTGACCCGGAGCTGGTCGGCATTCACCCGGACCGCGTCGTTGGACTTGTCGCCCACCTCGGCGTTGGTCTCGGTGCTCGCCTTGATGTAGGTGCCGATACCGCCGTTCCACAACAGATCCACCGGAGCCAGGAGAATGGCTTTGATCATCTCCGGCGGCGACAGGGTGGTGACGCTCGCGGGCAGGTCGAGCGCCGCGCGCACCTCGGGCGTCACCGGGATCGCCTTGGCTGAGCGATCGTAGACGCCGCCGCCGGGGCTGATCAGCGACGTGTCGTAATCCGCCCACGACGACCTCGGCAACGCGAACATCCGCTTCCGCTCCTGATAGGAACGCGCGGCGTCGGGAATCGGGTCGAGGAAGATGTGGCGGTGGTCGAAAGCGGCCACCAGACGAATGTGCTCGGACAACAACATGCCGTTGCCGAACACGTCACCACTCATGTCGCCGACACCGACCACCGTGAAGTCCTGGGTCTGGGTATCGATCTCCATCTCACGGAAGTGCCGCTTGACACTCTCCCACGCACCCTTGGCCGTGATGCCCATCGCCTTGTGGTCATAACCCGCCGAACCACCCGAAGCGAACGCGTCACCCAACCAGAAACCGTAACTCTGCGCCACATCGTTGGCGATATCGGAGAACGTCGCGGTGCCCTTGTCGGCAGCCACCACGAGATAGGTGTCGTCACCGTCCCGACGCACCACCTGCGCGGGCGGAAGCACTTCGCCGGTCGCGCGATCGACGTTGTCGGTGATGTCCAGCAGGCCGGAGATGAACGTGCGATAGCAGGCGACGCCTTCCGCGCCGAAGGCCTGCCGGTCGGCCGCCGGATCGCCGGTGGCCGCCGGTGGCTGCTTGACCACGAAACCGCCCTTGGCGCCGACCGGCACGATCACCGCGTTCTTCACCGCTTGCGCTTTGACCAGACCGAGAATCTCGGTGCGGAAGTCCTCCAACCGGTCCGACCACCGCAGACCGCCACGCGCGACCGAACCGAAGCGCAGGTGCACGCCTTCCACCCGCGGCGAGTACACGAAGATCTCGAACTGCGGCTTCGGCTTGGGCAGTTCGGCGATCGCGTGCGGATTGAGCTTGAGCGACAGGTAATCCAGCGCGGCTCCGGCCGCGTCGCGCCGGTAGTAGTTGGTGCGCAGGGTCGCCTCGATCAGACCGAACAGCGCGCGCAGGATGCGGTCGGTGTCCAGGCTGACCACCGCGTCGATCTCGGCCTGCACCCGCTCGGCGATCTCCGCGGCCCGGCCCGCGGCCTCCGCCTCGACGCCGTCCGGGTCGAAGTACGCCGCGAACAACTCGATGCACGACCGCGCCGTCGCCGGATGGGTGAGCAGCACGCGGGTGATGTTGCCGAAGGTGTAGGCGAATCCGGCTTGCTGCAAGTACTTCGCGTAGGCCCGCAGCAGGGCGACCTCACGCCAGTGCAGGCCGGCGCGCAGGACCAGTTCGTTGAGGCCGTCGACTTCGGCGCGGCCGAACCACATCGCGGTCACGGCATCCGGGAAACGCCGTCGCACACTGGTTTCCGGCAGCGACGCGGCCTCGACGGAGTGCGCCAGCTGCGCGAGCGGCTCGACGGCGAGCGCTTCCCGCAACGGCGCCGCGGTCACCCGCAGCCCGAAGTCGTAGATCCAGCGGTCCGGCCGGTCCGCCAGCACGACACGGTAGGGCCGCTCGTCGACCACCTCCACACCGAGGCTGTGCAGCACCGGCAGCACGCGGCTCAACGAGATGCCCTCGCCCGCGACGTAGAGCGTGAAACGCCATTCCGGTGCGGCGGAGTCGCCCTGGCGGTAGAGATCGGTGTCGATCTCCCCATCGGACAGCCGCTCGAGGCGGCGCAGATCGGTGAGCGCGTGCGCGGGCTCGTGCTCCTGCTGGTAGCCGGTGGGGAAGGCCGCCGCGTAGTCGGTGGCCAGCGCCTGCGGTACGTCGGACGCGCCCGCGGCCTCGGCGACCAGCCGGTCGCCCCAGGTCCACGTCGTCGCCAGCAGCAGCTCCTGGATCCGCTCGCGATTCTCCTCGGAGATGTCGGCGGCGTCGGCGCCCGGCTTGCGGTGCACCGTGAAGTAGACGACGGCCAGCTCCGATTCGGTGGCCCGCGCCGAGTACGCGATCTGTTCGGCGTCGAACTGCTCGCGCAGGATCTCGCCCATGCGCACGCGGACCTCGGTGGAGTAGCGGTCGCGCGGCATGTAGACCAGGCAGTAGATGGTGTCGCTGCGCGAATCGCGCCGGATGAACAGCCGCACCTGCCGCCGCAGACCCAGATTCATGACCGCGGAGACGGTTTCGAACAGCCTGCGCGCGTCGGTGGAGAACAGCTCGACCCGCGGGAACGACTGCATCATCTCCAGCATGGCCTGCCCGGAGAACGAGTCCAGGCCGAAGCCCGCCCATTCGATGACCTGCAGCACGCGCCGGGAGATGACGGGGATGTCGAGAATGTTCTCGTGCAGGCCCGCGACGGTGAAGGTGCCGACGAAGACGTGTTCGCCCTTGACCATCTTCACGGTATCGCCCCAGGCCGCACGGCCGCTCGGGTCGCTCGCGCCGTAATCGGCCACGCTGATGAAGTACAGATCGCGGGAGCCAGGCAGCAGCGAGTCCACGGAGCCGTTGGCCATCCGCAGCACGGTGCGCTTCGCGCCGACCACGGGCACGCTGATGTCCGCGGTGGCGCCGTTGCCGAGGATGCCGAGCCCGGTGCCGGGCAGCTGCCACGGCTCGAAGGGGGCGTCGGCGCTCGGCGCGGAGCGGCGGAAGTGGTAGTAGCCGTAGCCGAGCGGGGTGAAGTGCCCGTCCGACAGCCAACGCAGCAGACCGGCGGTCTGCGGGATCTCCGCGTCGCCCGCCCATTGCGCCGCCTGATCGAGCTGGTCGGCAACGGTATTGAGCACTTCGACCATGGTCGGCGTGTCGTCGGCCACGCGGCGCAGGTCGGCCAGCAGCGGCGGCAGGGCCTGTTCGATCCGGTCGACCAGTTCGTCGGACAGACCCGCGCCCAGCTGCACGTGGATCCACGACTCGCGCAACGCCCGACCGTCGGTCTCCGCCGCCGGTTCGGCCACACCGTCGCGGGGTGCGATGGACAGCGCCCGGCCGTCGGCGTCGCGCGACACGTCGAACACCGGATGCACGACCTCGGTGACCGTGGCGCCCAGGCGGCGCAGCGCGGCGGTCACCGAGTCGACCAGCAACGGCATGTCGTCGTTGACGATCTGGATCGCGGCGCCGACCCCGGCGCTGTCGTCCGGCCGGTAGACGTGGGTGGTCGCCGAACCGGGCGCGCGCGTGGCCGCCAGTTCCAGATGCTGACGGAAGATCCGCTCGGCCCGATCCGTGATCGCCGACGTCGAGGACCCCGGCTGGATCCACCGGAAGTACGCCGCTTCCAGATCGGTCGGATCATCGCGGAACCGCTTCGATGAAATCGTCTGCTGGGTGGTTGCCACCATCGATCCGTTGCCTTCCCGAGAACTGCGCTCGTACGTGTTTCGTACTTCACATAACGTACCGCTGGATAACGGCACAATCAACAGTGTAACAATAATTTTCTGTCGCGGACATGGGTTGCGGCGTCCGGGATCAGGTATTTCCGGGCCCCGCCGGAAGTGGGCGCTGCTACGTCAGCGGACCAGTCCCGCACGCGACAGGAAGGTCTGCGCGCCCGTTCGACCGGCGAAGTTGCTCGTCTCCAACCGCAGACCGGTCCGGGTGTCCGCGTACCAGACGGTTGCCGAGGGGCCGATCGCCGCGTAGACAGGACCGTCGACGAGGGCCGTACCACCCGCGCCGCGCCATCGAGAGATGCTGTCGGCCAGGCGATCCTGCGGTAGCAGTTCGGCGTAGAAGGTCATGTCCCGGCCGCCCGCGATATTGCCGAACAGCATCGGGTCGGAGGCGGCGATGACGCACTTCTCCCGCTGCCCGCCGGAATCCAATGGTTGACAGCTAGCGGCCGTGCGGAGGAGATCCGGGATGGCCCGGACCGGCGCGCTCCCCTGCGCGATCGACGGCAGGGACGGCGAACAGGACCATAGACCCCAGACGACGGCCACGACCATCAGCAGCGCGAGCACCCCCACCGCTTGCCACTGCCAGCGCGGATATGCTTTGTCCACAAACCTTTTCGCTTCACCGCCGACCTTCTCGGCGACTTCGGCGACCTGACCGGGCAGGTGCTCCGCGACGGACTTCACCGTGTCCACGGCCGAGCGCAGCGGCGCTCCGCAATGGGTGCAGCGGGCATCGGCGCCGGTGTTGCGGTGGCCGCAGTACTGGCAGACGAGTTCGGGCAGTGTGGACACCTCAGTGCCCCGTGATGACGATGGAGGAGATCGCGGTGGTGTTGATCGACGAATCGCCCTTGGACTCGAGCACGGTCAACACGATCTTCGAGGCGCTCACCGCGGGCGCCAGCTTGGTCACAACCAAGGTCCGCTGGTCGAGCGTCGGCTGCGTGTAGACGGTCTTGGTGCCGTCGTCGAACATGTATGAAACCCGGCTGACGGTGCGGTATTTCGCCCATTGATCGGTGCCGTCCGCGCTGATGTGGTCCCAGCCGGGCACGATCCCGATCGAATCGATCTGGTAGGTCTTGCCCAGATCGATGGTGATGACCTGACCGTCGACCTTGTAGGCCCGCACGCACGACCACGCCTTGCCTGCCTGCCCACCGAACGCGTCCATGCCGGGGGTACTGCCGGGCGGGCACTTCGACTCCGCGGACTTCGGCTGAATGATCGAGCTCGACGGCGGAGCGGGCGAGGTCGAAGGCGCGGCGGAGGTCGGCGGCGGCGTGACCACCAGAACCTGGTCCTGCGCTGTGTTCTTCGCACCACCGCCGGTGGTGATCAACAGCAGCAACAGCAGCACGGCGATCACCGCGGCCACGATCAACGCGACTTTGGGTTTGCGCAACTGGACGAGCGCGTCCTTGGCGACCTGCTGCGCGGGGGCGAGCCGGTTGGCCGAGGCCGTGGACGGACGTTCCGGCTCCGGCTCCGCCTCAGCCTGCGCAGTGGATCGCGCGGCGACCGAGGAGAAGTCGTTCCCGAACTCCATAGCCGGAGTGGAATCCTGCGCCTGCCCGTTCAGCAGCGCGAGAATCCGCTCACTGGCCTTGGGGCCGTCACCGGTGCGGCGCCGCGGCGCGACGTCCATCGGCTGCGAGTCGAGATCGGGCAACCCGAGCGACTGGACGCTGATAGCCGCGCTGTCACCCGGCTCGGCGCTGCCGCCGAAATCCGCGCCGACCGTGGACGACGTCGTGGAGGGCCCGAACGAAGGATCAGCGAGCAGTGCGTCGAGGACCGCACCTCGATGACGGAGAAACACATCTCCCGGGTCCTCGGCGGGCATGTCCGGATCGTATCCGGCCCGCGGCGCTCGCCGAGGCGGCCGCTATTCCCGCTGGAGAGAACAGCCGACCGGCCGGGTCAGCGCTTCTTCTCCTCGGTCACGAAGTACTCCGGCGGCACGTCGAAGACGCGAGCCAGCGCGATCACCAAGTCCAGGCGCGGGATCGCGTCACCGTGGATCAGCCGGTACAGGCCGGACTGCGACACCGGCACGTCCGGGTAGGCCAGTTCCAGGTGCTGCGCCAGTGAGTAGAGCGTCAGCGACCGCGTCGATCCGTCCTCGGTGGAGACGACGGATTCCGCGATCAGCTCCGACAATCGGCTGGAGAAGATCGCCGCGGCGGCCTGTCTCGGGGTCAGCGCGTCCCCGGCGTCCTGATGAGGGAGTTCGCCGCCATCGGAATGGGTGTCCGCTACCACGGTGATAGACATTAACCGACCGCTCCCATCAGCTCACGCGACGGCCACCGGGTTGCGGAGGTGCAACCACGGGTCCGGATGCCCCCGCGGGATGCGCGGGCGGGCCGTCGACAGTATCGAAATATCGTGTTTCGCCTCTCGGCTCGATCAGGTCGACCCGCACCGTGCGCATCGGGATGCTCACGTCCACCGCGGTCGCGCTGACCTGGTTGATCGCGAGATCGACAGCGCGCCTGCGCGGACCGCCGGGCTCGCTGATGGTGACCGTCGTGTGCGCGTTGGACGCACGCGGCGGCAGATGGTCGAAGACCGCGATGGTGGCCGGCGTCTCCGCTTCCCCGTTTGCTGCGCCGTGCCCGTCGCCCGGGTCGGCCAAGCGCATCGAGCGCGGGTCGCCGACCGCGGTAACCAGTTGACGCCAGCTGTCCGGCCGCGCCGAATGGATCTCCACGTCCGCGCCGACCACCATCGCCCGCAGGACGATCTGCTGGGCGACGGGCAGCTTGGCATGGACGTCGATGGTGCGTCTGCGCGGGTTGAACCGGGCCGGGTCGAACAGCGGCAACGCCAGGGTGTGACGTGGCTGGCCGCTGATCGCACCGAGGATCTGACCGTTCGGGCCGATCGCGATGGCCAGTTCGGCGGCGAGGTCCTCCGGCGCGATGTCGGCGCCGGACTCGAAACCGCGCAGGGCTCGGATCGAGTCGCCGGTTGGCAACGATGCCAGCAAGGCCGTGGACTGGTCGCCACCCAGTAGTCGCAGGTAGTCCGGCAGTTCGGTGGTGACAGCCGGACCGATGAACCGGACCAGCGCGCGTGGCCCCTCGGTGTCGGAGGTCAGGCTCACCACCAGTGTGGTGCGGCCGCGGTTCCAGGTCCAGCAGTCGTCCAGACCCACCCCGCCCAGCCGGGACCAGTCGATCAGGAAGCTGGTCACACACCGGCCCGGCACCGACGTCTGTAGATTGCTCCAGGTTTCCTGGAGGTCGGAGAGTTCGATTCCCGCGTGCAGCAGGCGCGTCGCGTCCCGCAGGGCGGCGGCCGGCAGCGCGTGCGCTGCGATACCCCGCTCGCGCAGGCGGCCCGCGATCCGATGCGTGGCGCTGGCCAGCGCTTGCGGGGCGACCACCGCGCACGGCCCGCGCTTGCTCAGCGCCGCCAGATTGCGTTCCTGATCGAGCCGGACCACCAACCAGGTCAGCCGGTCTCCCACCACGGGGTGCGAGCCGATCAGCTGGTCGTAGAGCATGCTGTAGCTACCGCTGGAGCGGACCCGCTGACCGGTCGTGACGATGTCGATGTCGACCGCGATGCCGAAGTGGTCCAGCATCGGAAGCAGCAGGTCGACCGGGATCGTGTCCTCGGTATAGAGGGTTCGCTCGGCGATGACGGTGGGCAGATCCAGGTTCGGCGCGAGCTGGATCATCGCGATCAGCGTGTCACCCGCCTCGTTGACGCCGCACACACCCGCGGCGACCTGCACGTCGCGAATGCGCGCGGTCTGCGTGCGTTCGCGCGCCCGCGCGGTCCGGCCGGTGCGGTAGGCCACCCAGTCCAGCAACCAGCGCATACCGGTCCGTCCGTTCACCCGGACGGTCACCGTCACGACCAGGACGGTGACCACCACCGCGCTCACCCACCACGGCGTCTTGGCCGACAGCCCGACCAGCAGCGGGCTGCCGACGACGACGAAGGCGGCGAACGGACCCCGCTCGACGCCGGCGACCCGTACGCTCGGAAAGCTCACCGGCGCCTCCGCATCGCGGAATTCAAGTGGCTGCCGGCCAGGCCGAGCAGTACGGCGGCGAGGATGACGACGGTCGCGGTGATCGCGGGACGCAGGTCCTTCGCGCGCGGCGGAGGAGGCATCGGCAGTTCCGAGGACTGGAACAGGCCCGCGGGTTGCTGCGGCGGTGTGCGGTAGCTCAGGGCGGCGAGCGGATCGACCATGCCCGCGCCCACCATGTTGTCGATTCCGCGTCCCGGGGCGTGCGCGCTGGCTTGCAGGCGGGAGGCGATCTCGCGTGGGGTCTCATTGGGGAAGCGCGAGCGCAACAGGGCGGCCACACCGCTGACGTAGGCCGCGGCGAACGACGCGCCGCCGACGGGCACGAGCTTGTCCGGTTCGCCGACGCCGTTGATCAGGCCACCGCCGCCGGGGCCGAGCGATTCGATGCCGGTGCCCGGCGCGGCGACCGAAACCCACGGTCCGGTGAGCGAATCCGGCATGGGCGCGCCGGTCGCGGTGGTGAAACCGACCGTGAGCACGTCGGCGCCGAACCATCCTGGTGTGGAGATCGTCTTCACGTCGCGCCAGTTGCGCGCGTCAGCGGGGCGTGTCGGGTCGACGTCCGGGTTCTGCGTGCAACCGGCGCCGCCGCCTGCGTTGCCCGCGCCGGCCACGATGAGCGCGCCGCGCACGTGGACGGCATAGCCGATGGCCGCCGACAGCATGGACTGATCGGGCTGCGCGTCCACCGGCAGACAGATCGGCAGTGACACGGTGATCACACCGGCGCCCTGGTTGGCGGCGCGAGTGATCGCCCGCGCCAGCGTCCGGATCTCGACGGCGGTCCGCTGGCTCGGATCAGAACTCGGGTGTTCGGGACTGAACGCGCCGGAACGGGTGCGGATGGAGATGATCCGCGCGTCCGGCGCCACACCGGAGAATCCGTCCGCGGGATCGGAGGTGGCCCCGATGATTCCGGCGACCAGCGTGCCGTGTGCGTCGCAGTCGGACAGCCCGTCGCCACCCGCGGCGAGATAGTCGCCACCGCCCACCAGGTTGGGCAGGCGCGGGTGCGGCTGCACACCTGTGTCGATGACGGCGACGGTCACGCCTGCGCCCCGGCTGAGCGCCTTGGCGCGGCGCAGATCCAGCGCCAGTTCCGCCGGCGGAGTACGGCTGAGGTCGCTATCGGGCAGCGCGCCCGCGGCCAGGCAGCCCTTCTGCTGCTTCATCGGCTCTTCGGGCCCCGGCGGGTCGTCCGCGGGCGGCGCGCCGACCACGACCTGCGGCGGCTCCAGCGCGACGGCGGGGGCGGCGGTGATCGCCAGCATTACCCCGGCGAGAACCGCGACCGCGGCACTGCCGACCTTCATCAGATCCCTCGCATAGCGGTGTAGACGCCCATGATCCAGAAGGCGAGCACCGGAACCACCAGGATCAGCGCGTACTCCACCAGATCGATGACACGACGGGTGACCGGGGACAGCCGCTTGCCCGGCAGCCGGAGCGCGGCCATACACGCCACGCACGCCGCCAACGCCACCACGAGTCCGACCACGAGACGTGCGACCGGGGTCTCGTAGGCGCCCACCTCGACGAAACCGACACCGCAGACGGTGACCACGGAGCCGGCGATCAGCGCGATCGCCTGGACGCGGTCGGGGTGCCAGCGAGCGCGCATCGCCAGCAGGCCGCCGATCGCGGTGCCCATGACGATCTCGCGGATCCCACCGGGGCTGGCCGCGGCCGAGATCACCGCGGAAGACGCGAGCACCGTGGAGATCGCGGCGATCAGGCCACGCAGGCTGGTCACCGCGAGCCGGGCTCGGCCCTCGATACCGGCCTCCTCGGCAGTGCGCTGCCGCTCGCCGACCGCGGTGTGCTCGTCCCCTTCGCGCACCGTCTCCGCGTCGAAGATGTCGGTCAGTGTCGTCGGGGAGACCTCGTTGCCCGGGTCGGGCAGATCCGGCGGCCGGATGCGCGCGATGACCACGGCCAAGCGTGGCGCCGTGGTCAACAACACGATGCCGACGAACGCCACGCCGCCGGCGACCTGCCCGACGGACAGATCCACGTAGGTCAACGGCAGGGCCGCGATGGTCAGCGCGATGCCGAGCACCGTGACCGCCATCAGGGTCGCGATGCCGATCCTGCTCAACCGCATCATGGTGGCGGCGGCCACCGCGGCGACCACGGCCCCGGCCGCCAGATTGGCCGCGGCGAACGGCCCCGGCTGGTCGTAGGCGGGCGGCACCAGCATCGCCCCTCCGGCGAACAGCAGCGGCGTCGCCGCCAGCGTCAGGCCGAGGGTGATCGTCGCCGCGGCGTTGCGCCTGCGCGACAGCGCGGCGCCCGCCCAGCACAGCCCGCCGAGCAGCAGGGCGGGCAGGCCGCACCACAGGGTCGACCCGGTCATGGTCCACGACCAAGCCAGCATGGCGGCCACCGCGGAGGCCCCGATGCCGAGCACGGCCAGACCGACAATCGCGGCGGTGTTCGCGTCGAATTCGGCGAACTCGCGCTCGTTGATCAGGGCGAGCGCGTCGGTGATGTCCTCGACCACCGGCGTGAACACCTCGGCCGACTCGACGACCGACAGCATCAACACCGTGCCGTCGTCGATGTCGTGGTCGGCAAGGCTGCGCCAGCGTGGAATCGGCGGCTCGCCCGGGCGGGCCAGGCTCCACTGACCTTGCGGCGGCGTGAAATCGACGTTCTCGTCATCGATCGCCGAAGCCAGCACGACCAGCAGGTCGTCGATGAAGGTCTCGATGGTGAACTTGGTCGGCACCACGACGTCGACCTGATACGTGGAGATCATCACGGCGATCCGGGCCCGTGCGACCTCCGCCGACGGCTGCGTCCCGGCAGGCGCGGGCGCGACGGCAGTGCTCATGCCTCCGCCTCGCTGATTCGCTCGCTACGCCCGCTCATCGCCACCCTCCGCGGTCACCGGAGTTGTCGGCGCCGCTGGAGAGGTATCCAGGGAATCCATCGGCCAGCCATGCGGCCAACTCTTCGAACGCGAGCACGGTCTCCTTCTCCAACAGCCGCAGATCGATCTCGCCGCCCTCGGCCAAGTGCGCGTCGTAGGGCAGCACACAGGTGGGGCGCTGCGCGCTCTCGAACAGTTTCTCGATCGCGTCCACGTCGACGGTCGGCTTCAGCGGCTGATGGTGCACGATGCCGACGATCGACTTCGCGATCAAATGTTGCAGGCCATGGGAACTCAGCCAGTTCAGTGTGGCCACCGCGCCGGTCACGCCGCCGACGGTGGCCGGAGTGACGACCACGACGGCGTCGCTGGTCTGCAACACCGTCGACGTGACCGAATCCAGCACGCCGGTCCCGCAGTCGACCACCAGCAGATTGAAGTGCTTGCGCAGCACTTCCACGGCGGTGCTGTACTCGCGGCCGGACAACGCCTCGGTGGCCTCGGTGCTCCATGGCGACGCGATCACCGCGAGATCGGAGGAATTGATCGAGGTGAACGACTGCACCGCGGAGAATGCGTCGAGGTTCTGGGACTGCGCCAGATCGCGCAGCGTCAGGCCGTACGGGTGCCTGCAGGTACGGGTGGAGAGATCGCCGAAGTCCGGGTTCGCGTCGATCGCGACCACCCGGTCCGGGCGCAGGCCCGCGAAGGTCGACCCGAGCGTCGCCGCGGTGGTGGTGCGGCCGACGCCGCCCTTCACGCTGATCACCGCGATCTGATAGGTAGTGGTCAGCTGGGTCCGGATTCGCGCTTTGCGATCCTCGGCACGCTGTTCGGCGGGCGAGAGCCCGAGGTTGAAACCGACTTTGTTGAGCGCGCCCCGCATTCCCGAGGAGGAGCGCAGCTGCGCGCGTTTCGCGGCGGAGATGTCGGCGAGCAGTTCGATCGAACTGAGCGCGGCGGGCAGCACCTCGATCCGCGGCGTCGGCTCATAAGCGGTGCGGTCGACGCGCTCGGGGACCCAGGGGGTCGCCGAGCCGGACGACCACTCCTGATTCGCGGATGCGGCGTCGGTGCGCGCGATCGCTTGGGACGGCGTGGCGGACTGCTGCTCGGCCCGGTACTGCTCGGCGGACCGCTGCTGTGCCGAATACTGTTGCGCTGCTCTCGGCGCTGCCGCGGGCGGCGCCGAGTAATCCGGCGAAGGCGTGCCCGCCTGCGGCGGAGCGGAATTGAACTGAGGTGGTGGCGTACTCGTCTGCGCGGGCGGGACATTCGCCTGGGGCGGCGGCGCGCTTGCCTGCGCATTCATTTGCGGCGGCAGCGTGCTCGCGCCAGTCGGCGGCGTCACCATCGCCTGTGTGGAGCGTGGCTCGGATTCCCCGGCGGGCGACCGTGGCTCACGCGGAGCGCCGATCACGGGGTCGACGAGGGTGGGGTTGTCGGCGTCCTGCCGGGTCTCGGGGGCGGGGCCGGGTGCGACGGCCGCGTCGCTCAGCTCGTTCGTCGGTGCGAAGTACGCGTCGTAACCACCGCGAGCGCGCGCGGACTCGGCCGAATGACCGTTGATGCTCGGTGCTCGGTTCATTTCCGTCGTCCTCTCGACAAACACGGTCCGACGTTCAGTTCAGTCTGCTGGTGTCGAACCAACTTCGACCGGGCAGCAGGTCGACCAACGCCCCGATACCCGACCGCAAGGCCGCGTCGTCGCCCGGCGCATATCTCGCCCACTTCTGTCCGTCCATCGCGACGCTCGGCGTCACGATGATTCGCCCCGACAGGGTATCCAGCACGTTCACGCTGAATTCGGGCTCCGCCGAGCTACCGTCATGGTGCTCGATCATCACCACCTCCGCCCGTCGTACCACCTCGTCCAGAACCCGGCTCAGCACCGCGGCGGCATGCGGTTCCGCACCGAGTTCCACCAGGGCACGCCGCCGTTCGTCCTGGTCGTCGGGAATCTCGCCGAATTGCTCGACCGGCGCGGCGATCGACTCGAACCGCAACGCCTGCGCCGGACCGAGCGCGGACGCGACTGCGGCCGACAAGGTGTCGAGCTGGCGGTCCTGCTGGAACACCGACTGAATGACGACGTGGTCATCGGAGCGCACCGCGAGCACATGGGTCTCGCCCGCGCGCACCAGCGACATCCGCAGCATTCCCTTCGACTCGCCATCCAACCCGGTATCCAGGATCCGGACATCCATTTCCACATCCGGGCGGTACAGACTGGTGAGCCAATGCTCGACCACCGGGTGCACGCGACCGTCCTCGAGCACACCCACTTCGGTGAGCTGCGCGGCGACTACGGCATGCACCCGATCCCGATCCTCGATGCGGTAGATATTCGGCAGCAGCGCCAATACCGGCGGATAGGAATCGATGCCGACCAAATGCTGTAACAGCAGGGCGGCATCGACATTCAGGTCGATTGCTACTGGATCGTCTTCCACACCTTCCCCGAATGCATTGTGATCATCTCCCTCGACTCGATATTCGACCTCGGCGCGCTTCACCGGGGAGGTTCTGCGGAGGCGAGCACCGCTTCGTCTTCGTCCGGCTCGATGACGCCGACCGCCAGTACCAGTTCGGGCGTCGGCTCGTCCCTGTCATCGCGGTCGTCGTACTCGATGACCCCGATGACGGGAGCTTGCTCGAGGACCGGAACATCTTGAGCTTCGCCTGGTACGAACACCTTCGACGACTTCTTCTCGTCGTTACGGCGTCGTCGCATCCGCGCCTTGGGCGCGACCGCACCGCGTGGCGGGCCCTTGCGGGCCATCGGTCCGGACGCCGCTTGCTGCGGCATGGCGCCGAATGCCCTTCCGGCTCCGGGCGTCCAGTTGGCGGGCATCCGGAACCCGGTCGAGGCGCCCGGCATCGATCCGAGGCCACCGCGAGCCATATTCAGCGCGACGAGACTCCCGGCCCCACCACTCAATCCGGCCAACGTCGGCGAGTTCTGCGACGTGCCATAGAGCCAGGACTGGTCTGTGGCACCGTCTCCTACGCCGTTCGCTCCCGAATCACCGGACCAATTACTGGGATCCGCGTTCGCCAATTGCTCGGGATCGGTGCCCGGGTTCGCCGGATCCGTCGGCTGAGTCGGATCGGTCGGCTGAGTCGGATCCGTCGGCTGAGTCGTATCGGTGGGTTGGGTCGTGTCGGTAGGGGTCTTGTCGCCGACCGATTCGGAGCCGCCGTTATCCGATCCGGTCAACCTCTCGCTCGTCGACGAGGTCGACGTATGCGTCTGAGTTGGACCGCTTTCGGTATTGTTGGCCGGATTGTCGTACGACGGGTATTGCGTCTGCGGGTCCGGCCCTGCACCGCCGGTAACAATGGGCGGCGCCTCGATCGGCGGCGGCAGTGCGGCGAGCGTGGGCACCAGTGCCCCGGCGTAACCGGCCATCACCCCGAGGGCGGCGCCTCTGAGCGCGAGCAACTCAACTTCGGCTTCCGCGACCGCGGGCCCGCTCAACGGGCCCATGCCGCCGACGAGCGCGATCCCCTCCTGCAACCGCACCTGGGCAACCTTGGCGGCGACCGCCGCCATGGCGGCCTTCGCCGTGGAGCAGATGTCAGCCGCTCGGTCCAGCAACTCGCCGGTCGTCTCCGCCACTGTGGCCTGCTCACGCATCCATGCCGCGTGTTTACGGAACGCAGCCTGCGCCTGCTGAGAGGTGAGCGCTTGAAAGGTCCCGCTCATCTGGAGCATCGAGCCCTCGGTGTTGGCCGCGGCGGCATTCAATTGCATGGCCATAGCCCTGTAGGCATTCGCGGTCAACCGCGTCGTGGTAACCCCATCGCCGGCGAGCAGCGGGGCGATGATCGCCTCCGGTGCCAACGCGCCGAATACGACAGCAAGCATCTCATCAGCTTTCGCTCGGGCTATCCAGGCCTAGATGGCCGCTGACGCGATGTCCACCTGGGTACCACCGACCATGTCACCGGCGGCGAAGGCGACACCGACCTCCGGCAGGGCAACCGCGCCTTCGCTTCCCATGGCGACTCCGTTCGCCGTGGTGGGAAAGAACAACCCTGCTTGCTTGCCGCATGCGGCGGGAATGAGCGCGCTCACGTCGTCGAGACCCGGCGGAAACGGGACAGCGACGGGCGCGGCCGCACCGAGCATCAGCATCAAGTCCTCCGCGCTGACGCCGAGCTGGGAAGCGATAACCGGGAGATGATCCGGATCAACAGCGAGATACATGGAAGTCTCCTAACGACCGGCACCACTCTTGGCGAGTAGTACATCGAAAACGCTAAGGCATTCCCAGAGGTGGGAATGCCGTGAAAATGGGGCTGCACGTGGGATCTTGCGGGCCGCGGCGCCCACTCGGACCGCACCGGATCCGGCCCGAGGAGGTTCAGGGCTCAACCGGGCCGCCCGGTCGGCGGCCGCTCTGTGCGACGACGTTCACGCACCTCAGGTCGGCAGCGTCTACGCGACCGTTTGCCGGTACAGGCACTGCGGCCGACCCTCGGCAGCCGGATGCACACGGTAGCCCTCGGCAGTACCGGCTCCTCGTTTCGTCCGGGTCACAACGGTATGCACCGGGCCCTGGTCGACGGCATCGAGATGTTCGACCCAAGAGCGGGGCCGACAGAAAGAAGTCGATGCCATCCATGTTCCGGAGAACAGGGACGGCATCGACATTCATATCGATGGAGATCGGTTCGGCTTCCAACTCTCCCACCACGAGTGTCAGGCGACTCGCCCGTCGAGGCCATAGGTGGCGGACGGGACCGCGTCGGCCCGACGACTACGTGAACAGGCCCGAAAGCCGGTGATCCAGTGTCTGCACATCGCCACCACTGCCGGAAATCTTGGTCACCTTTCCGTTCAGGTGCGCCATGGCAGCCTCGAGCGCACCCAGCCTGGAGTGAAAATCCCGAGTGATGTCCGAGAAGGCGTTGGCGCCGTCACCTTGGAAGGTTGCCAGCGTCTCATCCCAGCGCTTCTTGACATCCGGAATGATCTGGTCGCGAATGCGGCCGATGATTTGTTCGGTATCGGCGGTGAGTCCGTCCACCTGCCCGTAGACGTTCTTGATTCTTCCCATTGTCCTCAAACCTTTCTAGAGCTGTATCGGGTTTCGTGGCCGTCAGAAATTGAGGTCGATCTTCGACTGATCCTGGCCGATGGCGGAGGTGTTCTCCATCTGGTTGTTGGCCCATGTGCCAGAGGCGTTTCCGACGTCGGTCACGCCGTCGTTACCCAGCCGCGCGATCTCACCCGCCCGGTCCATACCCTCCGCGTCGGCCTGGATCCTGGCCGCGTCCATCGGATCCATGATGCGGGTCTGCAACATGTTGCACAAGCTCTTGATGTGCTCGTACGTATTGCCGACCGCGTTGTAGATGGCAGTGCCGATCTCACCCTCGACGGCGGCAGGGAACTGATGCTGCACTCCGGACAATGCTTGCCCGGCCGACTCGAACTCGCCCAGAATAGTGGCGAACTGCACTCGGGCCTTACTCAAAGTATCGTGGTCGATTTCAGTGGTAAAACTCATGGCTCCTTGCCATTCCTTTCGAACAATGTGTTTTTTGCCGCTCGGCACGCCTACCGAGAAGCCTCATAGTCGGCGGTTCCCGCCTCGCGTATCGAAGCTGTCGAGCACCCCCATGAGCACCGCTTTCGCCGTCGCGTCCTCCTGGGTGTCGTCCTCGTCGCATTCGATGACGCCGATCGCCGGCGGTCGCTCCAGCACCGGCACGTCGAGCTGTTCACCTGGTATGGAGTCCTTCCCAGGCCTGCCCTTGTCCTCCTTCCTGAGACACCGCGTCCGAGCGGCCGGGGCACTGACACCCCGGCAGGCGGCACGAGTACCGGACGCCATCGATTGTCGGCGCGTACGGTGCGGCTCCAGAGACGACGTCCTGGCCCCACGCATCCGGCCCGCGCTCACCGACACCCGAATCGGCCGTTGAACCGGCCGACGACAGCGCACGCTCCACCATTACGCCCATGGCGAGAATCGATGCCTCGTCGATGCCAGCGCGGGCGGCCGACACGGCAACCAACGACGCTGCTCCGGGGCAGCTGGGGAGGATCCGATTCGCCTGCGGCCCCTCGGCGACGTACACGTCGAACGGCATGACTCGCCCTCTCTCTACCGGGCTACACGGTCGGTCAACTGCCGACAGCGGCGGCGCTACGGCTGACGAGAGCGTCGCAGACCGAATCGGCGGTCTCATAGTGAATTCCGACCGGGACAGAAGCGTTGTGGTACGGATTCGGTTCGGTGATACCGACATTGCTGTCGATGCGAGTCACCCACAGCGTCGGCTTCGCGGCACCGAGTCGGGCACTGATCACGGGAAGTTGTTCGGTAGGAACTGGCACTGGAACCATCGAAGCCTCCAATCGATCGGTGCCACTCACACTCGAGCGGTACACCAAGAACGCTAAGCTATTCCCAACCTTGGGGGACAAAGGAACCTCGGCCGTGCGGCGCGTTCACTCCGGCGTCCACGCGGCTTGGACCAAGTCCTTGCGGGAATGCAGCGGCTCCACGAAGATTCCCCTTCCCACCGGCTGTTTGGTGGGCTTCACGTCACCGATGAGCATGCCGTCCAGCCTCGACCCATCGAGGATGACGCCGGAACAGTTGAGGTTCTTGATCTGCCCGAGAACGCTGTCGTACATCGCGGAATCGGCTTGGGCGATATTCCGGGCCGCGACGACATGCAGCCCGGTATCGCGGCCATCGATCATGAGCTCCCGCAACGGATCGAGCGGATTGAGCTGTCCGCGTTGGACAACCATATGGTAGTCATCGATGACGACGAAGATTTCCGGCCCGCTCCACCACGAACGATCCCTGAGCTGTTGCGGTGTCACATTGTCCGGCGGACGCCTGCTTCGCATCTTGGCGACGAACGGCGGCAGATTCTCGCTGAGATCCCGAGCGCTGGTCAGATAGCCGACCAACTGGTCGTCGGGCAAGGCTTCCATATGCTGGCGTCGGTAATCAATCAGCAGCACCCGCGCCTGGTCCTTGGTGAAACGGGTGCGGATGGACTCCAGCAGTGCCGATACCACCGTCGACTTTCCGGATCCCGACGAGCCCAGCACGACCAGATGCGTAGATACGCCGAAGTCGTGCACAGCGGGACCGAGGTCGGATTCCCGGACACCGAACGGCACGACCAGTCGCTGCGCGAGATCGGTCGGCTCGGGGATACGCGCGAGGACCTCGCTCAGCGAGACCTGGCTCGGCAGCAACCTCACTTCCGGTGCCGTACGACCGTCGTGTGTCCGCCGCAATTGGTCGGCAACGGCGGTCAGTCCGGCAGCAACCGACTCGGCATCGCCATTCCCGTCCGCACGTGGCAGTGCGGTGAGCATGTGCAATCCTTCAGAGGAAATACACCGGCCCGGCCGATTCGGCGGGATGGCCGCCACGACACTCCGCTGCCCGGTGAAAACCGTATCGGTCAGGTCACCCAACCGCATTTCCAGGCGGGTCTGCACCATGTCTTTGATCTGTGGCCGGATCGCTGCCCACCGCGAACTGCTGATGACCAGATGGATACCGTAATTGAGGCCCTGTACCGCAATGGATTCCATCGTGGGCATGTACTCGTCGTAGAAGGGCCCATTCGTCGCGAATCCGATGTCCCAACCGTCGACGACGATGAACACATCCCCGTGGACATCGCCGGCCGCGGTCAACCGCGCGGACTCGGCGGCGGAGCCGCGGCGACGCCGAAACTCACGCATCGTGTCGATGCCGAGTTCGGTGAACAGCGTCTGTCGCATGGCGATCAAGTTGTTGATCAACGCGAAAGTCCGTCGAATACGGTCGGTGTCACGTGCGGAGGCCACGGAGCCGACATGCGGCACGGTGCGAAGACCGGACAGGCCGCCCGAGAAGTCCAGGCAATAGAACTGCACCTGTTCGGGCGTGTGGGTCATGGCGGCCGATACGACCAGGGTCTGCAGCGCGGTCGACTTCCCCGACTGCGGGCCACCGACCACGGCCACGTGGCCGCCCGCGCTGGACAGATCGACCGACCACACGTCCTGGCGCTGCTGGCGTGGCTTGTCCACGATCGCCAGCGGAAGTTGCAGCGCGCCTCGGGGAACGGCACCGACGAGCTTGTCGAGGGTGGGCGGCGTGCCGAGCGGCGGCAGCCACATCTTGTGCGCGGGCCTGCCGTGGCCGGCGAATTGCTGCAGCACGGTCTCCATGATGGTCACCGGCTCGCCTTCCAACGCGGGCGTCGGCGCGACCGGCTGCGGCGCGGCGATCGAGGCCGGACGCGCGTCGGCGATATGCACCGCGGTGAAACGCTGCGGCGGCCGGTATCCGCCCCCGGCACGCCGCACCCGCTGTGCGTTGGCCGTGGAGTTCTGCACCGGCGCGGTGTAAGGCTCACCGACATACGCGGCTTGGAACCGTTGCAGATCGCCTGCGCCGACGCGGAGGTAGCCGGCGCCGGGCTTCTTCGGCAAGTGATAGGCGTCGGCGGTGCCGATGGCGTCGCGCGAGTCGCTGGTCTGGTTGGTGCGCAGGGCAACTCGGTACGACAAGTGCGCCTCGAGTTCGCCCATCCGGTTGGCAGGCACCTTCTGCGAGGCGAGCAACAGGTGGATGCGCAGCGATCGACCGAGCCGGCCGATGGCCACGAACAGTTTGGAGAAGCCAGGATGCTGTTCGAGCAGTTCGGCGAACTCGTCGAGAATGATCAGCAGCGTGGGCATCGGGGGCAGGTCCGCGCCTTGCTCGCGCACTCGTTCGTAGTCCGCCACGCTGGCGAAGTTGCCCGCGTCGCGCAGAATACGTTGCCTGCGGGCCATTTCACCGTTGATCACGTCTTCCATACGAGTGACGAGATCGGCTTCCTCCTCCATGTTGGTCACGACGGCGGTGACATGGGAGAGGCGGTCGTAGCCGAGGAAGGTGGCGCCACCCTTGAAGTCGACCAGCAACAGGTTCAGTACGTCCGGCGAGTGCGTGGCGATTGCCGAGAGCACCAGCGTGCGCAGGAATTCCGATTTGCCGGAACCGGTCGCGCCGATGCACATGCCGTGCGGGCCCATGCCTTCCTCGGCGGACTCCTTGATGTCGAGATAGACGACACTGCCCGCCGGATCGTGCCCGAAGGGGATGTTCAACCGCGAGCGGTCCGCGTCTCGGCGCCGGGGCCACTGCAGATCGATGCGCACCGCGCCCGGATCGGGCAGACCGACCATTTCCTCCCAGGAGGTACCGCCGCTGGCTTGCTCGGCGGCCACCGCCTCCACCACTGTGGACAGCCGGTACGGCGAGATACTGCGCGCCATCCTGGTCATCGCCGCCACCGACAGCGTGTCGGCGACGCCGACGCGACGCAGGCCGCGGACGGTCACTTCGTTGAGCGACCGGTCGTCACGCACGGTGAAACGCAGGGCCCGCGGCAGATTCTGTTCGGTGGCGCCCAGCCGCAACCAGGTGCAGCCGTCGATGCCGGAGATGTCACGGTCGCTCGCGGGCCCGGCGACGTCGACGAGCAGCAGGAAGTGCGTGCGATCCAAGGTGGGCTGCGAATTCGCCGAGAACGGACCGCGATTGAGTCCGGCGAGCACCTTGGTGCGCAGTTCGGCGACGGTGCGGTAGACCATCCGGCTGGAGCCGATGGCGTCGGTCTCGTTCGGATGCTGGGTGTGCGGCAGCCATTTCAGCCAGGACCATTCCGGCGCGTCCGGGTCGGACAGCACCGCCGCGACCGCCACCTGGTCCGGTCCGTGCAGCACTACCACCTCGGCGATCATTGCGCGGACCAACCCCGACACCAGGCGCGGGTCGCCGTCGATGCCCACCTGCGGCGCCGACAGCAGATTGATCGCGACCGGCATGCCGCCGACCGTGGAATAGGCCTTGGCGAAGCGAGTCAGCTCGACGACGCCGACCGGGTCCAGATCGAACGTGGGCGCGGCTTCGGGGACGATCACGCGCACCTGGTTGGCGATGCGCCCGCGGCCGACCCGCACGCGCAGGAACTGCGGACTCGCGACCTGCACCTCCCACATCCGCTTGCCGCCGATCAACCGGGCGATCTCGTCGGGACCAGGGTGGGTGTAGCGGAGGAAGGTATGCAGCTCGGCTTCCGCCGCGTGCACCATCTTGCGGTTGTCGGTGATACTGCGCAGGTAGTCCTTGCGTTCCTCGTTCAGGCTCGCCGCACCGCCGGAATTGCCCCCGAAGGCGCCGCCCATCATGCCGAACATCGACACGACCATCATGGCCGGGAACATCAGCGTCATCGGGTTCATGGCACCGCCGCCGCGGAACATCATGACCATCATCCCTGCCATGGCCGCGACCATGACCACGGGCATGATCATCCGCAGCCGCGAAGGCGGAACCGGTTTGGGCAGCTCCGTCGGCGGTTGCAACCGCAACTCGGTCACGGCGGGTGCTTTGGGACCGCGCACCATCCGTGCGGGCCGGACGAATCGGCGAGTGCTGGTCACTGCGTTCCCCCGAGCCCGGCGACGATCTTGTTGTTCGGAATTCCGTCGTGTTGGATGCGAGCTTCCTTCTGGGACAGGGCGGGTCCGACCGCGAAGAGCGAGATGATGCTCCACGGCGCGGGGACCGGGGCGCGCAGGGCGAGCGAGGTCAAGGTGGGATCGCCGCCGCCGCCGCTGTTCGGCTCGGTGATGAGGCCGTAGCGCACGCCGCTGTCGGAGACCCAGTAGAGCGATTCCCGCAACGGCGATCCCGGCTCGGTGCCGGTCACCTGCACGAAACGGCCGGTGTCCCTTGGCAGGTAGGCAGCGTCCGCGGTGGTGCCGCGTGAGGCGGCGGAGGTCACCAAATCCACCGCGCGACCCTGTTCGTCCTTCGTCAGCGGCAACTGTCTCCCCACCAACAGCTCGGTGGCCGCGTTCGGATCGTTTCCCGAGCGCGACCAGTGCAAGCAGGTCACGCCGGATCGCTCCGGGTCGACCAGGCGAATGGGACGCGTCGGGTAGGTGGCGGTGCCCGGCCACTGACCTGGACGCAGGTTCGCCGCGATCACGTCGGGCCCGACGGTGCGGGTCGACACCGCGCCTTGCGAGTCGGCGTTGCGCACCATCGCCGCCAGCACCGAGCTGACCCGCACCAACCCCGACTGTGAGACGAGGTAGTACGAAACTCCCTGGTCCGGTGTCGATACGGTGAGTACCGACCCGACCGGCGTGGTCAATCCATTGTTCAGCGTGACCGACTCGCCCTTACCCGGTACGTCGGGCACCCGCAACGGAGGAGCCTCGGGAATGGCGTTGACCAAGCCTTTGGACGCCGCCATCACCGGAGCGGTCGAATCGATGCCGAGCGCCATGGCCACCGCGGTGGTCGCGAGATCGATCGCGGCGCGCACCACGCCTTTCTCGGCGTCGCCGTACACCAACCAGGTCGTGTTGTCGTCGCGCAGCAGACGTGCCTCACCCTCCCCCAATGCGCGATTGGCGTCGCCGTCCACGGTGAGCGGGCCGCCGATCGCCGTCGTGCGCACCGCGGAGCGACTCACGGTCGGCAGACCGGTCGCGGGGTTGACCGGCGCCGCAGCACCGGTTCGCGCCGTGTCGCACACCGTCCACGACGAATCCCTCTCGCCGGTGTCGACGATGCTGCCAGGCGCACCGGGAATACCGACCCACGGCCCGCGGGGAAATTTCGACAGCTCGTCCCGGGAGACCTGCACCGGCTTGTCGGGGGACCCGACGATCAACCGGGCCGACGTCAGATTCAGCGCCGGGAACAGCCGGTTGTTCACGCGCACGAACAGCGCGCCGGTGTCCTTCTCCGCGATGATCTTCGAGTCCCCCACCTTCTTGGCGGGCTTGAAGAACGCCAGCACGGCGGCGCCCGCGATGATCACGCACGCGAGCGCGATGCCGACGGTCAGCGCGGTCGAGCGACCGCGCTGCGGGTCATCGATCATCGACGCGTCGCGCCGGACCAGCGCGTGCTCGATCCGGCGCAGCAGAAAGCGCCAGCCGGAAATCTGGTGTTTGGTCACAACCCGGAAGCGCGCCACCGGTTCTCGTTCCTTCCGCCGCCCTGCCACCACACCGTAACCAGCGGTTACGGCATGAATACGACCACTATTCCCAACCTTGGGAACAGTGGATCAGCGGACGCCTCACACCCGCGTGCTCGGCGCCAAACCCTCCAGCGCCGCGGTGACATCGAACGCGTCGATCGTCATGAGCTCCTGGTCGGTCATCGCGGCGATATCAGCGTTCTCCCTGGTGAAGCGATAGTCGCGCTCGGCTTCGGCGGCCTCGACCACGTTGCGCACGAAACGACCGTTGCCGGCCAGATCGATCAATCGCCTGCCGTTCTTGGTCTGCCCCGCCAACTCCTCGCACCGCAGCCGCAGCACCTCGCGTGCCTGCTCGGAGAGGATCGAGTCCTTCTTCCGCGCGATGTGTTCGGCGATCTGCACCAGTTCGTCTGCGCCGTAGCTGGCGAAGCGGATGCGCTTGGTGAAGCGGGACGCCAGACCGTCGTTGGACGCGAGGAACCGGTCGATCTGGTCCTCGTATCCCGCGATGATCACGACGAGCTTGTCGCGATCGTTCTCCATCCGGGCCAGCAGCGTGTCGACCGCTTCCTTGCCGAACGCGTCGCCGCCGGAAAGACCTTCCTGGATCAGCGTGTACGCCTCGTCGATGAACAGCACACCGCCGAGCGCCGTGTCGATCAGCGCGTTGGTCTTGGGGGCCGTGTGGCCCAGGTGGGTGCCGACCATGTCGTTGCGGGAGACCTCGATGACATCGGCGTTCTCTACGACACCCAGGCCTGCGAAGATCTTGGCGATCACACGGGCGATGGTCGTCTTGCCGGTGCCGGGCGGCCCCGAGAAGATCAAATGCTGCGACTTGGAATCCACCGCGAGCCCGCGCTTGGCGCGCACCTGGTCCATCAGCACGCCTGACTTGAGCCGGTCGACCTGTTCTTTGACCGAGTCCATGCCGATCTGCGCCTGCAGCAGATCAGAAGCCTCCGCGAGGAGACTCTCTCGCTCCGCACGCGCCGCGCTGGCGGCCGCCTCGCGCGGATCGTCACCCGTCTTCGGATCCCACTTGTTGGTGCGGGAGGCGATGAGTTCCGCGGTGGCGACCTCGAATCGGTACGCCTTGTCCCGAACCGCGCGCTGCCATTCCTCGCGCTCGGGCCACAGCGCCGAGCCCTGTAGTCCTTTGAGGACCTTGTCGGCGGCTTCGTGGTCGCCGTTGTGCCGCATCAGCATGCCGAGCAAGAAGTGCGCGTCGGCCCAGATGTAGGACAGACTGCCCGAGGAGCTGTCCTCCACGATCCGCTGCGCGCGCGGCATGGCCTCACCGAAGCGACCCAGATGCGCCAACGACTGCGCGGTCATCAACTCCGCGGCGATGTCCAGCAGACCGTCTTCCAGTACCGGCCGCGCGCTGCGCAGCGTGAGCACATCCGGCCATTGCTTCGTCCGGAAGTAAAGCGACATACGCACGAAATCGGATACGTCGTCGCGCGGAACCTCGTCGAGAATCGCCGCGGCCTCCTGCCATTCACCGCCTTCGGCATACGAGCACGCCTGTGCGATGGCGATCTGGTCGCGGTCGGCCATCGCGACGCGCAGGCCGTACATGCCGATCTCGACCTGGCACCACAGGGCGCGATCGACCAGACCCGCCCGTTGTTGATCGCGGTAGAGGTTGTGCACCGAGCGATAGGCGCCATAGATCACCTCAGAGGTGACCTCCCCCGCCATGGCGCGCCCGAGCCAGGCATCGCACATGTCCGGGTCGAGATCGGTGGCAGCCCGAAACGCTGCCGCCGCGTGCTGTTCGTTGCGCACGCCACCGGCGACCAACCCAAGATTCTGAACACCCGTGTAGAACGCGTCCTCGGCCGCTGACACTCGGACTTCCCTTCCGCCGATCTAGCCTCATCGAACGATAGATTCCGGCGGTCACGCCCAGGACTCGACTACTTCCCAGCAATGGGAATACCCCAGCACGCCAGCCGCCGAGCCGGGACATGCCAATTTTGAACGTGCCATCAGTTAACGGTATGTTTACCTCGGGGTCGGCAAACATCCGCCTGCAGACGACCCCTTAGGCGGCGGCTGGCCAGCCGCGATCCGGTCCCTCCAGCCGCCGCGCAGCAGGTGAGAGGCTCTGGCGAAATTTCTTGCCGCTATTTAGGTGCACACTATTGAACGTTCCGACAGAAGAGGGTACTGTCTGAACACAGATCGCCAGTCCCTCATCCTGACGATCTGAACCCAAGGCAACGGCCGGTGGCACCGGCAGGCCACCGGCCGTTGCGGGGGTACGACACCCAGGCCGGTAGCACGGTGTGTTTACGTCTACCACTGCCACCACTTCGACTCAGCAACCCATTCCCGTGCTTGGGAATGGGTTTTCTTGTGCCATCGATCGTCCGCTCAGTCGCGCGCCCCCGGCGGATCCACGCGATCGGACGACGTCACCCGCGACGGAGCCGCCGCCGCGTCGGCGAGATGGACACTGTCGACGCCCGCTTCGGCCCCCTTCTCCCGGACCAAGCGCAGCGGCGGTCGCGCGGACGGAGCGTGCACCACGGCCGGAACGTCCCGAGTACGACGGGTCTTGGTCCACGGGGTCACCGCGGGCCGACGGGCTTTCGGAGTGGCCTTCACCGGAGGTTCGGGCTTCGGCGGTGCGGGATTCGACGGGCCCGACTGCGCCACGGCACGCCCCCAAGGGGTGGACGCCGCGGTGGAGCCCTGCTGGGTGATGGGCGGAATACTCGGCGAATCGCCCATGACGGGACTCTCTACCGCGGACCGGTCCGCTACGGACAGCTGGCCGGCGGGCGCAACCGCGTCGGATGCCGAGCCGGGCCGGTGCACATCGGCGTCGGGCGTCGAGCGCGCCGAAACCTCGGGCATCGCATCACGATTGGCGACCGGCGCGGCATCCGCTTGCGCGGAGATGGCACGGGGGGTCTCGAGCCCGGCGGGTCGCTGCGCCGCCTCGAAATCCCCACCGTTGCGCGCGATATCGGGTACCGGTGATTTCCTCGCGGGATCCGCGGCCGGATCACGTGGGTCCGCACCGGCAGGTGTGGCCGACCGGTCGCCGGCCTGGACCGGACCACCCGCGCGGCCTTCGGATCCATTCCGTTCGACCGGCCGGTCCCCGTTACCTATCGCGTTCGTGGCATCGCGCATCGCGACGGGGACTCGCACGTTGTCGGTGCGGTGTCCGTCGAGACCAATGTTCCCCTGTGCAGCCGGAGCGAAGCGTGACCCGGGCTGTGCGTCGCGCCCGACCGGGAATTCCCGCGCTGCGGGGGCAGGACCGTGCGGTGTGGGAGTGTCCGTCGCGGTGTGCTGCGCCACATCGTCGAACGGCGTCGATGTCGTGAAGTCGAGTTCCGCGACGTTCTCGGCGAATGTCGCCGCGTGCCGCATGATGTCGTCGGCGTGATCATCGAGCACCTTTGCGAAATGCTGCACCGCGTCGGGGTCGATGTCCAACCGGGTGGCTCCGCTCGACGAAGGGATGTCGAGGGCGTTGCGGGTGGCGTCGTACACGATCCCGTTGACCATGTCGTCGATGGCCTGCTCGAGCGGTTCGATGGCTTTGCCGACGACCTCGGCGACGATGTAGCCGACCAGGTACTGCACCATCTCCTCGCACAGGCGGCGCGCAGCTGCCGCGACCAGCGGCGCGGACGGAGCCAGCGGCGGCGTCACCATCATCGATGCATAGGTCGCGGCCAAGGCGGCGAGTTCGGCCAATACGGCGATCTTCACCGCGGTGATCACTGTCGCCGCCACTTCGAGGGCCTGCCCCACGAGCTCGCAGGCGCTGTCGAGTTGTCTCATGTGGGTAGCGCTCATGCCCGCCCAGGTGGCGACCAGCTGCTGGTAGGACTCGCCAGAGTAGAAGGCGCCCATCTGGTTTATCACACCGGTCGCCGAGTCGTGCGTATCCCGCACTTGCTCGGCGAAGGTCCGGACATGCCCCGCGAGGGCACGCACATCGTCCTCGTTGATGTCCGGGTAGGGGATGCCGCAGATGTTGAGGAACAGCGCGACCTCGCTGGGGATGTTTATGGCCACGCTGCGTTCTCCTCCGCGGTCACCGGCTCACAGCACCCGCACGACGACGGCTTCGCTCGGCATACGTGACCATTTCACCGTCGAACCCGTGTAGGGCGCCTCGATGACCATCCCGTTGCCCGCGGCCAGCTGCACGTGCTCGGGCCCTCTCGTGCTGAACGAGCTGGCAGGGAACACCAGGTCACCGGGACGCACATCCTCGGGATGCACCCGGACCCCGCTGTAGATCTGCTCGTATGTGGTGCGCGGCAACACCACTTCCCCGTGGCTGGCCTGGGCGACGGCGTACTGGGTAAGGCCCGAGCAGTCGAATCCGCCGCCGCTCGGACCACCCGCGCCGCCGCCACCCCAGACATACGGCGTGCCGAGCCAGTTACTGGCGGCCAGTACCGCGTTGCTGCCGATCGTCCCGTCTGAGGGCACCATGCCGCTGCGACGCAACCGAGACGAGGACCTGGCCCTGGAACGCGTCCGTCGCCGCCGCCGAGGAGCGCCGCCGTGCCCGGCCTGCCGGGTCACCGGCGTCGCGGGCGGCATGATCTGCGCGGCCTGCTGACGCGCGGCGGCGACATCGGCGTCGACCTGCTTGGTGGCATTCGAGATGGTGGTCTGCGCGGCATCCAGCAACGCGGGACCGCTGAAGCGGGTGTCGCCCACCGCGGCGATCGCCTGTATCCGGCTCTGGAGATCCGCGATCTGGTTGGTCAGACGACCGCGGCTGTTGACTGTTCCGTCACCGGATTCGCCCACGGCCTTCTGCACGATGCTGTCCTTGCCCGCATGCGATTCCGCGATCGACAACTGCATGCCCTGCGCCTCGCCGTACCGACGCGCCGCCACGCCGGAATGGGCACCCAGGTCGGCGGCGATCGCTTGGGTCGTGGTCGCCGCCTGGCCGGCGGGCTGGCCGTCGCCGTAGAGCGCAAGCAGCGATCGGAGCACTCCGTCCAGGTCGTTCGTCAGTGCCGGTGCCATTCGACCGACTCGCCATCGCTCATCACCGACCGCCTCTCACACGCTTCCAAATATTGTGTCGCCCGAACCGATTCCGCCGTATTCCCATTCCTGGGTGGGTAATCGAACTATGAACCACTTCCCAGAATCGGGAAGCCGGGAGAATGAGGGTGACTTCTGAGAGGCGGTGGCGGCTGCATGGTAACGACGGCGACGAATACCCAAGCCAAGAAGGCAACGGCGTCCGCATCCGCCACTCTGGCGAGCTATGCCTCCGACGCCAAGCATGTGGTGCCGATCCATTTGCACTGCCCGCCCGGTGCGTCGGAAGGGCTGCGCGCCTTCATCGCGATGGCGGAGACCGCCATCCAAACCGCCGTCGACCTGCTCGGCCGCGGCATGCCCAAGCCGCCGCCGGACGTGGAAGAGCTGCTGCAGCCCGACTTCTACAAAACCCTCGGCAAGGGCGAAGCTGACGAGGAATATCGCAAAAGCGTCGACAAGGTCGAGGCCAAGCAGTTTCAACTGCTGCAGATGGACGACAAGGTGATCAGGACCTCGCAGACCGTGGCCAGCGAGCAGGCGCGGGCTGTGAAATCCATCCAAGATATCGTCGCCAACCTCAACGAAACGCTGAAGCGCGCGGGCACGCGCAAACTCAAGCCCAAAGACGAGCTTCCCTATCTCGAAGCTGTCGCCACCGCGGTGGACCGGGTCTACGACAAGGTCACCGCGATCGCCGAACTCAACGATCACATGGCCAACGGCGGCGGAAGCGGCAGCGGCAACGGAAGTTCGAGCGGCGGCCAGGCCAACGGGGGAAGCACCTCCGGCGGCAGCAGTGGCGGCGGCGACGGCGGACTGTCGTCGCTGTTGCCGATGCTGGCGATGCTGCCGATGGCGGCCATGCCGCTGATCTCGCAGATACCCCAGATGATGCAGAAGGCCGAAGAGGACAAGGCGAAAAAGGCCGAGGAGAACCAGAAGAACGGCGCTCCCGGACAGCCGGGCCAAGCGCCGCCACCCGGCAACCAGGCCGCGCCTGCCGTCGCGCCGCCGCAGGGCGCCCCGAACGCGCAGCCGGCCGGAGCGCAACCGGCCACCGCGCCGCCCGGCGGCGTCACCGCGGCCCCGGCGGCGAATACCGCGCCGCCCGACGAACAGAACGGGGCTCCGGCCACCGGATCACCCGGCGTCATCCCTGCTCGGCGGACCAGGGAGAGGTCCGCCGCCGACCGGCCCGACAGCCAGACCGTGCAGGATGCGGTGGAGGAGCGCGAACCGGATCGGGAAGAAAGCTCGGTCATCGACGCATAGTCGAGCGGCCGTTGGGTCGCCGCTCGAAGTGATCCCGCGTGTAGCTGGCTCGCACGCTCGATATCCCGGCTATCCGCCTGGCACGATCGGGGTCCGGCGGGCAGGCGTCGGCGCGGGCCGTGTGGATCAACGCAACTATCGGTGTCTGCCGCGTCGGTCACGTGAGCACGGCAGCGCAGCCTCCCCGTATAACCGCCGGTCTTCGACCGGTCCTTGACGCCCGGTATGGGCCGTCACCGCAACTCGGTCGGAATTGCCGGTTCCTGTGTGTGCCCTCGCCCCCATGCACAGCCCGGTTTCGCGTAGCACGGCTGCTGGCTAGGTATCGCGCGATCCGGGTCGCGGCGAGGTGGGTGTGAAACCCTACCGCACCGCGTCCGTACCTCCGAAAAACTCTAGACGAGTTCAGCTTTCACGCCTGCTCCGGCGGCGCCACCGGCGGCGGCGTCGAAGGCGCGACGACGATGGTGGGCGGCGGCCCTCCGGCGACTTCCGGTGCGGTGACCGAGGGAACCGTCTCGGGCCGAGCGACCCGCTCGGGCTGCACGGCGGCAGAGACGGGCGCCGGTGTCGAGACGAATTGCGGATGCAACGTGATCTGTTCGTGCGCGTAGACAGCGTCGCGCAGAGTCTGTCGGCCCGGTTCGTCGGCCAGCAGCAGCACCAGCTCGTTGCATCGTCGCTCGAAAACCATACTGCGCAACGGGGAAACCCCGGCATCCAGCCGCAGCTGGCCGATCTCCACGCGGCCCACGTCGACCCGCTGCCCGAGCATCGAGGCCGCCAGCAGATCGTCGGCGTCGCGCAGCTCGTCCCACAGTGCGCGCGGCACGACCCTCCCGGCTTGCAACTCGGCGAGGATCCGTTCCCGCACCGTGCGCGACGTGGCGGCTTCGGCGGGCACCGGTCCGGAACGTCCGACCTGTGCGTGGGCATCCGCGGCCAGCTCCACACATCGAGAAGCCACCTTCGCGTCGGGCACCGACGCGACATGCTCCAGGCCGGGGATCGAACCAGCAAGACCGAGGCGGTCAGCCGTGTCGGGGGTGAACGCGCGCAGGTCGACGTCGTAGACCGGACCGACAAGTCCTTCCATCGCCGCGTCACCGAATCGGGCACGCAAGCCTGGGTCGATCGGTCCGGACGAGACCAGGGCGGACAAGCTCGCGTTCGCTTTGCCGCCCCACGCCAGGCCGAATTCCGCCAGTACCCGCGCCGGATCCGTGACACCCTCCCACGGTGAACCGGCACCGTCGTCGGCCGCGAGCAACTCGTCCCAGTTCCACGGCGTGGAAACCTCACGCGGCAGGAACAGTCCTGCGGGCAACCAACCACGTCCTTCGTTGGAAGTGATGAAGACGCCGATTCCCCCTGGACCGCGCATCACCGCGACCGCCCAGGCCATACCCACCGGAGAGTCCACGGCGGCGAGCACGCTGCCGAGCAGCGTCTTGGCCAGCACCAGATCGTCGTTCACCCGGCTGCCCACCACGTAGGCGGGTTCGGCCTGCTTGTCCTTCGCCGAGGCGACAGCGGCGGCGAACGGGCTCGCGACCGGGACCGGCATGGGCGGCATGTCCGACCGGCCGGTCGCGCCGCTGGTCGGCTGCGTGGCGCCTCGGTCGTCCGGGCTCGCGTTGAGTGGCCCGACTCCACCGGGAGGCATGCCTCCGGTCGTCGGCGCGGTCACGCCGGTGCTCGACGGTCCCCCCGTTGTTGTCGGCGTCGCGCCGGCCGCGTTCGGCGTTCCAGCGCCATTGGTGCCGACCGATTCCGTCGGCGCGGCGGTCGCTCCGGGCACACCCGTACCCGTGGGCGACGCACCGTTAGGGCCGCCGGGCGACGTACCGAGCGGGTAGTTCTGGGCGCCGTCGGGATCGGCCGATGCCGGGCCCGCCGATGCCGGGCCCGCCGATGCCGGGCCCGCCGAAACGGGGCCTGCCGACACGGGGCTGTCGCCGGGCGCCGAACCGACCGGCGTCCTCGTGCCGCCCGGACCGTACTGATCGGTCGGGCTTCCGCCGGGCCCGGTCGGGGACGTGCGACCGGAGTCGTCCATCAGCCGCCGGATCACCGAAGCGGCTTCCGAGTCGTGCCGCTCATAGGCGGCCGCAGACGCCTGCAACGAGTCGGCGGTGCGGTCGTGTTCAATGGCCAGCGCCTCGCCCGCACGCTGGCGCGCATCGTAATAACGCTCCAGCGCTTCGTAGACCGGATAGGCGATCTTGCCGTAGGTGGGCAGGAAGTTGGCGAGCCAGTCAGCGGGCGGTTTGGCCCATTCCCTGGTATCGGCCGCGACCCGGCGGTGTTGGTCGGCCAGCTGACGCAAAACCGCAGGGTCGATTTCCATGCTGTTCGGCATGCTCGATCAGATCCTTTCCCACCACACGTCCCACTATTGTCAATCCTTCCCAGCCATGGGTAGTGCGCGGCGTTTGCCCGGTTCACGCTTTGATCAGTGGCATTGGGCCGTTGCGCTTTTCGTCTATTGCGGCGCCCGGCCCATCCTCACCGACCCGGACCCGCGGTGATGGTCGGGCGACGAGTCCGGGCGGCAGCGGGGCCCGGAGCCGGTGCGACGAAGTCCGGATGACCCACGATTTGCGCGTGCGCGTACACCGCGTCGCGCAGACGCCGGCGTGTCGCGTCCTCCGCCAGCAGTAGCACGAGTTCGTCGCAGCGTCGCTCGAAAACCATGGCGCGCAACGCGCTCATCTCCGACGTGTACCGGCCGTCGGCCTGATCGGCGCGCAACTCGCCCAGCGCGACCCTGGACACATCGGCACGCCGCGACAGCATCGTCGCGGTGAGCAGGTCGTCGGCATCCCGCAGCTCCTCCCACCACTCCTGCGGTACCTCACGGCCCGGCCGGAGCGCGCCGAGGATCCGCTCCCGTGTCGCAGGCGCTGCCAGCGCGGCGGGGGAACCCAGACCCGCCTTGTGGACCCGGGCATGCGCGTCCCAGGCCAACTCCCAGCATCGCACCCCGACCTCCGACTCCGGCGTGGTCGCGGCCCGCTGCACCAGCGCGGGAGCTCCGATCAGTTCGAGGCGGTCGACCAGATTCGGCTTCGGCGCGCTGAAGTCCATCGCCGAAGCCGCGGGGACTTCCCCTTCGATCGGCACGTCACCCAATTGCCGGCGCAACTCGGCACCGACTTCCTCCGAAGAGACGACGGCGGTCAGCCGAGCACCGGACTTGCGGCCCCAGGCGATTCCGAATTCGGCCAGAACACGCGCGGGATCGGCGACACCCTCCCACGCGCTCTGGGCCACCTCCCACACCCACGGCGTGGACATCTCACGCGGCAGGTACAGCCCGGCGGGCATCCAGCCGCGGCCCTCGTTCGAGGTGATGAACGCGGTGATGCCGCTCGAATGACGCATCACCGAGACTGCCCAGCCGAGCCCGAGGACCGCGTCGCCGCCCGCGGCAAGGACGCCGCCGAGCAGCATGCGGGCCAGCACCAGGTCGCCATCCACTCGCTCGCCCAGGACGAATGCCGGTGCGGCCGCCGACGTCATGGCCGCGCCCACCACGGTGCGCATCGAGTCGTCGGAGTCGTCCTTGTCCGCATCAGCACGCTGTTCGGTCCGTTCCGGCGGCTGCGCCCGGCCGGTGCCGCTCGCCCCGGGAGGTGGCGTCGCGCCCACCGCCGTGACTTTGGGCGCGGCGGCCGGTCCACGGGTTTCGCTCGGCGCGACCGTGGTCTGCTTCGGCTGGACTGGCGGCGGACCCGAGCCCGCCTGTGCCGCTGGAGCGGAGACCGATGATCCGGGAGGCGGGGCCGAGGCGGCGGGTGTGGCCGCTACAGACGATGCGGGCGGCGCGGCAGCAACAGGCGCCGCGACAGGCGGAGGAAGAATCAACGGCGGTGGCGCCGATGCGACCGGGTCGGCCCCGGGCACGGAGGAACCGGTGATCTGGTCGGGTGCGACGGTGTCGTGCGATTCCGCCGCGGAAACGGTAGTGGAACGGTCGGGACTCGCGGACTCGGTTCTATCGACCGAGACATCTTGGTCCCTTCCGTGTGAACCGTGTGCGTCCGCACCGGGCACACCTTGGTCGTGGCCGTCCTCCGGCACATCGTCATGCGAAGCCAGGGGCTCGCTGTCGGTGATGTGTGTGCGCGGCGCGCCACTCGCGGCAGGTAGACCGGGCCCGTTGTCGAGGACCCCACCGGGCGAATTGCTCACGGGGACGGTCGTCGTCCCACCGGGCGTGCGCTGGTCGGGCACAGGGTTCGTCGCCGAAGGGACGACCGGAGTGTCCTGCACCGGCTCCGGATTCGGTTGTTGCCCGAGTTCGTCACCGGGCAACAGCACCTCGCCCGGGTCCACAGTCGGTCGATGATCGACTTTTCCGGGGAACACCGCAACCGGCGAATCGTCCTTCGGCCCGTTCACCCGCGGTGATCCGTCTTGCCGTGGGCTGCCGGAGTGATCCGTGGCGGGACGGTTCTGTTGGTGGTCGCCACCGCTGTGGTCGTGCGCCCTGCGGTGTTCCGGCTCCCAAGGCCCCGGCTGGTTCAGCGCATCGCCGATCCGATTCAAACTGGGCAGGTCGTTCGGGCCGAGCGCGCCGAGCGCGGCTCGGACGATATCCTCGACGTCGTCCCGGGCGGCGTTGATTATTCCGGGAATCCGGTTCCGGATCGCCTGGGCGTCGGCTTCGTCTTCCTCCGCCGCGGCGGCCCGCTTCGTCGCGTTGATCCTCCGGGTGGCCTCATCGACCACGTCCAGGATCTTGTGGCGTGTCCGGTAGACGAGGTCGGAGAAGAAGCGAAAGGTGTCGGCTGCCGCCTCCAAGGCGTCGGCGAACGCCTGCGGATTCTTGCTCTGGCGCAGCATCTCGTCCTTGATCGGGTCCAGAGCGGCGCTGGCGCGAACCCGTTCGTCGAAGTCGCGGCGCTTGCCGTCGGCCTCGAGCAGATCCAACCCCGCCGCGCCGTCGCGCGCGAGACGTTCGAGCGCATCCCAGTCTCCCGGCGAAATCGCCGGCCAGTTGTCTTTGACGATCTCGGTCCAGTACGGACTGCTGCGCTCCGGTTCCATCAGCGAGTCAGATGGGTTCGGCGCTACGCACCGCGGCGCCGCCTTCTCGATCGTGGTCACCGTGCGCGTGGGAGATCCGTGCCGCGAACTGCGTGGTCGCCTCCGCCCGGCGGCCGTTGGCACGCACCGCACGCTCGAAGGTGGTCCTGATCCACTCCGTTTTCGCCACGAGTTGGCGGTCGAGCTCCGATTCGGGTCGCCGCGGCGCGACGAAGCCGTCGACGGTCCCTTTCGCCCGACCGCCGGTCGTGGTCATCGCCGTCCCCCACTTGTAGGCGGTGGCGATCACCTCGTGCGGCGGGTCGGTGTCGAGTCTGTCGGTCATTGTCGCTGTCCTGTCTCGCCGTTGCGGCGGTCGGCACTCAGGTGTCGCGTCGGAACTCGGATTCCTCCATGGCGCGATACGACGCCTCGGTCGGAAGATCGAACGAGTCGATCGTGTAGGAACGGGTGCCCTTGTACTCCATCTCGGCCCGCAGGCCCACACGCGATTTCGCGTGCGCCAACCGCGCGAGCTTGACGATCTGGGACGCCAGCCACTCGTCGCCGTTGTCGCGGGCGTCATCGGTGATGTACAGGCCGATGATCTCCCCGTCCCGGTCGCACCCGACGCCGACGGTGTGATCGGGGTTGAACACCTCGTAGGTCAGGTTCCGCCAGTCCGGCGGGGCGGCTTCGCGCTCACCGTCGTCGTCGACATCGAAGTCATCGACCTGGAACGAGTGCATGTCGGTCATCGGCTGCTCTCCGAGATTCGTTCGCCGGGGCGAGGATCGATCAAGTAGTCGGCTTCGTCGGACACCGATTCCAGACGCGCTGCCAGCGCGGACCACGCGGAGTCCTCGATGCGCATGACTTGGCGCAACTGCCAGAACCGGGCGCCGAGATACATCTCACCGGTGCCGTCGGTGGCCACATCGAGATGGTCTGGACCATCGGTGGTCGCGTTCAAGGTGACGGCCGTGAGCGGCGGGCGGGTGTCGTCGACGTTGATCAAGGTCGCGCCGCCGCCGGGAATGAAGCTCTGCCGCAGCCGGGCGCTGGTTCCGATCGCGACGTCCGCGCTGTTGGTGGTGATGGTGACCTCGGGATTCAACAGCAGTTGCAGCACCCACGAGCGAGCCGCCTGCTCGGGATGGTCGGCGTTGATCGCGATGGTGAGGGTGGCCGCCAAGTCGACCACGAGAACCGAATCCGTATTCGTGACACCGGCGATCACCAGACGCCTGGCGGTGCCCGCCGGGTACGGCAGATCGTCGGCGGCCAGGGACACCACGTCCGCACCGACCGCGCCGCCGGTCGCCGGGTGCGCCGAGACGGTTCCGGTGGCGATATCGATCGTGTAGGCGACGATCGTCTCCGAAATGCCGTCCGCCACCCCGGCCAGACGGACCAGCCCCTCGTCGTGCAGCCACCGCACCGTGTCCGCGACGGTGACGTCCGGGGCCGGCTCGGTCATCCTGCCTGCCCGGAAGCGGTGGCGATCGGCTCGGCCGCGTCGACGGGGTTCTCCATGACGCTTTGGTACTGCCGTGCCGCGTCGGCGGTGCTCTCCCGGATGGCGGCCATGATCTCGGTGACCAGTTCGGGGCAGGTCAGCCGAGCAGCGGTGCCCGGCGCGAGGTAGAGGTCGGTCAGCCTGCCCATCGCGTCGACTTCCGGGATGACCGCGCCGCTGGGCGACGGCCTGCGCGCCCTGATGTTGTCGATCTTCTCCCGCATCTCGGCGATCCGGTGCCGCAGATTGCGGGCGGCGTCCAAAGCCGCCTGCACGTCCGGGTGGATGGAACTCATGGCTCCACCTCGCTGCGCTCACTCATGCGTTACCTCCGGATTGGGTCGGTGTCTGGTTGCCCGGGCCGGGCGTCGGCGGGGTCACGGTCGGGGCTATGGTCGGCCGTTCGCCGATCACCGCTTCGGTGTGCGGTGTGTCATCGACATACATCAAGCGGTCCGGATGCCACGCCACGACTCGGTTGCGGTCGTTGCCATTGCCTCCCGCGTTGCCCATACCCGGCGCCATCGGCATGTACGGCATCATCGGCGATCCGCCACGCGCGGCAGTTGCCCCTGCGGCCGACGACGCGGCGAGTGGTTCGATGACCGCCGTGCGGGGCATGCCCGACCCCAGACTGGCCGCCGCGGCCACCGGAAGAGCGGTCGCCGCGACGGTTTCGGCCTCGACATCCGGGATGCCGAGACCTGGACTGCCGGCGGGCATCCCGCTCGGGCTGCCCGTCCCGAGGCCGCTGGGAATGCCGAGATCGTCGTAACCGTAGTCATCGACGCCGTAGTCGTCGTAGGCCTCCGACGGATCCGACTTGCCGAGCTGACTCAGTGGCATTCCGGCCGAAGTCATCGCACTCATCAAGGCGGGCAGCATCTGGCTCAACGCGCTGCTGTCACCGTTACCGCTTCCCTTGCCATCGCCGGTGCCTTTGCCGGTGCCGACCTTCGAGCCGACCTCGGTGGAATACCCGGTGATCGTCTCCGCCGAACGAGCGTTCTGTTCGTTGAATTTCGCCAGCGCGGCTTGGATACCGACTTCGTTCTTGGAGCGCATCGCCGCGAGGAGCTCCTTGCGCGCGGCGATGATCTCTTCCGGCGTGGGGTGTTTCGCTTTCGCGGTGCGGAATGCGTCGCTGTAGGTGTCGATTCCGTCGGCCAGCAGACCGAGACCCGTGCCGAGCTGGTCGAGCCATCCGCGGCGCCGGCCGAGTTCCGACGCCGCCTTCGCGCCGACCGGTTCCCAGTGCTGCATCGACCGCGTCGCCGAGTCCACTCCGTCGACGACCGCGAGGTGCGGTCCTCCGGCGAACTTGCGCAACGCGTCCGCGAATCCCTTCGCCGCGCCCGGCCCGGGACCCGAGTGCAACTGCTGGGCGAAGGTCAACGGGTCGACGGCGCCCCCCGCGACGGGGAACCTCAGCGCGGGCGGGCGCCGCTGGCCGATTTCCTGGACATCGCCGACGGGATTGGCCAGGCGTTCACCGCCGCTGCCGTTGATGGCCCGTGCGCCCTCGTCATCGCCCGCGGTGTACTCGGCTGCCGCCGTGCCGATGTTGTACGCGGTGCGCTGGATATCGGTGAGAACACCCGCCATGCCATTGAGCAGAGACGCGGCTTGCGCGTTGAGCTGCGGCACCGCCGCGGCGGAAATCGGGTCAGCTCCCGCGGGTACCACCCATCCGCCGGGTATCGCCGCCCCGGTATCGCGCGCCACCCCGGCGAGTTTCGACGCCGCAGCGACGAGTTCCTGCGGATCCACATTCAGCGCCATCGCGACCTCCTATCCTCGTCTGCCGCTGCCACATTGTTCGCGCGATCAGCCCGCGGGTACCGCGACAACCGGCATTGCCGCGTTCGCGGACTGATCGGCCGTGCCCGGCGTCGCCGAGGGCGCGCCCCCGTCCACCGGCGCGGTCACATCGGTGTCCTTCGGGTGCACGAACCCCTGGAACGCACCGAATTCTCCTGCCTTGTCGGACATCTCAGCTGGATTGCACGGTTTCAGCTCGCCGTCGACGATGACTTCCATCGTGCCACCCGTGTCGGAAGGGAATACCACGAGAACCGCCGTGCGCTTCTCCCAGATACCGACGTCTCCGGTCATCGCCTGGAAAGGATCGATGGGAGCGCCGATCTGCTTCTTGTCCGACCACTTCGACGACGTCTTCTCGTACGCCTTCTGCGCGTCGGTGCCGCTCTTGTTGCCGAACGCCGCGTCGAGGACTTGGGCGCGCATCGCGGAAACCTTTTGCGTGCGTCCGTCGGGGAAGGTGTAGACCACGCTGCCGTCCGCACCCGGTGTCCGACCGGGCGCCACCGCGGGCTGTGTGGAAGTCGTCGTCCCGGTCGGCGCGCCGGTGTGCTGCGTCGTGGGGGCCGTCGCGGCAGGCTGTGCGGCCGCGGGCTGCGCGACGGTCGGCGACGCGACCTGCTGCGGGTACACCGGATCGAGTTCGTCGTCGTAGCGACGCGGATCCAGCGCCGCGCGGCGGCTGTTCAGGTCCGTGTCAGCGCCGAAACGATTCCCGAGTGTCCCCAACATCAACGGCAGCATGGACATCGCGTCCAGGCCGGAACTCGCAGGCGACGTGGCGGCCGGCGACGGCACACTCGGAGTCTCGGGTGTCGTCACGCCCGGCGTGGTTCCGGTGGGGTCGATACCGTTGGGTGTCTGATTGTTCAGACCGGTGCGGTCCGTACCGGTGCCGTTCAGATCTGCCGGCGTCGTGCCGGAAGTCGGGTCGTCGAGACTGTCCAGGCCGGTGGGGAAGCCGCTGTTGTCCACGGCAGGCGGGGTCGTCTGGTTATTGCCGGTCGTGGGGTAGTTCGACGTGTCGACGTTCTGCGGATACCCCGTCGGATTGGCCGCGGCCGTCTCCAGCGCCTTCACCCGATCCTGGAGGTCCTTGGTCATCTTGTCGGTCTCGTCGGAATCACCTTTGATGTCTTTTGCGATGTCTTCCTGCTCGGATTTCGTGGTGTTCGTGATTTGCAGAGACTTTTCGCAACCTTCGGTGACGTACGTCATGACATGACGGTTTTCATCCAGATCCGGGGGCGGAGCCGCGGCTTGGGTGTTGAGATATGGAATGAGTTTGTTCTTATAGCCGTCTCTGGCGGTCTCTACGGAGACCTTCGAATTGTGGACCTTTTTCGCGACCCCGACGTCCCGCTTCTCCATCTTCTCGAAAGTGTTCACCAGCTTGTCGTTTACCATCGCGTAGTCTTCGAAGACGGCAGCCCTGACCGAATAATTCTTCAGGTCGACCTGCGGCACCGGCGCCTTGATCGGCATTTTTTCCGCGTTGCCCTTACCGAGATATTCCCAGCCCATCTGGAGAGTCGTGTGCAGGCACTTGTCGTCGCCCTTATCTACTTCCAGAAAATCATGAACCGCGATATAGAGCTTGAGCCGCTCCGCCGGCCACCGTTTGGAATATACGTCCGGGACATACAGGGTCGGCATGTCCTCGCTCATGGAGACACCAGCGCGGCCGAACTAGTGCCTCGATATTCCACACCCGCCGGACGCACCGGGAGCTTGTCCGGAACAGCTTGCGGCTCTTTCGGCGGAGGCGGCCCCGCACCGGGCCGGAAGCTCGACATACCGGCCGCCACACCGGCACCGGCCAACCAACCTCGGGCCGCATTGCCCGTCACGGCCCTCGTAGTCGCGACAGCCGGGCTGAACGCGCCCGAAAGTGCCCGTGCGGCCAGATTTCGGCCCCCCATGGTCGCGACCGCACCCCGGAGGGCACCACCGGCCCCGCCTCCGAGGAGCGAGAAGGCGGCGGATTCGGCGCCTCTACTAGCTGCGTCACCCCAGTTGCCGGTCGAGATGCCGTCCCAAAGCGTCTCCGCCGCGAAAGACCCCACCATGGCGCCGAACGTGGTGCCGACCCCCGGAATGGGAATAAGCGATCCGACCGCGCCACCGGCGACGGTGGCCGTTGTGGTCACCGCGAACTTGGCGACATCCTTCCATGGAATACCGAAGAAGCCCATGAGATCACCTTCCGGATGCTAGGCGGAGTGCCGGTCCATGACGGTCGGCCGTCCAGTCTTCACCTGCGTTCATTGCGATCGACACCACCTGGGCCGAAGGCTCGCAAGGCCCGTGCCTCACCACGGCAAAGTCCGCCTCTCGATCGAACCCCTCACCATCGACCGGAGCGGGCATACGCGACGATCGACCATGAGTGAGACCTACTTTCGACGTCTTCATTGTCGAGGCTTCCCAACTCGGGGAAGTGCGACGCTGGTAGAACCGGAAGGGCCGGACCGCATCCATCTACACTGACGAGCGCGAAATGTCCAGGCTGCCAACCAGTTCACAGCGACTTATGAGGAAGGGTCGGATGAACATCTGCCACCCGTTGCTCGAAGCTACCGCTCGGGCGTCCTCTATCCGCCGATGGCCACAGACAACCGGGGGAAGGTCATGACCTCTGCTGAAATCTGGCCCGCTGAGGTCGAAGCAAAAGAGCCGGAAACGGCGGAAGATCAGCGGACCGGGCCCGCGACGCCGTGGTCGAGCCGACCGGATCAGCAACGGTCACGACCGGGCACGGCTGCGCCGGGACTGCCGAGCGGTCCCCCGCCGCCCGGCCAGCCGGGCGCTCCTGCATCCGGTACCTCCAGCGGTGCCGGGCAGCCGGGGCCTCCTGGGGGGCCGAGTGTTGCTGTGCAGGCCGGTGCTTCGAGTCCACCCCCGGCGAGCCTGGCGGGCGTACCTGGCCAGCAGTCGGGCGTGAACGTGCCTGGTCAACCGGGTGGTGTGGTGGCTCCTCGGGTGGGGGCGGCGCCGGGTGGGGGTGTGGGTCGGGAGCCTGAGCCGGAGCCGGAGCCGTTGGTGGATCCGGAGTTGGTGGCGGGTGTGGCGCCGATGGCCG